>NZ_JAPZLD010000023.1:0-173525 GCF_030182635.1 Amycolatopsis ponsaeliensis
CTACGTCTCCACCGTCGGCAAGAACGGCCTCAACGTCATCACCGCACTCCGCGACGCCATCACCGGAAACCCCTGGCTTCCAACCAGCCCCGCAACCACCTGACTAGTTACCACTGTTTCTCACTCACGACTCGCGTTGCCCGAGGTGTGTCTGTCTACTGTGGATCGCTACCGATCAGGAGGCGACGCCGAGGTCGCGGATCAGCTTCGCCACGTGCCCGGTCGCGCGGACGTTGTAGAAGGCGTGGGCGATCTTGCCCTCGGCGTCGACGACGAACGTCGAGCGGATCACACCCATATACGTCTTGCCGTAGTTCTTCTTCTCGCCGTACGCGCCCCACGCCTCGATGACGCCTTTGTCGGGGTCGCCCAGCATCGGGAACGTCAGCTTCTCGTTCTCGACGAACTTCGCGAGCTTCGCCTGCTTGTCCGGCGAAATGCCGATCACCTGGTAGCCCGCGTCGTTCAGCTCGGCGAGGTTGTCGCGGAAGTCGCAGGCCTGCTTGGTGCAGCCCGGGGTGCTCGCCGCCGGGTAGAAGTACACGACGACGGACTTGCCGCGGAAGTCGCGCAGCGAGACGTCCTTGCCCTCGCTGTCGGGCAGGGTGAAGTCCGGGGCTTCGTCGCCGGGGGAAAGTCGCTCGGTCATGGACCGAGCCTAACGTCAGGCCGGACCGCAGTAGGTGACGGCGGCGGCCTCGGTCGCGCTCGGGCGGATCTGCAGCCGCAGCTGCGTCGGCTCCTGCGGTACCGCGAACGCGAGGGTGACGTGCACCGTGCGGCCGGGCGGGACGTCCTTGCCCGCGTCGGCGATGCCGGTGAACCCCTGGGTCGTGTCCACGACCTGCTTGACCGGGGCACCCGCCGCGGTGGCGGTGACGGTGAGGCCCGAGAGCTTGTACGTCGTCGCGCCGTCGTTCGTCAGCTCCACGTCGAACGCCGCGCCGCGCGGGCCGCGTGGGTACGCCGAGGCGCTGGGCTTGAACGACTCCGGTGAGCCGACCGAGATGGTGACGCCGCTGGCGAACCGGTGGTCGGCGCCGAACTTGAGGTCGTTGCCCGCCTGCGCCGCGCTGGCGCCCGCCTGCCCGCCGCCCGCCCCTAGGGCCGCGGTGCCCTCCTGCGCCGAAGGGACCCCGCACGCCACCGCCAGGGAAAGCAGTCCTGTGGTGAACATGATCTTGCACGTGCGCGCGAGCGCCATCGCGGGTACTCCAGTCGGCGGGTCGGGGGTGCCGTTCGGCAACGGGGCGTGCCGGGCGAACCCGCTCCACTCTGGCCGTGATCGCGCGTGGTTACGAGCGGACACGGGGGGTTGTCGCGCACCTGGTGCCGCGCCGTGGCCAATCCGTGACCGGAAAGGCACGGGTGGTGACAATCACCGTCGATATGCCACTTAAACCGCGAGGGCGAACAGCAGGATGAAGATCGCCACGCCGACCACCCACGACGCCATCAACCAGCCGAAATCCCGGATCGGGTCGACCGCGCGGCTCTCCTCGCCGGGCACGTAGACGCCGCGCTCCTCGAACCAGTCGGCCCAGCGGGTGAACCAGCTCAACGGGTTGCGCGACGACATGCTTCACCTCCGGGCACCGGCTTCCCCGTCACAGTACGGGTACGGCAGCGCACACGGAAAGGCGCGTGACCGCTCACCGCCCGTGACACAACGTGCCACGGGCGAGTGAACGACGACGTCGCTCGTGTAGATCTTCAGCGCACTCCGTTGCGCTGCAGGATCGAGACCGCGCGGACGGTCGCGTAGCCACGCCATTCGAGCTCCGCCGCGGGCGAATAACTGGCGTAGTCGACCCGCCAGCCGCCGTCGTCCTGCTGCCCGTCGGCGAGCCGCCGCAGCTCCGCGTCGATCACGGCGTCCTTGAACAACGCGCGGGCCGGGCGGTCCGGCAGCGGCGCGAAGTCCAGTGCCCGCAACGTTTCCCCGTCCGAACCGCCGGCCACCGGGACGAGGCCGTCGGGCGAGACGTACGCGGCCAGCCGGTCCAGGAGCGGGGCCGCCTCCGCGTGGAAGTCGTGGGCCGCGTCCACGGCGCCCACCGCGAAGGACAGCGCGATCGCGTGCGGCGCCTCGGTGAGGGCGCGGATCTCGCGGAAGCAGTACTCCGTCGCCGCGGCGAGCCACGGGTGTTCGCGCACCGCCTGGTCGGTGCGGGCGACGCGCAGGGCGACGCCGGTGGCGAACGCCGTGCTCTGCAGCGTGGCCACCGCCGGGTCGGCCTGGACCCAGAAGGGCGCGCAGCCCGCCGGGTCCGCCACGGGCAGGGCGAAGGGCAGGCCGCCGTCCGGTGTGGACACCGAGGCCAGCCAGTCGCAGAGCAGGGCCGCGTGCGGGGTGGGCCCGGTCTCTTCGAACACCTCGAAGGCGTGGAGGGCGCCACCGGGCTGGCTCTCCGGCGCTCGCAGGTCGGGCTCGAGGCCCCAGCCGTAGCCCCCGTCGGGATTGCGGTAGCCGTCGACGGCGGCCAGCACGGCGTCGGCGTTCGTCGCGCCGCTGAGCAGCTCGAAGCGGCGTCGGTCGAGGAGCCGGGCGTGCGTCGCCATGAACGACGCCGCCGCGGAAAGGTTCACAGCCATGCGCCCAGCGTCGCACCGCCGCGGCCGCGGGTCTTGAACGGATCGGACCTCACGGCAGCCGTGGCCCGGCGGGGGCGGCGGCCGCACGCAGCCGCGCCGCGTCCTGGCCGGGCGGGGCGCCGAACAGGCGGCGGTACTCGCGGTTGAACTGCGACGGGCTGTCGTAGCCGACGAGGTGCCCGACGCCCGCGATGTCGCCCGCGTCGGCCAGCAGCAGCGAGCGGGCCTCCTGCAGGCGGATGCGCTTCTGGAACTGCAGCGGGCTCATCGCCGTGACCGCGCGGAAGTGCCGGTGGAACGCCGACGGGCTCATCCCGCTCAGCTTCGCGAGCTCGTCGACCCGCATCGGCTCGGCGTGGTTCTCGCGGATCCACCGGATCGCCCGGCCGACGTGGGCCAGCCCGCTGTCCGCCAGGCCGATCTGCCGGACCAGGCCGCCGTGCGGGCCGGTCAGCAGCCGCCAGAGGATCTCCCGCTCGATCAGCGGCGCGAGCACGCGCGCGTCGGCGGGGTGAGCGAGCAGCCGCACCAGCCGGACGACGGCGTCGAGCAGCTCGGGGCTCGCGTCGCCGGTCGCGATCGGCGACGCCGGCGGCGTGCGCGAGAACCGGCCGGGCGGGGCTTCGAGCAGCAGCGGGGCGATGGCCGCGGGCCGCAGGGCCAGTCCCACGCCCAGCGCGGGCGTCTCCGGCGTCGCGCCGACGAAGTGGCCGGTCACCGGCAGATCGGTGCTGACCAGCAGGTACTGCCCGGCGCGGTACTCGTGCACCTGCTCGCCGAGCAGCAGGCGCTTGCCGCCCTGGGCCATCACGACCAGGAGCGGCTCGGCCAGCGAGTGGTGCGGCTCGCTGGTGTCCACTTCGGACAGCAGCAGGCCCGGGATCGGCGTGCGCAGGTCGGCGCGTACGTGGGTGGCGACGAGGTCGCGGAGCTCGGTCAGCACTTCTCAAGAAAAGCACAGCGGTTTGCCCGTGACAATCGAAGTCGGGAGGATCGTGCAAGAGGTAGCGTCGATCGATCTACCGTCGAGCTGGGGTTCCGCGGTTTCCTGGTGGTGGTCAATCCGACACCTGAGGAGAGTTCCATGCCACTCGACCACTACGTCACCCTCGGCCGCTCCGGGCTGCGCGTCAGCCCGTTCGCGCTCGGCGCGATGACCTTCGGCGAGGACCCCGGCGGCGCCGGCTGCGGCGTCGAGGAGTCCGAGAAGATCCTGCAGACCTACCTCGACGGCGGCGGGAACTTCGTCGACACGGCCAACTTCTACACGAACGGCCACTCGGAGAAGATCCTCGGCGACTTCTTCGCGGCGCGGCCGGGCCTGCGTTCGCACGTGGTGCTCGCGTCGAAGTTCTTCGGCAACATGCACCCGGGCGACCCCAACGGCGGCGGCGCGGGCCGCGCGTCGATCATCGCCCAGCTCGACGAGTCCCTGCGGCGGCTGCGGACCGACCACCTCGACCTGTACTGGCTGCACAACTGGGACCGCCACACACCGATCGAGGAGACCCTGCGCACCCTCGACGACCTCGTGCGCGCGGGCAAGATCCGGTACGTCGGCTTCTCGAACACCCCGGCGTGGGTCACGGCGCAGGCCCAGACGACGGCGCTGCTGCGGGGCTGGACGCCGCTGGTCGCGCTGCAGGTCGAGTACTCGCTGCTGGCGCGGACGGTGGAGGGGGAGCTGGCGCCGTTCGCGCTCGACCAGGGCATCGCGCTGACGCCGTGGAGCCCGCTGAAGAACGGCTTCCTGTCGGGCAAGTACCGGCGTGACGCCGCCACGCCGGACTCGGCCCGCGCGGCCTTCGTGGGCGGACCTTCCGACGAGGAGTACGCCGTCATCGACGTCGTCGCCTCGATCGCTTCGGCGCTGGAGACGACTTCGGCGGCGGTTTCCCTGGCGTGGCTGCGGGCGCGACCCGGCACGGTGGTCCCGATCGTCGGCGCCCGGCGGCTGGAGCACCTGACCGGAAACCTGGCCGGCCTGGACGTGACGCTCTCGGCGTCGGACCTCGCGCGCCTGGACGAGGTTTCGGCCCCGACGCTGGACTACCCGGCCCCGATGCACGGCGCCCAGCGCGCGATGCTCCAGTTCGCGGGCACGACGGTCGACGGCGAACCGTCCACTGTGTACCCGCCGCTGCTGCAGAGCGACGTGCGCTACTGACCTTCGAGGCGGGCGAGGACCTCGTCGAGGCCGCGCTCGGTGGGGATGTCCCGCAGGGTGGCCCGGAACTGCTCGTTGATGCCGCCGGGCGTCATGTGCTTGGCGGCGAGCTCCTCGAGGGTCCCGTCGTGGCGGGCGAGGGTGCGGCCGAGTTCGCCGTAGACGTGGGCGATGTAGGCGTCGGCGTCCGCCGGGTCGACGCCGTGCCCGGCCATCCAGCCCGCGATGGCGGCGAGCTGCCCGAGGTGCGCGGCGAAGGTGGCGGTCGCGGCGCTGAAGGTGTCGAGGGTCGCTTCGTCCGCGGGGACGACGACGTCACCGACGCTCTCGAAGAGCGCCCGCGCGGAGGCGTCGCCGGGGTACATCGCGGTCCGGCTGGCCCGGCGGCTCGCGGTCGGCAGCGGAATGGACCGGACGATCCGCGTGGCCGGGGCGACCCAGGCCGCGAGCCGGTCGAGGTGGACACCGGCGACCGCGCTCACGACGACGTGTTCGGGGCGGAAAGCCAGTTCCGCCAGGACATCCCGGGCGACCTGCGGGCGCACGGCGACGACGACGGTGGTCGCGTTGTCGAGCACTTCCTGGTTGCCGCGGCAGACCTCGGCGTTCGGGAACCGCGCGGCGAGATCGTGCGCGATGTCGTGGTTGCGCGGCGAGAGGAAGACGGCGGGCGGCTCGGCGACGTCCGCGCTGAGGCCTTCGACGATGGCGGCGGTGAGCTCGCCGGTGCCCACGAACCCGTACGACTGCATGGCGAACCCTAACCGCGGAAGGTGCGCCGATAGGTATCCGGGGGCACGCCGACCGTCCGGTTGAAGTGCCTGCGCAACGTGGTCGCCGTGCCCATGCCGACCGCCGCCGCGATCGTGTCGATCCCCGAGTCCGTCCGCTCCAACAGGTCCTGCGCGCGGCGGATCCGCTGGACCAGCAGCCACTGCAGCGGGGTCGTGCCCGTCGCCGCGTGGAAGTGGCGGGTCAGGTGGCGGGTGCTGACCTTCGCCTGGCGGGCCAGGTCCTCCACCGTCAGCGGCTGGTCGAGCCGGGCCGTGATCCACGGGAGCAGGGCGGCGAGCGGGTGGTCGTCGCGGGCGGGGACCGGGGCCGACACGTACTGGGCCTGGCCGCCCGCCCGGTGCGGCGGCACCACCAGGCGGCGGGCGACCGCGTTGGCCGCCGCCGGGCCGTGGTCGGCGCGGACCAGGTGCAGGCACAGGTCCATCGCCGCGGCCTTGCCCGCCGACGTCAGCACGCTGCCGTTGTCCACGTACAGCACGTCCGGGTCCACCGTGACCTGCGGGAACCGGGCGGCGAGGACGCCGGTGTGCGCCCAGTGCGTCGTCGCGCGGAGGCCGTCCAGCAGACCGGCCGCGGCCAGCACGAACGCGCCCGTGCAGAGGGACGCCACCCGCGCACCGGCCGCGTGGGCCGCCTGCACCGCTTCGACCAGGTCGGCCGGTGGGTCCGCGTCGACGTCGGCCCAGCCGGGCACGAGCACAGTGCCCGCGCGCGCCAGCCGGTCGAGCCCGTCGTCGGGTTCCAGGAGGAACCGGCCGACCCGCACCGGGCCGGCGCCGCACACGGCGAAGTCGTACCGCGGATCCTCGCCGAAGACCTCGGACGCGATCGTCAGCTCGAACGACAGCATCCCGTCGGTGGCGGCCAGCGCGACTGCGTGCATGTCCGAAAGTGTACGCATCACGTCGTTCCGGACACTGTCGCCGGCGCGAAACCGTCGCGAGGATGGCTTCATGACTTCGGTACTGGTGTACGGCGCCTACGGGCACACAGGGCGTTTCGTCGTGGCTGAGCTGCGCAGACGCGGCTTCGAACCCATCCTGTCCGGCCGCGACGCGGCCCGGCTGCCGGGCGGACGGCCGGCGTCGGTCGACGACCCGGCGTCGCTCGACCGCGCGCTGGACGGCGTCGCGGCCGTGATCAACTGCGCGGGCCCGTTCGCGGAGACGGCCATCCCGGTGATCGAGGCCGCGGCCCGCGCCGGCGTCCCGTACGTGGACGTCGCGGCCGAGATCGAAGCCAACCTCGACACCTTCGCGCTGGACGTGGACACCGTGGTGGTGCCCGCGATGGCGTTCTTCGGCGGCCTGGGCGACCTGCTGGCCACCGCGGCGATGGGCGGCTGGACGGCGGCCGAGGAGATCCACGTCGCGTACGGGCTGAGCGGCTGGCACCCGACGCCCGGAACCCTCGCGGCGGGGCGCGTGTCCCGGGAACGCCGGGGCAGCAAGCGCATCCGGTTCGCGGGCGGCCGGCTGGAGCACCGCGACGACGCCCTGCCGACGCTGGAGTGGACGTTCCCCGAGCCGCTCGGCGTCCGGCCGGTGCTCGGCGAGTTCTCGATGGCCGACATCGTGACGATCCCGCGTCACCTGGCGGTTCCGTCCGTGACGTCGTACATGACGGTCGATGCGGTGAAAGGCCTGACGGCGGCCGCCGAGCGCGACTCGGCCGAGAGCTTCGTGGTCGACGTCGTGGTGCGTGCCGGCGGCGAAGAGCGCCGGGCCATCGCCCGCGGGCAGGACATCTACGCGGTCAGCGCGCCGCTCGCCGTCGAAGCGGTGGACCGGATCCTGAGTGGACGGACGACGGCGAAGGGCGTCGCGACGGCGGGGGAGATCTTCGACGCGGCCGACTTCCTGCGCGCGCTGGCACCGCACATCGAGGTCGAACTCAGCTGAGCGTGGCGCCGCGGTAGCCACCAGGAGTCGTCGCGTACTCGCGCCGGAAGGCTTTGGCGAAGGCGAACGCCGACCCATAGCCGACGGCCGTGGCCACTTGCGCCAGCGGCTTGTCGGTGTCGCGAAGCAGCCGCGCGGCGGTCGTCATCCGCCACCGAGTGAGGTAGGTCAGCGGCGGCTCGCCGACCAGGCTGGTGAACCGCCGGGCGAAGGCGGCCCGCGACAGCCCGGCGGCGGCCCCGAGCTGCTCGACGGTCCAGGCCCGGGCCGGCTCACCGTGGATGGCGGCAAGCGCCCGGGCGGTCACGGGATCGGCGAGCGCACCCGACCACCCAGGCGCCCCGGCGGTCTCGCTCAGCCAGGCACGGAGCATGTAGACGAGCAGGGCATCGACGAGCGAGGGCGCCACCACAGCGGCCCCGGGCGGACGCGCATCGATCTCGTCGCCGAGGAGCTGAACCATCGCACGCAGCCCGGGATGCCGCCCCGGCACGGCGGGCAGATGCACGACCTCAGGCAGGTCCCGCAGGAGCGGATGCGGCCGATGCCGCCGCAACCGATAAGCCCCGCAGACAATGGTCGAGCGGGCGCCAGAACCAGGAAGCGAGACGCGCCCGAAGGGCGTGGCGGGCGAAGGACGCGCAGGCCGAAAGTCGACCAGAGCAGTACCAGGCGCAGAGGTCATGGCATGCGGAACCCCACGACCGAGCAGGACAACATCACCCGCCCCGAGCTCAACCGGCTCGAACGAGGGACCCCCAGCCAGCGGAGTCAGCCAGGAGGTACCGGCCAGCACAACGTGAAAGGCGGCACCGGTGGTGTGATCGAACCGCAGCCCCCAAGGAGCAAAGGCCTCGGTATGAGCGGCAACGGGCATACCGGCCCGCAGAGCGCCAAGGACATCCGCAAGCACATCCACAGGCCCACCCTACCGAGACGCTGGGACAACACAACGCGCGTTTGAGCCATTCACCGTCTCGTCAACCATCCCTAACTTGAAGAAATGACAGTGTGGATCGAAGGAGCAACAGGCAAGGCCGGCCGCCGTGTAGCAGAGGCACTGACGGCGGCAGAGGTACCGATCCGGGCAGCAAGCCGCCACCCAGGCAAGCCAACCGGCTCAGCAACCCCGGTGCGGTTCGACTGGTACGACAAGAAGACATGGGCACCAGCGGTGGGCAACGCGGAGGCGGTGTTCCTCAAGGGCCTGGACAGCGACGACAAGGCAGCGGCAATCATCACAAGCTTCCTGGCCACGATCCCGCAGGTGAGCCACGTGGTCCTGATGTCAGCGGTAGGCGTCGACCGAACACCGGACCAAGCACCCCGCCGAGCGGTGGAGCTGGCAGTACAGAACTCAGGCAGGAGGTGGACAATCCTGCGCCCAAGCTGGTTCTTGCAGAACTTCAACGAGGACGAGTGGGTCTTCGCAAAGGCACTACGCGAGAACAACGAGCTCTACGCGGGCAGCGGCAAGACGAGGGTCGGTTTCACGGACACCCGCGACCTGGCAGACGCGGCGGTCAAGGTCCTGACCGAAGAAGGCCACGAGGGCGGCAGCTACACGATCACGGGCCCAGAGAACCTGACATTCACCGAGGTAGCAGAGGTCTTGGCAGAAGCATCAGGCCGCCCAATCCACCACATAGACGCAACAGAGGAAGAGCACCGCAACCACTTCGCAAGGTCAGGCCGCCCCGAGGCCTGGGTAAACCACATGCTGCACCTGTTCAGCCTGGTCCGAGCAGGAGTATTCAGCCCACTAACGAACGACTTCGAGCACCTGACGGGCAAAAGACCCCGCACGCTGAAGTCCTACGCCTACGAAAACTGGCAGCCGACGAACAAAAGTTGACCCCGACGGGGGTCCGGGGGCGGAGCCCGCCGGGCGGGGTCTGGGGGTTGCACCCCCAGAAGAGACGACGAAGCAAGAAGTCCGGCGGAGGCGCGAAGCGCCGAGCAGGACTGATGCGAGTGGGCCCGGAGAGACTCGAACTCTCACTGGCACGGACCTAAACCGTGTGCCTCTGCCAATTGGGCTACGGGCCCTCAGCATCCGGAAGCGTAGCGTGCGGCGTGGCCGGTGCGGCGGCGGTGGGGCGGTCGACTAAGTTGGGTTGTGGAAGTCCCTGCGGCGAGGAGGACACGTGGCCCGCGATCCCGAGACGATCGAGCGTGAGATCGAGCAGGCCAGGACGGCCTTGGCCGCGACGCTCGATCAGCTGACCGTCAAGGCCGACCCGAAGAAGCTGGCGGAGTCGGCGAAGGATGGCCTGCGTGCCAAGTTGGACAATCCGAAGGTCAAGTACCCGCTGATCGGCGGGGGCATCCTCGTGCTCGTCCTGTTGGTGCGCAAGCTGCTGAAGTAGCGCTAGGCGCGGGCCTCGGCCGCTTTCTCGGCGGCTGGGGCCGGCTCGGCGGCCGGTTTGCTCTCCTCGACTGCTTTGGGGAGCTGTTTGCTCGGGGGCAGCGCGGGCTTCTTCTCGGCGGCGGGCGGGGCCGGCGCCGGAGCGGTGTCCGGGGCCTTCTCGGTGGTCTGCTGCTTCGGCACGCTGCCGGGCGGCGGGACCTCGAGTGGTGCCTGCTTCGGGAGTGTCAGCCGGGCGGTCATGTATGTCTGGGTGAAGTCGAGCGCGCTGCCGTTGAGCAGGTGCACGACGGTGTTCCTGCCTTCGCCGCCGAGTTCCTCGACGAGCTGGTCGGCTCGGTCCCGCGCGGCGATGATGCCGGGTGCGCGGGCGGTCAGCTCCTTGCCGCGGCCGCTGACCGTGATCGCCCAGTCGGCGTCCTCCTGGACGTATGTCGCCGTGACTGCTTCCACCATCTGTCTCACGCCCCTCTCCATGCCTACACAACCGTGACGCGGTCGTCGCGATTCCATGACGCTGCTTTTCGGAACCGCGCTGCCGCGCCCCCTCTCGGCCGTGAAGGTCCAGCACACTTTCTACCGTGTCTTGAGTACCGTAGAGCAACTGTGTGTCACACGACACGACAGCGCTGAGTAACGACCGAATGGCCTAATGCACGCGCAGGTTACCGTGCACGGTGCCGGAGGCCGCTCCACAGCACGTCCATGGCGTATTCGGTGGCCATTTCGGGGCTCACCTCATCGTGTCGCTCGCACCAGATTGCGAGCCGTTCGCAGGCTCCGACCACGAATTCCGCGGCCGCTTCGGCCCGTAGGTCGTCGCCGCTGTCGAAGTGGCCGCTCATCAGGGCGGCGATCAGGTCGGTCTGCTGGCGCCGGGTCTCCTCGACTTCGTCGGCGGCCGGCGTGCCGATCAGCGCCATTTCGTGTCGCAGGAGTGACCACGCCTCGCGCCGTTCCCGGATGAAGACGAAGAAGGCCCGCAGGCCGCGGCGCAGTGCGTCCTCGGCGGTCTCCGCGCCGACCGTGGCCTGCTCGGTGACCTCGCGCAGGACTGATCGCGACTCGCGGATGCAGGCCAGGAGGAGGCCTTCCTTCGAGTTGAAGTACTCGTAGAGCATCGGCTTCGAGACGCCCACCAGTTCGGCGATCTCGTCCATGGACGCGGCCGCGTAGCCGCGCGCCGAAAACACCTGCTCGGCGACCTCGACCATCTGCCGCATCCGCTCGGCCCGGGGCATGCGCTTGCGCTTCGCGGTGGTCACGGGCGACACTCTACCGGTAGTAACCTACTCTGAGTAAGCTGGACGACGAGTAACAGGCAACCAGGAGGCGCGATGGGCAACCGCACGGAGACCGGGGTCGTCATCGTCGGGACCGGGTTCTCCGGTCTCGGCATGGCGATCCAGCTGCGCAAGGAGGGTCGCGACGACTTCGTCATCCTCGAAAAGGCGCACGACGTCGGCGGCACGTGGCGGGACAACAGCTACCCCGGATGTGCCTGCGACATCCCGTCGCACATGTACTCGTTCTCCTTCGAGCAGAACCCGGGCTGGTCGCGGGCGTACTCGCCGCAGCCGGAGATCTGGCGGTACATGCGCGAGGTCGCCGACAAGCACGACCTGCGGAAGTTCGTCCGCTTCGGCCAGGAGATGACCGGCGCCCGCTGGGACGCCGACGAGAACCGCTGGCACGTCGCCACGAGGGGCGGCGACGAGTTCGTGGCGGGCGCGCTGGTCGCCGGGGTCGGGGCGCTGCACCTGCCGCAGGTCCCGGAGCTGCCGGGGATCGAGAACTTCGCCGGCCCGGCGTTCCACTCGGCGCGGTGGCGCCACGATGTCGACCTGAAGGGCAAGAAGGTCGCAGTCATCGGCACCGGCGCCAGCGCGGTCCAGTTCGTGCCGAAGATCGCGCCGGAGGCGGGGGAGCTGACGCTGTTCCAGCGCACGCCGCCGTGGATCATGCCGAAGGCCGACCACGAGATGTCCGGGCGCACGCGTGCCCTGTTCAAGGCGTTCCCGCCGGCCCAGCGCGCCTACCGGAACCTGCTCTACTGGCTGCTCGAAGCGCGTGCGATCGGCTTCAACGGCCAGTCGTGGGTGATGAAGCTCGGGCAGCGCCTGGCCAAGCGCAACATCGACCGCGCGATCACCGACCCGGCGCTGCGGCGCAAGGTCACCCCGGACTACACCATGGGCTGCAAGCGCGTGCTCATCTCCAACGACTACTACCCGGCGCTGGCCCGGGACAACGTCGACGTCGTCACCGACGGCGTCAAGGAGGTCCGCGAGCACAGCGTCGTCGACGCCGCGGGCGTCGAGCACGAGGCCGACGTCATCGTCTACGGCACCGGCTTCCACGTCACCGACGCCTTCGACGACCTGGAGATCGTCGGGCGCGACGGGCGCAACCTGGGCAAGGAATGGGCGACCGAGGGGATGCGGACGCACCTCGGGATCACCGTCGCCGGCTTCCCGAACCTGTTCTTCCTGCTGGGTCCGAACACCGGCCTCGGGCACAACTCCGTCGTGTTCATGATCGAGGCGCAGATCTCCTACGTCGCCGAGGCGCTGCGGCTGGCCCGAGGGAAGGCCATCGAGCCGAAGCCCGAGGTGCAGGAGCGGTTCAACGTCGCCATCCAGCGCAAGCTGGCGAAGGGCATTTGGACGCGCGGGGGCTGCAAGAGCTGGTACCTGGACGCGAAGGGCGTCAACCGGACGATCTGGCCGGGCTTCACCTGGCGGTACTGGCTGGACACGCGGAAGGTGCGGCGCGAGGACTTCCTGGTCGGCTGACCCGGGTCGCGGGCGAGAGCGGGCCCGGCTCAGCCGCTCCCGGGCAGAGCGCGCAGGCTGGCGGTGTCTTGAATGAGTCATTCAGGGCGCGCGAGGTCCTGAATGACTCATTCAAGACGTTTGCCGAGCCGGGAGCCCAAGAGCCATGAGGGTGCCCTTCATGGCATCCCGGTGGGTCCCCACCGGCGGAGGAGGCCGGTGGGGACCGCGGGGATCAGCGGGAGACGTACCGGCGGAGGCGGCCGATCAGGTCCACGGTCGGCAGCCCGCACAGTTCGGCCATGCGCTCCAGGGCGGGCAGGTCGAGGGCGACCTCGGCGGCCCCGTGCTCGCCGGCCTGGCGCAGCCGGTCCTCGGCCCAGCGGCGCAGCGGCAGCAGCTCGGGGCAAGCGTCGGCGACGACCTTGCGCAGGTCGACGCGGACCCGGCCGGGCTCGTCGACGAACACCCGGCGGTGCACCTTGGCCAGCAGGTCCTGGGGCAGCTCGTCCATCGCGACGCACAGCTCGACCAGGCGCACCACGGAACACTGTCTGGTGCCCAGTTCGTAGGTGGCCAGCGTCTGCAGCGAGATCTCGCTCTGCAGGTGCTGGTTCAGCTCCTTGCGCGTCCACCCGCGGCTGCGCCTGAGCTTGCGGAGCTCGTCTCCGAGAATCCGCTGATAGTCCTCAGCGTCGATCAGCACATCAATGTCCCCTGCCGTGCTCTCCCACGGCACCCGCACGGTGGTGATGACATTCCCGTGCAGGTGCACCCTCTCCCGTATGTAAGTGCGCAGGAGCCCGGCCCTTACGCGATTCCGGGCATGTCTTTGATACCGATTGCGCGAGTTAGGCCGATCGGGTTAACGGCAGGTGACCACGTCTGCAAATTGCACTTTGCAGGCACCAAAAACAGTCTCAGTGTCCCTGATGGACGGTCGGGACCGGGCGGCTCAGTTGACGCAGGGAACGCCTTCGGCGGTGATCGGCTTGTCCTCGTCGGCGGCCGGCGGCGGGGCGGCCGCCTGCGACGACGAACCCGCGGCCGCGCCGGACCCGGCGCCCGCGTCGGAGGTCGTGCCCTCGTAGTCCGAGCCGAGGAACACCATCACGTGGCCCGCCTTGACGCTCTTGTCCTCCTGGACCGTCGGCGAGCCGCCGAGCGCGTCGGCGACGGCCTGGCCCTTGTCCTTGCCGCCCTTGGGCACCCAGATGACCGTCGTCTTGCGCGAGGTCGCGTTCGCCGTGTCGCCGGAGGTGAAGCCCTTGCCTTCGAGGGTCTTGGCGACGCTCGCGGCCAGGCCCGTCTTGCCGGAGGCGTTGCGGACGTCGACCGTGGTCGCCTTGTTCGCGGGGTCGGCCTGCTCGGCAGGCGGCGCCGTCTGGCCCGGCTGCGGCCCGGCGAGGCTCTGGACGAACTGCTTCACCTCGGCCGGGTCGACCTGGATGGCGACGCCGTCTTCGGGGGTCTTGTACTCGACGTTCTTCACCGGGATGGTGCGGAACTGGAGCTGGCCGCCGGTCAGGCCCTTCATCTGCTGGGCGAACCCGAAGATGTCCCAGTTCTGGTTGAGCACGACCGACTTCTTGATGGCGTCGATCAGGTCGGACAGCTTGCCGGGGTTGGTCAGCGTGCCGGCCGAGAGCACCTTGCGGGCCATGCCGGCCATGAACACCTGCTGGCGGACGACCCGGTCGAGGTCGCCGTTGGGCAGGCCGTGGCGCTGCCGGACGAACTCGAGCGCCTGGACGCCGGAGATCGTGTGCTGGCCCTTGGTGAAGTCCGCGCCGGAGTACTGGTCCTTGACGTTGTTGTTGAGGCAGACGTCGACGCCGCCGATGGCCTTCGTGATGTCGCTGAAGCCGAGCAGGTTGACCGCGGCGTAGTTGTCGATGGTGGACCCGGTGAGCTTCTCGATGGTCTCGATGAGCTCCTTCGCCCCGGCCTGGTTGGCCTTGACGTCGAGCTCCTTCGGGTCGGTGATGCCCTGCTTCTGCAGGTCCTTGCGGGCCTGCAGCATCGCGCGGGCGTAGGCGGAGTTGATCTTGTGCTTGCCGTAGCCGGGGATGTCGACGTAGGAGTCGCGCGGCAGCGACATCGCGACGGCCTTGCTGCCGTCGTTCGGGATGTGCACGAAGATCAGCGAGTCGGTGTTGAGCTCGCCGTCGGAGTCGCCGGCGCGCAGCTCGTCGAGCACCTCGCGCGAGAGCGGGTTGCCCTGGGCGTCGGTCCGGCTGTCGAGGCCGACGAGCAGGATGTCGCGGGCGCCGTCGGCGGGCTTGTCGCCCCCGCCGCCGTCACTGATCACGTTCGCGTAGTTCAGCCCGTTGACCAGGCCCTGCATGGCGGCCCACGCGTACCCGGTCAGGCCCATCACCAGCAGGGACACGACGGCCAGCGCGATCTTCGCGCCGCGGAAGGAGTTGCGGCGGGCCCGCGGGGCCGGGCGCGCTTCAGGACGGCGGGACGGCGGTGCGGTGCGGCGCGCGTCCACCGGCTCGCGGCGGGGCGCCGGGCGGCGCGGTGGCGGGGTACGCCGGCCTGGCTCGTCCTGCCGAGGCCGGGCGGGGCGGCGGTCGCCTTGCCCGTTCCGAGGCGGGTGATCCACGCGGGCGACTCCTCACTGCTTCGATCCGTACTGCCAAGGGATGGGACGCATGGTGCCTCCCCCGGGTTGCCGTAGCGTTACACATCCCCCTGTGAATGTGTCACGCACCACCCAGTTTCCCGCAGGTCCGCCGGTTTCGCCTGGTCAGGACGTCGCGTTCGCCGGCCTACGGGCCGGCAACAGGGTGCCCGCCGTCGCGAGCAGGGCGAACCCGGCCGTCGCCGCGTGGAGCGTGACGCCGAGGAGCTCCGACGTGCCGCCGCCGTCGGCGAACAGGAGCGAGGGTGCGCAGGCCAGCGCCGTGGTGAGCCAGGTGCCGGTCGCCGCGCCGGCCCCGAGCCGGATCGTGTGCAGCAGGAACACCCCGAGCAGCAGGTGCACCAGGCTCTGGATCGGGTCGAGCCGCAGGCCCAGCAGGTCGGCGTCGGCGGCCACCCCGCCGAAGCGGGTCAGCGCGAAGCCGAACACGCCGAGCGTCGCGTAGCCGATGCCGAACCCGGCCGCGGCCCTGGTCAGCAGCACCGTCCGGCGGCCGGGGAGCTCGGCCGCGCGGGGCCGGCTCCCGTGGTGGCCGTGCCGTTCGAACCACCAGAACACCAGCGTCGCGGGCACGGCGAGCAGCCCGACCGCGACCAGGGTGCGCGGCCGGATCAGCCAGCTCAGCCCGTCGGCGATCCGGCCGGGGAGGTAGACGACGGCGACGAGCAGCAGCATCGCGGCGAGGAACGCCAGGTAGAGGCTCATCGGCGCGCGCACGACGAACCGGCACGCGGCGGCGACGCGCGGCCGGTCGCCGAGCCTGCCGAGCGGGCCGGCCAGGAGCCCGAGCACGCCGAGCTGGACCAGGCCGAGCAGCAGCACACCCCACGGCGGCGCCGAGAACGCCGCCGGGGCGCCCGGGCTGCCGAGCAGGACGGGCGGCCCGTCCCGCAGGACACTCGCCACGGCGAGGCCCGCGACACCGGTCGCGGCGGCCGCGGCGAGCAGCCGTCGTGACGGGCGTACGCCGTCAGCGTGCGCGAAGGCGAGCTGCTGGGCGAGGAGCGCGAGAGCGAACGTCGCGGCGAAGCGGGGCAGCGGCGAGCCGGTCATGTCGGCGGCGACTTCGCCTGCGACGACCAACGCCAGCAGCCCGGCCGCCGCGCTCACCGGGGCGCGGCGGTGCAGGGCCAGCAGCGGGGGCGCGCAGACGATCGTCAGCAGGTAGACGCCGAGCAGCCACAGCGGGTGCAAGGCGATCCGCATGACCGTCGCGTTGGTCCCGGCCGGGATGCCGAGGAGCTCGAGCGCGAGCGGCGTCAGGAGGGCGACGACCGCGAAGATCAACGCCGGGCGCAGCAGCGGGCTGGCGCGTTCGGCCAGGTAGTGGCGGTAGCCGCCGCCGTGGTCCTGTTCGGTGCGCCAGCCGGCCGCGTTGGCGTGGCCGCCGGCGAAGAAGATCAGCGGGGCGAGCTGGGCGAGCCAGGTCAGCGGCCAGAGCGACTTCTCAGGTGCCCCGGCCCAGTGCGCGAGCGCCGTCACCGACTCGCCGACGAGCAGGAGGACGACCGCGCCGGCGCCGAGCAGCGCCCACCGGCCGACCGGCGCCGCGACGGTGGCGGGCGCCGGGACCCGCGGCTCGCGGCGGGCGCGCAGCCAGCCGCGCAGCCGGACCACCAGCAGGCAGGCGATGACGAGCACGCCGGCGACCATGGGGCCGATCGGGTCGCCGACCGGCGGGCCCCAGCGCTGGTGCCACGAGTTGACGACCAGGCCGGCCGAGTAGAAGGACGCGACGACCCGGCAGGTGCCCGCGGAGTCCATCGGGTTGAGGTCGCAGGCGTGGTGCATGTCGTAGGAGAGCTGGTTGTCGAGGGCTTCGCGGACCTCCGGGTCGAGCGGGTGGCCCTTGCGGTCGGCGTAGCGCAGCAGGTCGTAGCCGAGGTCGTGGGCCTTGCACGGCACGGCGTAGTCCCACTTCGTGTTGTCGTCGCCCCACGGCGTCGAGCAGCCGCCGTCGACGTGGACGGCGCGGACCGTGCCGTCGCGGGCCGGCATCGCGCCGGGGGTGACGCCGCTGAGCGCGGTGAAGTCCTTCGGCAGCCGCGCGAGCGCGTCCGGGTGCGGGCCGGGGTGGACCAGCGCCTCGATGGCGTTCTGCGCGGCGAGCACGTCCCCGGTGGGCGGCCCCTGGTCCGGCGGGGACGGCGGGCGCGAGGCGATCAGGCCGAAGGCGAACACGACGAGCAGGACCAGCAGCAGCCAGCCGGACGTCGACCAGGGTCGGCGGACACGAGACGGCTCGGTCGGGGCTGGCATGGACTCAAGGGTGCCAGCCCCGCCACGGCGGCGACACGGGGCTAACCCCCGGGATCCCGCTGCCCGATCGGGTGGCGCGCGGGGCTGCCCCTTCTTACGTTCCGCGACGGGCGTGCGGCGGCGAGAATCGGCTGCGGGGGTGCGGCGGACCAGGAGGGCGTGCAGTGGGCTCGACGGATCCCGGCCGGCGTCCGGCGCCCGTGGAAAACACGGTGTGCGCGTTGCGGCGGCTGGCTCCGGGTGCGGCGTTGCGGCCGGTCTCGCCCGAGCTGGCGGTGCTGGCCCGGGCGTTGCGTGAGTGTTCGCCCGCGGAGCTGGCCGTCCGTTGTCCCGCGGCGGTCGTGCGGGTGGTGCTGGCCGCGCAGCTGCGGGCGCTCGACCGGGCGATGACGGGGGTGTTCGGCCCGGAGGTCCGAGGTCCGGAGGCGGCCCGGCTGGTCCGGGCGGCCCGGTTCAGCGGACGGCGGCGTGGCGCGCTGCTCGGCAGGCTGAGAGCGGAACCGGGCCTGCGGGCGGCGGCGCTGGGCTGGGCTGAGGTCGTGGGGGCCCGGCTGCTCGCGGCCGAGCTGGGCGGGGTGCCGCCGGTCCCGGACGGTGAAGACGGCCACCGGGCGGCGGAGCTGGTGGTGGCGGCGTTGCTGCCGCGACCGGAGCTCGGCGAGGGTGGCCGCGAGGTGCTGCCGCGGCGGAGCCCGGCCGGGAGTGGCTTCCTCGAGGTCCGCTCGGTGCGCGTCGGTGAGCGGGGTTTCCGGGTCGGCATCCGGGCCGATCCGCCGGTGGAGCTGGTGCGCGACGGCGGGAGCCTGGCCTTGCAGGCGCTGTGGTGGAACGGCCTGGGGCGGGTCTCCGACGACCTCGGGCACGAGTACCTCATTTTGGCGAAGGATCCGGACGGTACCGGGATGGTCCGCCATTGGTGCCATCCCCGGCTGGCGGCTGGGGCGCGGGTGTTGCGGTTGGAGTCGGCGGGGTATCGCGGGGAGCGTTTGAGGCTCGATCCGGCGGCGCCTGGGACTTCCGCGGAGGTGCTGGTGAAGTTGGCGCTCACGGTCCGGTTGGGGGCATGACCGGCCCACACGGTTCCTTCCGGCGGCCGCCGCGCCTAGCGAGACGAGCGGGGCGAGTGGGCTGGCCGGGGGTGATCGGCCGCGGCCACCCTCAGCCGGAGTTCCGCTCGCTACCTCCGCGCCCTGCCGCGTGCCGGCGTCACCTCACGAAGCCGCCGAAGCCGGGAGTCCGCCATCCGGGGTGTCCGGGGCGAAACACACCTGGTCGCGGCCGTTCTCCTTCGCCAAGTACACCGCCGCGTCCGCCGACTGCAGCAGCCTCTCCAGCGTGTCGCCGTGGCGGGGGTGGCGGGCCACTCCGATCGACGTGGTCCGGTCGGCGATCGTGGCCGGGTCGCCGCGTTTGTCCGTGGTCACTATGTGCAGCTTGGCGATCGCCACCCGGATCCGCTCGGCCGCGTCCCAGGTCGAGTCTTCGTCGATGTCCGGGAGCAGAATGAGGAATTCCTCGCCGCCGAAACGGCCGACCAAGTCGCTCGGCCGAGTCACTTCGTCGAGGGTTTGCGCAACCGTCCGGAGCACGTCGTCGCCCGCCGGATGACCAAAGGTGTCGTTAATCCACTTGAAGTGATCGAGATCGACCATCAGCAGCGCCAGTTGATCACCCGATCGAGCGGTCCGTTCCAGCGCTCGCTCGGCCGACTCCGACCAGCCGCGCATGTTGAGAATCCCGGTTTTCGGGTCCGTCCGGACGTCGTTCTGGAGCTGCTCGAGTTCCGCGAGGCGATTGAAGACCACGGTGACCACGGCCATCACCGCCACCATCGGCGGCACGGTGGCGAGCAGGATCGCGGTCACCGCGCCCAGGCCGATGGTGATCGCTTCGAGCGTGTTGTCGGCGGGGCTGCCGAGGACGTTACGAACCGTGCGGCCGGCGGGGGATCCGAGCAGCAGGACCCCGCCCACGAACGCGATCTGGATCGCCTCGTAGATGGCCCCGGTGAGCACGATCGTCCCGAACTCGCGGAGGAAGCCGCTCCAGTCCGGCGGGCCCGGCAGGTGCGGCCCGAGCGACGTGTACGTGACGTGCGCGAGCGTGCCCGCGAGGCCGTGCGTGATCGACGAGAAAACGAAGTTGTGGGCCGGCCGCCGGGCGATGAACCAGTGCTGCGCCCGGATCACCGCGATGACGAACAGAATGAGCGGAACCGGCAGGATCATCGCGGCGGAAAACGTCCAGACGGCGGTGAGGTCGATCAGCACCGTTTTCGTCCGGTTGCGCCGCCGTTCTTCCTGGCGCTGGGTCAGCTGAATGTGCACCGTGGCACCCGCCGCCAGAATCGCGAAATTGATCCAGTCGTTTCCGGACGGAATCGGCGAGCGCGCGAAAGCGACGGCGAGAATCACGACCGCGACGGCTTCGGCCGCGAGCATGAACGCGACCTGCACCGGCCGGCGCCGCCACAGGGCCCAGTTGCGCGGCCGGTACGGGTGACCGCTGCGGGCGGTCGCGAGCGGACCACCGGTCGTGGTCGACGGCCCGTCCGTGGTCACACCCTGTTCCGCCACGCCCGGGGCGACGGTCTCGCCGGGGTGAGCCCGCGCCGAGGCCTGCTCGTCCGGGGCGCCGTCCGGTCCTGGATGCAATTGGTCACCTCCTTTCCGGCCCGCTTGCCGCCTTGAGTAATCTCATCGGTACCTGGCAGAGTGTTCACGCATTCCCCGGCCGGGTACCATCCCACAGCAACAGACCTGCCGGGTCCCCGGAGGAACTGCCGGGAACACGGCGCAAAAGGTTCTGCGAGACTCTCCCCGCACGGAGGTGGCCCCATGAGCAACCGCGACTTCTGAACCACCCGCGAATTGTCGCCCACGACGTCCGCGAATGCCATTCATGATCTTGCCCGCACGGAGAGGTGGCACCCGATGGCCAACCGTGACTGGTGATCCGGCCCGCCCGGGAGATCCCGTTCCCCGCTCATGACGGCGGTGACTCCGGTTCCCCGCCGCCGACCCGGCGCCACGACAGCGCGACCGGGACGGCCAGCAGCAGCCCCACCGCCCCCGCGAGCGCGATCGTCGTGTTCGCAGATCCGGCCCACTGGGCCACCAGCCCGCCGATGCCGACGCCCACGCCCTGGGCCACCCGCAGCCCGGTCCGGTAGAGCCCGCCGGCGCTGCCCCGGATGTCGTTGGGCACCCACGTGATGAACGTGGCCGAGACCGTGATGACGTACGCACCCGTCGCACCGGCCAGCGCGAGCAGGATCAGCGCGAACGCCAGGTTCGGCTGCAGCGCGAACGCCGCGAGCGCGGCCAGCGGCAGCGCGGCCAGCACCCCGAGCAGCCGGCGCCGGTGCTCCGTCGAGACGAACCGCGAAAGCAGGAACGTCCCGACGACGAAGCCCAGCGGATCGGCCGCCAGCAGCCAGCCCACCGCCGCCTCGCCCACGCCCAGCTGTGCGGCGAGCGGCGCGGCGAGACCCTCCGGGATCACCGCGAGGCCGACGAGCCACGACAGGTAGAGCAGCACGCGGAGCCGTTCGTCGCCGAAAACCTGCCGGACGGCGCCGAACCAGGGGGCGCCGCCGTCCCCCGCGGCCGGTCGCCGCAGCACCGCCAGCCGCACGGCGACGGCGGCGACCAGGAACGTCGCCGCGTCGATCGCCAGCGCCCACGACGTGCCGATCCCGGTGACCAGCAGGCCGCCGGCGGCGAGGCCGGCCAGCATCGCCGTGTTGTTCGTGATCCCGCGCAGGTCCTGGCTCTGCAGGTAGACGTCGTCGTCGGTGAAGATCTCCCGGCCGAGCGCGTTCTGCGCCGCGTTGCCCGGCGCGTTCGCCAGCCGGGCGAAGACGAAGAGGACGAACAGCCAGCCCATCGGCATCCCGGGCACGGCCATCAGCCCGATCAGCACGGCCTGCGCCAGCGAGCCGGTCACCAGCACCGCGCGGCGCGGGAAACGGTCCGCGAGCTGGGACAACCCGAGCCCGCCGGCGAGCGCGGGCAGGAACGTCAGCGAGTAGACGACGGCCGAAAGCAGGGGCGACCCGGTCCGGTCGAAGATCAGGATGGCCAGCGCGACGATGGTCAGCTGGTCGCCGAGCATCGACTGCGTTTCGGCGAACCACAGCGCGCGGAACTCCCGGTTGGCCAGGACGGCCCGGAGCCGGGGGGTCGCGCGCGTCGTCACCTCGTAACCACCGTCCCCCGATCGAGTGAATATGGACCGTCGCATTGTGCCTCGCCAGTGACGACCCCATCCGGGGGAGTCACGGCTGACCACCCGGAAGCACTGACAGTATGCCGCCGATTACGCGGCGGTGTCCCCGGAACGCGCACGACCATCCGGTTCGGAGCCGATCGGGTTACGCCCGCTCGACAGGCGCCGCGGTTGGCCGTGACCGGCGCGCGGGTACCTCCGGACTGATCGAACCGGATTCGCTCGGCGCAGAGCGGCGGCCGCTCGTCGTCGTGGCCATGCCCCACTGGACCGAATGGGCCAAGACTGGACCCAGAGCCGGCCGGGGTGGACGGACCGCGCCGCCGCCGGCGCGCCGCAGAGCGGGGAGAAGACGATGGACGGGTTGATGCAGGGCAAGGCGGTCGTGGTGACCGGCGCCGGCCGTGGCCTGGGCGAGGCGTTCGCGGTGCACGTCGCGCGCGAGGGCGGGTCGGTGGTCGTCAACGACATCGACGTCGAGCTCGCCGAGCGGACGGCGCGGAACATCCGGGACCACGGCGGCCAGGCCGTGGCCAGCGGGCACAGCGTCGCCGAGGCCGGGGAGGCGCAGGAGATCGTCGACCTGTGCGTCAAGGAGTTCGGCGGGATCGACGGGCTGGTCAACAACGCCGGCCTGAACTACGAGGCGCTGCCCTGGGAGGACGACGCCGAGCAGGCGCGCGAGCTCGTCGGGGTCAACGTCATGGGCGTGGTGAACACCGGCCTGGCCGCGATCAAGGCGATGGTCGGCGCCGGCACCGGTGGCTCGATCGTCAACATCTCCTCGGGTGCCTCGCTCGGGCAGCGCAAGCTCGGCGTGTACGCGGCGAGCAAGGGCGCGGTCGCGTCGCTGACCTACTCGTGGGCGCTCGACCTCGAAGAGCAGGGCATCCGCGTCAACGCCCTCTGCCCGCTGGCGCACACGCGGATGGTGTGGAAGTCCGAGCGCTCGCTGCGCGCCTGCCCGCCGGACCGCACGCCGTCGCGGATCGCGCCGGTCGTGCTGTTCCTGCTCGGCGAGGGCTCGCACGGCATCACCGGCCAGATGATCCGCTGCAACGGCCCGCAGCTGCACGTCATGGGCCAGCCGTTCCTCAAGCAGCCGATCCTCGAGCGCCCGGTGTGGGACACCGAGACGGTGCAGAAGGCGTTCGACGAGGTCTTCTCCGCCCACCTGGAGAACTACGGCCTGGAAAAGCGCGTCCCGCCGCGGCTGCGCAAGTGGACGGAGACGACCTCGCCCCGTACTGCCTGAGCGCACTTTCACGTGAAAGTGCGCTCAGGGAGCGGAGCTTTCACGTGAAAGCTCCGGGTGGGGTCAGGCGCCGGCGGCCGGCTCCGGGTCGCGCGTCGCCGCGTAGAGGGCCTCGATGTCGGTCGAGTAGCGGTCGTTGATGACCCGGCGCTTGAGCTTGAGCGTCGGGGTCAGCTCGCCGGATTCGGGCGTCCACGCCTTCGGCAGCACGTGGTAGCGCTTGATCTGCTCGATCCGGGCCAGCCTGCTGTTCGCCGACTCGACCGCGCGTTCCAGCTCGGCCCGCACGGCCGGGTGGTCGGCGAGCTCTTCCGGCGCCGCCTCGACGCCGTTCGCCGTGGCCCAGCCGGGTGCGATCTCGTCGTCGAGCACGATCAGCGCCGTCACGTACGGCCGGTCGTCGCCGATCGCGACCGCCTGGCCGATCAGCGGGTGCTCCTTGAGCAGGCCCTCGACGCGGGTCGGCGCGATGTTCTTGCCGCTCGAGGTGATGATCAGTTCCTTCTTGCGGTCGGTGATCGTCACGAAGCCGTCTTCGTCGACCGTGCCGATGTCGCCGGTGGCGTACCAGCCCTCGGCGTCGGTGGCGTCCTTGATCGTCCCGTCCTCCTGCAGGTAGCCGAGGAAGACGATCGGCCCGCGCACCAGCAGCTCGCCGTCTTCGGCGACCTTCACCTCGATGTCGGCGAGCGGCTTGCCGACCGTGCCCGCGCGGAACGCCTCGCCGGAGTTCGACGTCGCCGCCCCGGTCGTCTCCGACAGGCCCCAGACCTCGCAGATCTCGAGGCCGAGACCGGCCAGGAAGTAGATGATCTCCACCGGCAGGGCGGCCGCGCCACTGGAAGCGACCAGCACCTTGTCCAGCCCGAGCAGCGCGCGGATCGGGGCGAGCGCGGCCTCGTCGGTCTGCTTGATCTTCTCGGCGAGCTCGGCCGGCACCGGCTGCCCGGCGCTGCGCAGCTTGTAGCCCTGCTGCAGCAGCTCGTTCGCCTGCAGCAACGCGGTGCGCCGGTCTTCCGGCACGCCGCCGAGCATGTTCTTCAGGCCGGCGACCATCTTCTCCCACACGCGCGGGACGCCGAAGAAGCTCTCCGGGTGCACCTGGCCGAGCGCGCCGACGACCCCCGACGGGTCGGCGAGCGTGTGCACGTGGCCGGCCCACACGATCGGCAGGTAGATCGACAGCTCCCGCTCGGCGATGTGCGCGAGCGGCAGGTACGCGATGTTCGTCGCGTGCATCGGCGGGTGGTGCAGCTCCGTCACCGCGTACGCCTGGTGGATCGCGTTGCGGTGCGACAGCACGACGCCCTTGGGGTCGCCGGTCGTGCCGGAGGTGTAGATCATGGACAGCGGGTCGTCCGGCTTGATCTCCTGCCAGGACGCCTCGAACGCGCCGGGGTCGGCGGCAAGCGCTTCCCGGCCCTGGGCGCGGAGATCGGCGAAGGAGAGGAACCGGTCGTCGCCCGCCGGGATCGCGGCTTCGTCCATGACGACGATGTGGCGCAGCGCCGGGAGGTCTTCGAGCACCGGCTGCCAGCGCGTCAGCTCGGACTCGCCGCCGAGCACCACGACCGGGGCGGCGCTGTGCCGCGCGACGAACCGGATCTGGTCCGGGCTGAGCGTCGCGTAGGCGGTGCACGGGATCGCGGACAGGTGCGTCGCGGCGAGGTCGGCGACGATGTGGTCCGGGCAGCCGGGCGCCATGATCAGCATGCGGTCACCCTTGGCGAGCCCGAGCCCGGCCAGGCCGCGGGAGACCTCCGCGATCGCGGTGCGGAACTCCAGCCAGCTGAGCGTCGGCTTTCCTTCGAGGTCGAGCGAGGTGATCGCCGGCAGGTCCGGGTAGTCGACCGCGTTGCGGTGCAGCAGCCGCGGGATCGTCAGGCCTTCGGTCTGCTCGGCGACGGACGGGGTGGTCAACGCTGGCCTCCTCGGGTGCTGCGGATGGCCACACTGTATTGGCTCCCGCGCCGGGTGGATAGAGAATCGCGGCCACGTCAAACGCCCCCTTTACCCGGCCTTTCGCGGTCAGGTCCCCACGACCGTCCACAGTGCACACGAGCGGCCGCGCGCGAACCGCGCTTCAATGAACGGGACGACCGACTCCGGGGGGAAGCGATGACGCGTTCGGCACGGGCACTGCTCGACGAGATCCAGAAGGAGCTCGCACCGCGCGACGACGACAACCGGCTCGTCCCGCTGATCACCGCCGGACGCGCACCGCGCGCGGTCTTCGCCGCGCTCGCCGCCGAAGAGAAGCGGATCACGTCGAGCGACTGGCGGAGCTTCCACGCGCTCGCCGCCCGCGCCGACGAACCGAACGCGCGCACCTTCTTCGGCGGACTGGCGCCCGGAGAGCAGCAGGCGAACGGGATGCTGGACGCGTTGATCAAGGTCACTGGTCCGGACCACGGCAAGGAACTTCCGCGCGCGGGTTGCCAGGCGTACCCCGCGTACGTCGCGTGGCTCGCGCTGAACGGCGAATCGTCGGCGACGGCGGCGGGGATCTTCGCGAACTTCGCCGCGTTCGGCCGGTACTGCAAGGACGTCGCCGCCGGCATGCGCGAGCACTACGGCTTCGGTGACGATGCGTGTGCGTTCTTCGACTTCTTCGCCGCGGACGTTCCGGAAATTGAGGAACAAGCGCTCGCCGCGATCCAGGCCGGGCTCGACGCGCGCCGGCTCGACGAACGCGAAGCCCACCTCTACGCCCGGCTCTTCCAGAGCTACGAGCTGCAGTTCTGGAACACCCTCGCCGCCGAGTTCCGGGGCTGACGCCGCGGAACCGGTTCCGGGCCTTTCGCGGGTGCCACGGGGAGTGGTTGAACCACCGCGCATGCGGAATGGTGGGAATTCCGGCTCGCCGTCCGGTGAATCCGTGGCGAGGCGGTCGAATGCCGCGCAATTCCGCTTAGCGGAGACGGCAAGGCCCGGACGAAGCGGCCGACCCCGGTCGTCGTGGCGGGCTCGTGACCTTTCTCACCGAACCATCCGGCGCTCACGTACGTAGCGGCTCCGGTCCCGGCGCTTGGGTCGATCGCACCACCGGACAGCCTGCATCCAAGGCACGGAACGGAAGCAGGGCTGGGACGAACGTCACGACTTTCGGTGGTGGACTTTCCAAGCGCAGGCAGCAAGTGTGGACGGGTCACCGTTCCAAGATCACGTTATCGCCACGGACTTGACGCGCCTTGAAGGGCTGCATACCGTCGTCGCGGGCGAAGCAGACCACGGTGATGTTGATCCGGCTGGTCGGAATCCGGGTGTTGACCGCCTCGGGCGACCCGAAACCATGTACTGCCGGAAGGAAAACGGACCCAGGTGAAGCAGATTTCTCTTCGACGCAACCGGGGATCCTCGATTCGGAAGCGCGTGCTCACGATCGCGCTCATCCCCAGTGTTGCCCTCCTGCTCGTCGGCGTGGCCCTCGCGGGCTACCTCATCTACGACGCGGTGACGGGCCGTGACTACGTCAATCGGATCCGGGGCTCGGAAGCTCCGTCGATCCCGTTCTTCGGCGCGCTGCAGCAGGAACGCCAGGCGACCCTGAGCCTGCTCGCGGGCCAGGGCAACCAGCGGGCCGTGCTCGCGGCCGTCCGCCCCAAGACGGACCAGAACGCCGCGAAGACGATCGAGTACCTGAAGGACAGCTTCGCGGGCTACGACGACACCCCGCCGAGCGTCCAGAAGAACATCGCCACGTTCTTCGGGCTCTTCCAGCAGCTGCCGCAGACCCGCCAGGCGGTCGACAGCGGCCAGATCCAGATCAGCCAGGCCTACACCTTCTACAACAAGATCATCGACCAGTTCACCGACGGCCTGGCCGGACTGGCGCAGAACGCGCGTGGCGCGCAGAACGCGTTCGACCGGCTGACCGCCATCCCGATGTTCACCGCGGCCGAGTCGATGCAGCGCAGTGACGCGCTCGCCGCCGCCGGGCTCGCCGCGGGCGGGCTGAGCAACGAGGACTTCCGCACCTACGTCGGCCAGGTCGGTGCCTACCACGCGCAGCTCGACGCGTCGGCGCCGAAGATGATCCCCGAGGTCAAGGCGAAGTACGACCAGCTGCTGGCGAGCCAGCCGTGGCAGACGGTGACCCAGGTCGAGACCGCGTTCCTGCGCGGTGACCTGACCAAGCTGCCGGTGCCGCAGGACCAGTGGCGCACCAGTGCCCGGCTCGTCGGCGACGCGCTGTCGGGCATTTTCGTCCTGCAGAGCTCGAACGCCAGCCAGGCCGCGATCAACGACGCCGACTCGACGTTCACCGAGTCGCTGATCGCCGGTGTGATCGCCGTCCTGTTCGCGGTCTTCGTGGTGTTCGTCGCCGTCCGGCTGTCGAACCGGCTCATCGGCCGCCTGCACCGGCTGCGCGAGGACACCCTCGACGCGGCCGAGGTCCGGCTGCCCGAGCTGGTCGCCCGGGTCCAGGCGGGTGAGCCTGTCGACCTCGAAGAGGGCGGGCACTTCCTCGACCACGGCACCGACGAGATCGGCCAGGTCGCCGACGCGTTCAACAAGGCGCAGCAGACCGCCATCGCGGCCGCGATCGACGAGGCGAAGATCAAGGAGGGCACCAAGACGGTGTTCCTCAACATCGCCCACCGCAGCCAGGTCATCGTGCACCGCCAGCTCAAGGTGCTCGACCAGGCCGAGCGCAAGCAGGAGGACCCGGAGCAGCTGGACACCCTGTTCCAGCTCGACCACCTCTCCACCCGCGCCCGCCGCAACGCCGAGAACCTGATCATCCTCGGCGGCGGGCAGCCGGGCCGGCAGTGGCGCAACCCGGTCGGGCTGGCCGAGCTGGTCCGCGGCGCGTCCGCCGAGACCGAGGACTTCGCCCGGGTCAAGACGGCCGCGCTGCCGCAGATCGCCATCCGCGGCCCGGTCGTCGGCGACCTCGTGCACCTGCTCGCCGAGCTGATCGACAACGCGACGTCGTTCTCGCCGCCGCAGTCGCGGGTCGAGGTGCGCGGCAACGTGGTCGGCAAGGGCGTCGTGATCGAGGTCGAGGACCAGGGCCTCGGGCTCGAGCCGGACCAGACCGAAGAGATCAACACGTTGCTGGCCAGCCCGCCGGACTTCGGGATCATGGCGCTGTCCGACGAGCCTCGCCTCGGCCTGTTCGTGGTCGCGCGGCTGGCCGCCCGCCACGGCATCCAGGTGCACCTGCGGGAGTCGGCCTACGGCGGCACCCGGGCCATCGTGCTGGTGCGCACCGACCTGCTTGCCCCGCTCGCCGAGTCCGAGCCGGAGCAGCCGATCACCCCGCCGAAGCCGGAGCTCGTGCCGAACCCGGTCGAGCCGGAGCAGGTGAACGACGAGGTCGCGCCGCTGCGCCGCCCGGTCCGCCGCCCGGCGGCCCGTCACCGGACCGAGCCGCCGATGCCGGTGGCACCGCCCGAAACGGCCCCGGCCCCGGTCGCCCCGGCGCAGCCGCCGTCCGCACCGACGCCGGTCCCCGTCGGGTCCGTGTCCGAGCCGGTCAGCCAGCCGACGCAGGCGCAGCCGGCGGTCGCCCCGCTGCGCCCGCCCGTGCCGCCCGTGCGGACGTCCCGCCCGGCCCGCCCGGCCGCCGCACCGCCGGTGTGGCCGCCGTCCGAGCCGCGGCCCGCGATGCCCCAAGGCCGGCCGGAGCAGCCGCGCCGCCCGGAGGCCCCGGGCCGCCCGCCGCTGCCGCAACGGCGACGTCAGCAGAGCCTCGTTCCGCAGTTGCGGGAAGATAAGCCCGCCACGCAGGAGCGGGAGGAGGTCCGGCTGGATTCGCCGGAGGCCGCCCGCAGCCGGCTGTCCGCCTTCCAGCAGGGCACCCGCCGCGGCCGTGACGAAGAACCAGCCGAGAACGACGACAGGTACGGAGAGCACGAGTAATGGCCAACTCAGGCGTCAGTGAGCTCGACTGGCTGCTGGACGACCTCGTCAAGCGGGTCGCCGGGGCGGACCGCGCCGTGGTCCTGTCCTCGGACGGCCTGCTCATCGGCAGGTCGGGGAACCTCTCCGAAGAGGACGCCGAACACCTCTCCGCGGTCGCCTCGGCGTTCCAGAGCCTGGCGCGCGGGACCGGACGGCACTTCGGCGGCGGCAACGTCCGTCAGACGATGGTGGAGATGGACCACGCCTTCCTGTTCGTGACGGCGGCCGGGCGGGGCGCCTGCCTCGCCCTGCTGGCCCGTGAAGACGCGGACATGGGGCTGGTCGCGTACGAGATGAACCTGATGGTCAAGCGCGTCGGCCAGGTGCTCACCTCGGCCCCGCGGACGGGTGCCGGCGTCCTGCCCACGTCGCCATGAGCGGGCGGCACGAAGCCTGGTTCGACGACGAGGCCGGCCCGCTGGTCCGGTCGTACGCGGTCACGGGCGGCCGCACGCGGTCGGACACGCTCGGGCTCGACCTCATCACGCTGGTGGTCGCGCTGCGCACCGCGCACGAAGCGGGCATGCTCGAACCGGAGTACGCGCGCATCATCGCCCTGTGCCAGCGGCCGGTCTCGGTGGCCGAGGTGGCCGCTCGCGTCGACCTGCCGCTGCCCGTGGTCAAGGTGATGCTCAGCGACCTCATCGAGCAGAACCTGGTGCTGTTCCGTACCGCGGCACCGGCCCAGGAATCCCCCAACCGACACGTATTGCAGGCGGTCCTTGATGGCATCCGGAAACTCTGACCCCCGGCGGAACCTGACCGCGACCGCGGTCAAGGTACTCATCGCCGGCGGGTTCGGGGTCGGCAAGACCACGATGGTCGGTTCGGTGAGCGAAGTGCCGCCGCTGCGGACCGAAGAGGTCATCACGACCGCGTCCGAGGGCGTCGACGACCTCTCGGGGGTCGAGCAGAAGACCACCACGACGGTCGCGCTCGACTTCGGCCGCATCACGATCAACCCGGACCTGATCCTGTACCTGTTCGGTACGCCGGGGCAGGACCGGTTCTGGTTCATGTGGGACGAGCTGGCGGAGGGCGCGCTCGGCGCCGTCGTGCTGGCCGACACCCGCCGGCTGGACAGCTGCTTCGCGGCGGTCGACTTCTTCGAGCGCCGCAACCTGCCGTTCGTCGTCGGCGTGAACTGCTTCGACGGCGCGTACCGCTACGGCACGGAGGAGGTTCGGCAGGCGCTCGACGTCGGCATGGACGTCCCGCTGCTGCTGTGCGACGCCCGCGAGCGCGAGTCGACGAAGCAGGTGCTGACCAGCCTGATGGAACACGTGATGGCGCGGTCCGACCTGGCAGCCGCCCAGGGCGGCTACTGATCGGACCGCGCACCCGGCCTTTCGTCAGCGGCGGCGCTTGATCAGCGTGTCGACGGCGAACCGGCCCGGGCCGATCGCGGCGAACAGCAGGAAGACCCACGCGTAGACGGCGGCGGGCTCGCCCATGTTCTGCAGCGGCAGCAGGCCCATCGGGGCGTGCACGGTGAAGTAGGCGTAGGCCATCACGCCCGAGAGCAGGATCGCGGCCGGCCGGCTGGCGAGCCCGACGAGCAGCAGCAGGGCGCCCGCGAGCTCGAAGACGCTGCCCCACCAGCCGGGGAACGAGCCGAACGGGACGCCGCCGCCCTGGCCGTCGATGCCACCGAAGAAGCCGAATCCCTGCAAGCCGTGGAAGCCGAACAGGAACGAGATCACGATCCGCGAGGCGCCGATGACGACGCCGGTGACCGGAGCGGTCTTGGTCTCGGTGCGGGTGGCGGCGGTCTGGGTCTTGGGGGTGATCGTGGTGGTCATCGTGGGTTCCTTCCCTGGGTTCTTCCTTGCCTTCTGCCTACGCGTCGAGTGGGTTCTCCCCGGATCGACAACCCCGCCGGATCTTTTTCGGCGAGTTTCGGCAGACTGAGCTGATGGCGGGCAAACGCAGTGCCGGGCTCCTGCTCCACCGCGGGCGGGGCGAGGACGTCGAAGTGCTGCTCGGGCACATGGGCGGGCCGTTCTGGGCGAAGAAGGACGCGGCGGCGTGGTCGCTGCCGAAGGGCGAGCTGGACCCGGACGAGGAGCCGGAGCACGCGGCGCGCCGCGAGTTCGAGGAGGAGCTGGGCCTGCCCGCACCTTCGGGTGAGTACATCCCGCTGGGCGAGGTGAAGCAGTCGGGCGGCAAGGTCGTCACGGCGTGGGCGGTCGAGGGCGACCTCGACCCGGCTTCGGTGGTCCCGGGGACGTTCTCCATGGAGTGGCCGCCGCGCTCGGGCAAGCAGCAGGAGTTCCCCGAGGTGGACCGGGTCGCGTGGTTCTCGCTCGAGGTCGCGCGCGAGAAGCTGGTGAAGGGCCAGCTGCCGTTCTTGGACCGGCTGCTCGGGCTAGTGGGTCAGTAAGGCTTCGAGCGGCTTGGCGGTGAACGACGGCAGCACGACGTCGGCCTGGCCGAAGTCGAGGCTCTCGGTGATGGCGTTCGGCACGGCGACGCAGGTCAGCCCGGCGGCCTTGGCGGAGGTGACGCCGTGGGGCGTGTCCTCGAAGGCGATGGTCTCGGTCGCTTCGGCTTGCAGGGCGTCGAGCGCGGCGAGGTAGAGGTCCGGGTCGGGCTTGGCCTTGTGGAGGTCCCCGGTGAGGACGGCGTCGAAGTAGCGCGCGATGCCGAGCCGTTCGAGGTGCGGGTTCACCCAGGCCCCGGACGAGCTGGAGGCGACGGCCAGCTTGAGGCCGTGGTCCTTCGCGGTCTCCAGGTAGTTTCGGACGCCATCGCGCGGGCCGAGCGTTTCGAGGAGTTTCAGCACGCGGGCCCGGGTGACGGGCCGCAGCGCCTCGGGATCGATCCCGGGGACGCGCTCGGCGAGCAGGGCGAACATGGCGTGCGTGGTGTGCTGCGTGCCGATGACGGCGTACCAGGCTTCCAGCGGCAGCTCGACGCCGTGGTCGAGGAACGTCTCCTGCCACGACTGCAGGACGGCGGACTCGGTGTCGGCGAGGGTGCCGTCGAAGTCGAAGACCAGGGCGCGGGTGGGCACGCCTGCACCCTGCCCGGTCGGTGATCGTTCAGGCAAGGGAGTTGTGACGAGCCTGAAAGGCGGTCATGGCGGCCTCACGCGGCGGCTGGCTCCAGGGGCCAGCGGTAGATGGCGGGGAAGGCGACGGTCTTGGCTCCGAGTTCCCCGGCCACTCGCAGCGAGTTCCGGTGGCAGTCGGCGAGGAGCCCGGAGCGGTCTTCGGACGATGACCACACCGGGCCGACGGTGTGCACGACCCACTTCGCGGGCAGGTTCCCGGCGGTGGTGGCGACGGCCTGCCCGGTCTTCAGCCCCTTCCCGTAGTGCCCGGCCCGCAGCGCCCTGCCGGACGACTGGCTCGGTGTCCGGCAGGGATCGTCACTCAACTCAGGTAGAAGTCCGCCAGCACCGGGGCCAGCGCCGCGGCTTTCACGATGTGCGTCTGGCCCGGCAGCGTCCGGTACTCCGCCGACGGCAGCACCTTCGCCAGCGACGACACACCGTTCCGCATCCAGTCCGGGCTCCGGCCGCCGTCCACGGCCAGCGTCGGGACCTTCACCTCCGGCCATGCCGCCGGCAGCGGTGTCCCTGCCTGGTGGTCGACGACGAACGCCGTGTCGTACGGGATCGTGTGGGCCACGCGCTTGAGCTTCGCCCAGAACGGCATGATCCGCATCATCGCCACCATCGCGCCGCTCAACCCGACGCCCTCGGTCATGAACATCTTGACCGCAAGGCCGCGCTTGCCCGCGGCCAATGCCGCGTCGAGGCGGGCCGGGTAGTCGGCCGGGACGCGGGGGCGGGTGCCGTCGACGACGAACGGGGGCTCGTACAGCGCCAGCTTCGTCACCGGGAGACCGCGGGCCGCTTCGAGCGCCAGGGCCGCGCCCGACGAGATGCCGAACAGGAACGTCTCCCCGCCCGCCTCCTTGACCAGCGCGGCGAGGTCCTCGACCTCGCGCTCGACCGCGTACGGCCCGGTGTCGGCGCTCTCGCCCCGGCCGCGGCGGTCGTAGGTGTACACCGTGAAGCGCGTGGCCAGCGCCTTCGCGAGCGCGTCGTTCGGGGACGAGCCGCGGTAGCACATCGCGCCGTCGACGAGGACGAGCGCGGGGCCGGAGCCGGCGCGGGTGTAGGCGATCTCGGTGCCGTCGGCGGAAACCGTCGTGCTCATCGGGACTCTCCTCGCGGCATCAGGTGGACGGAGGTGGTGGCGAGCCAGATCCAGGCGATCGCCACGGCCGCCCAGAAACCGAGGATCACGGCCGGGCTCGCCGATCCGGACGCTACGCCCGCGAAGCCCGCGAGGAACAGCAACCCGCTGATCCGCGAGTACCACGCCCGCGCGGGGGTGAGGTGCGAGCCGATCGCGAAGCAGGCCGCGACCAGGGCGGCGAAGCCGATGCCGCCGACGATGAAGTGCAGTGTCCCGTGCCAGCTGATCGACGCCGGCGGACCGGCGGGGGTGCCGGCCGGGAAGCCGTCCTGCGGGTCGGCGCGGAAGACCCCCGCGCAGAGCAGGCTGACGCCGTAGACGGTCAGCAGTCTCGGCCCCCACCGCCCGGGCAGGACGCGCCGGATCCCGGCCGCGGCCGCGATCGTCAGCAAGCCGGTGACCAGGAAGTTCGTGATCTGGAGGAAGCCGAGCGAGCCGTTGGAAAGGACGCTCGCGGGGTGACGCGTGAAGTCGAAGCCGGCGCGGGTCAGGCCTTGGACGACACCGGTGAGGACGAAGACGGGCCCGGCGAGGACCCCACAGGTCAGCAGGCCGCGGGTGGTCGCAGGGGCGAGGGAGCGGGGGCGGATCGCGGTGGTGGTCATGGCGGACAGCCTGGCATCCGACGATCGAAACTGTCAAGACAAAAAAATTTGTCGGGAGGATCGATGACTGCCATGAGGGGCACCTTCATGGACTTAAGAGCCATGAGGGTGCCCCTCATGGAACGAGGGTCAGGCCGAGCGCAGGGTGAGGAGCGTGATCTCGCTGGGCGCGAAGACCCGGAACGGCGGCCCCCAGAACCCGGTGCCCCGGCTGTTGTACAGCTGGGTCGGGCCGTGCCGGGTCAGGCCCGACAGCGTCGGCTGGTCGAGCCGCACCAGGAGGTGGAACGGCCAGATCTGGCCACCGTGCGTGTGCCCGGAGATCTGCAGGTCGACGTCGGCTTCGCGGGCCTCCCGCACCTGCTTCGGCTGGTGCGCGAGCAGCACGACCGGGACGTCGGCGGGCCGGTCGGCCAGCGCGCGAGCCAAGTCCGGGCCGTGGCCGGGCAGGCCGGAGCCCGCGCCCGTCGGGTCGTCGATGCCGGCGAACAGGATGCGGTCGCCGCCGCGTTCCAGGAGCGTCGAGCGGTTGTGCAGCGTGTCCCAGCCGAGCCCTTCCATGTGGTCGAGCCACGCCTGGGCTTCGCCGAAGTACTCGTGGTTGCCGGTGATGTAGAACCGGCCGAGTGCGGCCTGGACGCCGCCGAGCGGGTCGACCTGCTTGCGGCGCTTCGCCACCGCGCCGTCGGCGAGGTCACCGGCGTGGCAGACGACGTCCGCTTCGAGGGCGTTGACCGCCGCGACGACCTGCTCCGACCACTTCGTCCGGTCGATCGGGCCGAAGTGGGTGTCGGTCAGCACGGCGACGCGCAGGCCGTCGAGACCCGGGCCGAGCCGCGGGATGACGACGTCGGTCGCCTTCACCGGCGGCACCCGCATGGCGACGCGGTTGCCGTGCACGAGCAGGCCGGCGGCGATCACGAAGGTCACGCCCGCGACGATCCGCGACCGCGCCGGATCGTCGACGCCGAGCAGCGCGGCGCGCAGCACCAGGCTCAGCACCGACCAGCTGAACAGCACCCAGATCACGGCCAGCAGCGAGTCGCCGAGGCGGGCGCCGCCGTCACGCTGGCGCCGCCCGTGGCCGCGGACCATCGCGACCGGCATGGTCACCAGGCCCAGCGCGAACACCGCGGTGCCGGCGATCGTGGCCGCCGTGCCCCAGTCCGGCGCGAGGACGAGCGTCCACCAGGGAACGGTGAACAGCAGGATCAGCGCCAGGATCGGCACGACGACGAATTGGCCTCTCATCGAACCAGGTTACAGCCCATCGGGCTGTTACCCGCGGAAGGCAGGGGTCCCGATTCCGCTACCCCGGGGTCTCGGAAAGGAAGGGGGACGACCGCCGATTCGCTTCGCCTGCGCGACCCCGGCGCCCCGGGACGCAGCAGGCCGCGAGCACCCGGTTCCCGCAGCACGGCTGCGTAGGACGACCTCCGAAACGCAGCCCGCGGCGAGTGCGCCCGGGTCGCCCTGATGCCGGAAGACCAGGCGCCGCGGACCCGGCACGGTGGGGACCCGGCACGTGGGGACCGGGAGCGGCCGGCCGCGGAGCTGCTGCGGCAGTTGCCCTACGGCACGGTGCTCACGACGCCGGCGTGGACCGCGGCGGAAGCGGGCGCCGCTACGACGCGGCTCGTGAGCGCCGCCAGTCCTCGAGGGCTTCCTCAACATCCACCAGCGCGACCGTGAGCGGCGGGCCGGTGTGGTGGTTGAGGTAGGCCTGGCGGATCCGTTCGTTGAGATCCGTCACGACCTCCCGCACCTGACGTTCGGTCCGCTCGACGGCGAGCCGCTCCGGCAGGTCCTGGACTTCGCGCTTGAGGGCGAGCGCCGGCGGCAGCAGCGCCTTCGTGTCGTGGCCGCCGGCTCGGACCTGCCGGAGCACCCAGTCGGTCGCGGCGTCGTTGCCGGTGGGCTTCGGCAGCGGCCGGCCGGTGCCGGGGAGGTCGTCGAACTCGCCGCGCTCGCGGGCCTCGCCGATCTGCCGGTCGACCCACCAGCGGAAGGAGACCTTGGGCGGTTTGCGTCCGGTCATACCTCCAGAATGCCAGGTCGGACGCCCGGCCCGGGTAGGATCGCGCCCGGAGGAGCGAGGGGAGCGCATGACCGCCGAACGCACTGGCGCCGAAGAGGTCGACCGGACGCTCGCGCTGCTCTGGCGCGCCCGCGGCGGGGCCACCGAGCCGACCCGGGGCCGCCGCCCGACGCTGACGATCGAGCGGATCGTTGCCGCGGCCATCGCGGTCGCGGACTCCGACGGGCTGTCCGCCGCGTCGATGCACCGCGTCGCCAAGGAACTCGGCGCCGGCACGATGACGCTCTACACCTACGTGCCCGGCAAGGCCGAGCTGATCGACCTGATGGTCGACGACGTGCTCGTCGAGCGGCGCCTGCCCGGGCCGGGCGAACCGCGTCCGGCGGACTGGCGCGAGCAGGTGGCGCTCTACGCGGAGCGGACGCGCGCGGCGTACCGCACACACCCGTGGCTGTGCGAGGTTTCGCGGGTCCGGCCGCCGCTCGGGCCCGGTCAGCTGGCCGGGCAGGAGTACCTGCTCTCCATCATGGACGAACTGGGCCTGCCGCCGCGGGAAGCCGTCGCGGCGGCCAACGGGATCGGCACGTACGTCGACGCGAACGCGGCGCTCGGCGCGGAGAACACTCGCCTCGAGCGCAGCACCGGGCAGTCGACCGAGGCCTGGTGGCACCAGCGATCTTCGTTCTGGGAGAACTACTTCGTGGTCGACGCGCACCCGGCGATGAACCGCATCTGGCTCGGCGGCGGCTTCGACGAGAGCGCGAAAGCCCAGGGCGACACGGCGTACGAGTTCGGCCTGAACCGCATGCTCGACGGCATCCAGGCGCTGGTCGGCTAACGGCGGGTGCGCCACCTCGACCGGCGGCGTTCCTGCCGGGGCACCGACGGCTCGGCAGGAGCGTCGCGCAGGACGTCCCGGCAGACGGGGTCGAACCGGCCGGGTGCCTCGATCATCGGCGCCGCCAGCACCACGTGCCCGCACACCGCGCGGAACCGCCCGTCGCGCCGGCCCGCCGCGAACTCGTCCTCGGTCACGGCGTGCGTGTAGCCGTCGGTGTCGCAGCGGATGTGCACCAGGAACGGCTCCACCGGGCTCACCCCGTGGTGGTGGTCGTGGTGGTTTCGGTGGGCGTGCTCGCCGAGTCGGCCGGCGTGCTGGCCGGCGCCGTCGTGCTGGTCGTCGGGGTGGTGCTCGTGGTCTCCGGCGGCGTGGACGACGACGGCGGGGTGGTCGTCGGGTCCGTGGTCGGCGTTCCCGGCGTGGTGGTCGGGGTCGACGACGACGGCGGCGTGCTGGTCGGCGACGTCACCGTGCCCGGCAGCGAGCCCGGCGGCTGGGCCGTCACCGGCGGTGCGGGCGGGGCCGGTGCGCCGACGGGCGCACCCGCGGCGGCCGCGTCCGGAGCGTCGGGCGCGCCGATCGGCACCTGGCTGTCGGGCAGCTGGGCGACGCCGCCGCGGTAGGCCGAAGCCCACGCCATGACGGTGTCCACATAGGACTGGGAGTTGTTGTAGCGGCGGACCGCGATGCGCTGCCCGGCGTCGGTCGAGAGGTCGAGCCCGCCGGAACACAGGTAGCGCGCGGTGGCCAAGGCCTCGTCGTAGATGTTGTTGGGGTTCGAGACGCCGTCGCCGTTGCCGTCGGAGGCGTAGCCCTTCCACGTGGCCGGGATGAACTGCGTCGGGCCGACCGCGCGGTCCCAGACGGCGTCGCCGTCGTACTTGCCGCCGTCGGTGTCGGGGATCGCGGCGAACGCGCCGGCGCCGTTGAGCACCGGGCCGAGGATGGGCTCGAGGGTGTCGCCGTTGGCGTTGACGTACCCGCCGCGCGCGTGGTTCGACTCGATCCGGCCGATGCTCGCGATCAGCGCCCAGTCGAGGTGGCAGTTCGGCTGTTCCTTGGCGAGGATGTCGGCGGCGTTCTTGTACGCCTTGAGCATGCTCCCCGGGATGCCGAGCGGCCCGGAGATGCCCGCCGAGCCGGCGTGCCCGCCGGGCACGACCAGCGGTGTCGGCAGCGGGGGCTGGGGGAGGCTGCCGTCGACGGCGATGGGCGGCATGACGATGTTCGGCGGCTGCAGCGGGGCGGCCTGGTCGGGCAGTGAGTCGCCGGCGCCGGCGATGACGACCGGCGTGGGCAGGCCGGTGGTCAGCGTGGGCAGCACGACGAGCGCGCCGCCGGCGAGCGCGGCCGCGGTGCGGCGGACCCCACGCGTGCCCTTGCGACGTGGCCGGTGCTTCGGCATGGTCGTCCCCGCTTCCCTCGATCTTCGCTGATCGCCTCACCCGATCGGCCCCACCCACCGGTACTGACCGGTAGGAGCAAGCTATCCGATGGAAGCGAACTTTGGCGAATGGCACAGCGAAATCGGGGCCGCGAAGAGAAGTTCGTCCTGATGGCACAAAACCTTCGTAGGGAATCTGTCACATTCACCAAGACTTAACGCAGTGCTGAGGACAGTTTGTCCAGCAGGACACCGGGTACGGCGATCCCGCGGTGCGTCACGTCCGAAGAAAACCGCCGGACGAGCGAATCCGACGGCGTCGCGGTGAACGTGACGACGTCGCGGTGCAGAGCGGGCTTCAGCCGCCGCAGTGCCCCCGCGAACGTGCGGGGCAGTGCCGTCGTCGGGACCAGCGCGACGCCCAGCCCGGCCGCCGCGAGCTGCGCCGCCGTCGCCGCCTGCTTCGTCCGCATCACCGCGCCGAGCACGGTTCCGTGCTGTGCAGCTTGCTCGTCGAGCCAGCCCCCGAGGCCGTTGTCCGGGTGGTAGTGCACGATCGGCAGCCCGGCCAGGTCGGCCATCGGTACCGCCGCCCGGGTGGCGAGCGGGTGGTCGGCGGCCAGCGCGACGACGATCTCTTCGCGTCCCACCACTTCGGCCGGCCCGGTCCAGCGGCTCGGCCGCGGCCCGACGGCGACGTCGGCTTCGCCCGCGTCCAGGGCCGCCACCAGCGCGTCCGCGCTCGTCGTCTCGGTCAGCGTGATCAGCACGCCCGGGCGGTGCCGGTGCCAGTTCCGCAGCACGGGGGCGAGCAGCCCGGCGGTCATGGTCTCCGCGCACGCGATCCGCAGCGTGCCTTCGCCGCCGCCGGCCACCGCGCGGCCGGCCCGGACCACGCGCTCGGCGGCGGCCAGCGCGGCCCGCGCGTCGGCCAGGACCGCGCGCCCGGTGGCGGTCGGCCGGACCCCGCGCGGCAGCCGTTCGAGCACCGGCGTGCCCAGTTCCCGTTCGAGCGCGCCGATCTGGTGCGACAGCGCGGGCTGCGAGAGGTGCAGCCGGGCGGCCGCTTCGGTGATCGATCCGGCGTCGAGCACCGCGACCAGGCACTCCAGCGCGCGCAGCGTAGGCATTCGCCGATTCTATCGCAGCCATCGAAAACATTCGGATCGCGACGGGATTGTTCCGGCCGCCTCGGGCGCTGACTCCCGGTGTGCGAGACGAAAGGAGCACGGAAATGTCGTTCGAAGGAAAGCGGCTGGTCGTCGTCGGCGGTGGTTCGGGGATCGCGCGCCGGATCGCGGCGGACGCCGACGCGGCGGGTGCCGAAGTCATCCTGGCCGGGCGGAATCCGGCGCGGATCGACGTTCCCGGTATTCGCGCCGCATTCGCGGATCTCGGGGATGAATCGTCGCTGAAAGCGCTTGCCGCCGAAGCGGGCGAACTCGACTATCTGGTCTCGCTCGCCGGGGCGCCGGCGAACGGGCCGGTCACCGAACTCGAGCGGGAGGCCGTCACCCGGGCGTTCGACGCCAAGGTGATCGGACCGCTGATGCTGGCCAAGCATTTCGCCCCGCGGTTGCGTGACGGCGGCGCCATCGCCTTGTTCTCCGGGGTCGCGGCGTGGCGGCCGGCCCCCGGGCGCACGGTCATGGCCACGACGAACGGCGCGGTCGCGTTCCTCGCGCAGGCGCTCGCGGTCGACCTCGCGCCGATCCGCGTCGTCGCGATCTCGCCGGGCATCGTCGACTCCGGCGCGTGGGACCGCCTCGGCGCCGGGAAGGACGATTTCTTCCGCCGGACCGCGGAAACGAACCCGGCGCGCCGGGTGGGCGCCGCGGCGGACGTCGCGACGGCGACCCTGCAGGCGCTGGCGAACCCGTTCGTCACGGGCACCGTGCTGCACGTGGACGGCGGCGGCCGGCTCGCCTGAAACTCTGGGTGAGCGAGCCTTTACAGAACCCGGGACCGTTCCTATGATCGGCCGTCCGGACGCGGTGCCCGCGGCCGGACGGCCCAAGGTGGAGGGTTTGATGGCACGCAGGGCTCCGCGCAGTGAGGCGGTCACCGTGGCCGAGCTGCTGGTCCGGTCCGCCGCGACGCACGACCGGCACCGCATGGACGACACGCGGGCGCGGCACCGCGAGAAATCGCCGGCTCTGCGCTCCTTGGCTCGGCTGAGGGTGTTCTCCGTCGTCGCCGGCGCGCTGGCGCTGACCGGCGGGGTCGCCACGGCGGTGTCGATGCCGTCCGGGCGGAGCGCTGGTGCGGACTGGCCGCCGGTCGGCCTGGAACCCGTGGCCGCTCCGCTGGTGCCGTTCCCCGCGGACGTCGTGGTCCCGCTCGCGAAGCCGGCTCCGGAATCCGTAGCGCCTTCCGTGGAACCGGGCGGAATCGTTCCGGTGGCCGGGGAGTCGAAATCGAATTCCGGAGCGTCGCCCGCTCATCGCGGAAATCTCGCGAAAGCGGTCAAGATCATCGGCAAGGCGAAACTGCCGGTGAAACCGCTGAAGCAGGCGAAGCCGCAGGGCTCGCCGAAGCAGGTGGCTCCGGTGCGGCACGAGATCCCGGACCCCTCGCTGTGGTGGCGGGGGTGGAGCGCCGGCCACGACGACGGCGGGTACCACCACGGCTGCGGCGGCGGTGGCCGCCACCGCCGGTGACCCTAGGAATCGAGGGGGATCTGGTACTGCATGAACCCCTTGTCGAGGGCGACCTGGTCGTAGAGGCGCCGGGCGGTGGTGTTCGAGGTCTGCGTGTGCCAGTAGACGCGGACGCAGCCTCGCTCGCGCGCCCAGTCGGCGACGGCTTCGATCAGTGCCCGGCCGACCCCGCGCCCGCGGGCCTTGCCGTCGGTGAACAGGTCCTGCAGGTAGCAGACGTCGGCCGACGTCGTGCTGACGTGGGTGAAGAAGTGGACGATGCCGACGAGCTCGCCGTCGAGCCGCGCGCCGAGCGCGTGCATCCGTTCGCCGGTGCCGAACTCGCGCCACGCGCGGTCCATCAGCTCGGGCGCGAGCGTCCTGCCGTAGAACGTGTTGTAGCCGGTGAACAGGTTTTCCCAGGCCGGACGGTCTTCCGCGGTGAGGCCCCCGAGAGTGATCATGCGCCGAGGCTAGCGCCGGCTGACCGGTTCGCGGGACACACTGGACACAACTCGTCAGTAAGGTGACGAACCCGAAACAGATTCATAGAATCAGCAGCCAGCAGGTCTTGGTGGGTCGAAATCAGCGGAGGTTCCCGATGGCGCGCACGGCGCACCGTGCCAGTGGCAAGCCCGTCACGGTGGGGGAGCTCATGCTCCGGCCGGACGTCCACGGCAGACGCCGGCCCGAGGACCTCGAGGTGCTCGAGCTCGCCTACCGGATGCGCCGCCGCGTCGGCCCGGAGCCGGTCGTGGCCCGGACGCCGCGGTCCCGCGCGCTGGCCGTGGTCACCGGCCTCTGGCGCCGCAAGCCGCGGTAGCCCCACCCGCGCTCTTCTCGCAGGCCACCCTCCCCGAGGGTGGCCTTTTTCGTGCCCGCTCCTGCACGCGTCTGCGCACCTACTGCGCAAACATGCGCGATACGCCGATTGACGATGCACAAAACTGCACCTACCGTGACAGCTGTTGCGCACAACCGGCACGGAGGGGGAGTTCATGAGCGGGACCTTCATGGCGGCGGAGATCGCCAGCCAGCCCGGCTGCTGGCGCGAGGCCGGCGCGTTCGCCGCCGCGAACACCGCGCTGCTGCCCGCGCCGGGGGCCCGGGTGGCGATCGTCGGCTGCGGCACGTCGTGGTTCGTCGGCCAGGCCTACGCCGTGCTGCGCGAAACCGCCGGGCTCGGCGAGACCGACGCCTTCGCCGCGTCCGAGTTCCCGTCCGGGCGCGCCTACGACCACGTGCTCGCGCTGAGCCGTTCCGGCACCACCACCGAGGTGCACACGCTGCTCGCGCAGCTGCGCGGCCGCACCAGGACGACCGCGATCACCGGCGTGCCCGCCGCGATCGCGGGCGCCGCCGACGCCGTCGTCGACCTCTCCGCGGTCGACGAACGCTCGGTCGTGCAGACCAGGTTCGCCACCACCGCGCTCGCGATGCTGCGCGCGCACCTCGGCGAGGACCTGACCGCCGTCGTCGCGCAGGCCGAGCAGGTGCTGGCCGAGCCGCTGCCGGAGTCGCTGGTCGGTGCCGGGCAGTTCAGCTTCCTCGGCACCGGCTGGTCGGTCGGGATCGCGAACGAAGCGGCGCTCAAGTTCCGCGAGGCGTGCCTGCTGTGGACCGAGTCCCACCCGGCGTGGGACTACCGGCACGGCCCGATCAGCATCAGCGAGCCCGGCCGCGTGACCTGGATGTTCAGCCGGGCGCCGGACGGCCTCGCCGACGACGTCCGCCGCGCGGGCGGCACCTTCGTCGAGAGCGGCCTCGACCCGCTCGCCGACCTGGTCCGCGCCCAGCTCGTGGCCGGGGCGATCGCCCGGCGCAAGGGCCTGGACCCGGATCACCCGCGCGGCCTCACGCGATCCGTCGTCCTCACATGATCGTCACCGTGACGCCGAACGCCGCGCTCGACGTCACGTACACAGTGGACAGCCTGGTGCCGGACGCCGTGCACCGGGCGCGCGACGTCCGGCACCGGGCGGGCGGCAAGGGCGTGAACGTCGCCCGCGTGCTGCACGCGCTCGGTGCCGACGTCCGCGCCGTCACCACGGCGGGCGGCGCCACCGGGGCCGCGTTCGCGGCCGACCTCGGTGCGGCCGGGCTGCCCGCGGACCTCGTGCCGATCGACGGCGAGACGCGCCGGACCACCACCGTCCTGTCCGCAGTGGACGGTTCGGTCACCCTCCTCAACGAGCCGGGACCCGAGCTGAGCGCGGCCGAATGGGCGCTGCTGGCCGAGCGGGTCCGGCGCCGCGAACCCGAGGTGCTGGTGTGTGCCGGCAGCCTGCCACCGGGAGCGCCGCCGGACGGCTACGCGCGGCTGCTCGCCGGCACGACGTCCGTTTTGGACACTTCGGGGCCGGCGCTGCTGGCCGGACTGGCCGGCCGCCCGACCGTCGTCAAGCCCAACCTCGACGAGCTTCGCGAGGTCACCGGCGTGGCCGACCCGGTCGCGGCGGCGCGCGAGCTGCGCAACGCCGGCGCCGGGGCCGTCGTCGTCTCCCTCGGCGCCGACGGACTGCTCGCGGTCACGGCCGCCGGGACCTGGCACGCGACGCCGTCGGCCGCGCTCGCCGGCAACAGCACCGGCGCGGGCGACGCCGTGGTCGCGGCGCTCGCGCTCGGGCTCTGCCGCCGCGAGCCGTGGCCGGAGATCCTGCGCCGCGCCGTCGCGCTGTCCGGCGCGGCCGTGCTCGGGCCGCTCGCCGGCGACGTCGACCTCGCGCACTACCACCGGGAGCTGGCCGCGGTGCGCGTCCGGCCGGAAGGGGAGTCCTGATGCCTCTGGTCGCCACCGGAGAGATCGTCGCGGAGGCCGTGTCGGCCCGGCGGGGCTGCGGCGCGTTCAACGCGATCCAGCTGGAACACATCACCGCGATCATCGAGGGCGCGGCCCTGGCCGGCGCGCCGGTGATCGTGCAGCTCAGCCAGAACGCCGTGCGCTACCACGGCGCACTGGCGCCGATCGGCGGCGCCGCGCTGGCCGCGGCCCGCGCGGCCGAGGCCCGCGTCGCCGTGCACCTCGACCACGCGGAGTCCCGCGAACTGGTGCGCGAAGCCGTCGCGCTCGGGTTCGGCTCGGTCATGTTCGACGCGTCCAAACTGGACTACGCGGACAACGTGCGCGAGACCCGTGAGGTCGCCGCGTTCTGCCACGACCACGGCGTTTGGGTCGAGGCTGAGCTCGGCGAGGTCGGCGGGAAGGACGGCGTGCACGCGCCGGGCGCCCGCACCGATCCCGGCGAAGCCGCGGAGTTCGTCGCGGCCACCGGCGTCGACGCGCTCGCGGTGGCGGTCGGCAGTTCGCACGCGATGCTGACCCGGGACGCCACTTTGGACTTCGACCTCATCGCGCGGCTGCGCGAGCGGGTTCCGGTGCCCCTGGTGCTGCACGGCTCGTCCGGGGTGTCCGACGAAGGGCTCGCCGAAGCCGTGCGGGCGGGGATGACGAAGGTCAACATCGCGACCCAGCTCAACAAGGTGTTCACCGCGGCCGCCGCGGGTGACTGGCGCGCGCACCCCGAGCGCGTCGACCCGCGGAAGTACCTGGGTGCCGGCCGCGACGCCGTCATGACCGAAGTGCGGCGATTGTTGCGGCTACTTGTGTTGACAGATGCTTGAAAGCCCATAAAACTGCGCACTAATGCGCAGAACTTGCGCGATATTCGATCTCGACCGGGTGGTGGCGGATGCGACGAAGCAAAGTCATGGCGTGTGCGGTGGGGGCCTCACTCCTCCTGGCGGGCTGCGGTGGGGGCGCCGACACGGGCAGCGGAACCGGCGAGAACGCGCTGCCCGGGGTCGACCAGTACCTCAACGCGCCGTGCCCGGAGGCCGCCGGCAAACCGGCCGCGGGCCAGGAGTTCACCTACTGGGCCATGTGGACCGCCGACGAGCCGCAGGGCAAGGTCCTGCAGAAGGCGTTCAAGTGCTTCCAGGAGAAGACCGGCGTCAAGGTGAACGTCCAGTGGCTCGGGCGCAAGGCCTACACGCAGAACCTGGTGCCGGCGCTGAACACCGACACCGTGCCGGACCTGTTCGACCAGGACGTCAGCAAAGTCGGCGCGGCGATCATGACCCCGGGCGGCACGCAGAGCGTCGACGACGTCTTCGCGATGAAGGTCGGCGAGGGCGACAAGACTGTCAAGGACGTGCTTTCGCCCAGCTCCTACGACTTCCCGCAGAACAAGGACCGCGAGGGCCACAACTTCATGGTCCCCTACACCGTGCAGTCCAGCGCCTGGTGGTTCAACAAGGGCACGGCCGGTGACGTCCAGCAGCCGAAGACGATGGACGACCTGGTCGCGCTGTTCGACAAGGCGAAGGCCGACGGCAAGGCCGCGATCAGCCAGGACGGCGACATCCCGTTCTACAACATGTACTTCTTCACCCAGCTCGCCGAGCGCTTCGTCGGGTCCGGCGGGCTGAACAAGGCGGCGTCGGACAAGACCGGGCAGGCGTGGAAGACCGATCCCGGCTTCCTCAAGGCCGCCACGGAAACCGCGAAGCTGCCGAAGTACTTCATCGACGGCTGGGACGCGGCGAAGTTCCCGCAGGTGCAGCAGCGCTGGGCCGACGGTGACTCGCGCTACCTCTACGTCGGCACCTGGGCGCCGAGCGAGACGCGGGAGTACCTGGACAAGCAGGGCGCCGGGACGAAGATCGACTACGGCTCGTTCCAGTTCCCGATGCCGGCCGGCGCCACGCACGACACCGTCGAGCAGATGTCGATCGGCTTCGCGGTGCCCAAGAAGGCCCGGCACGCCGAGGCCGCCAAGGCGTTCATCGCGTACTTCCTGAACAAGGACATCCTCTCCGGCATCCCGGCGGTCGCCGACAACCTGGTGCCGCGCGCCGACCTCGCCGTGCCGGACGACCTCAAGCAGGTCAAGGCCGCGATGGACGACCCGAAGAAGGAGCACGTCCTGCAGTACGACGGGATCGACGGCATCGCGGGCGGCAAATGGCAGACCGACGTGTTCGACCCGGCGGACACCGCGTTGCTGAAGGGGCGGATCACGCCTCAGCAGTTCGTGGACCAGCTGGCGACCAAGGGTGCCGAGTTCTGGAAGAACCAGAGCTGATGGCGACGCTCACGACGGCACCGGCGTCACGGGTTTCGGAGACCCGCGACGCCGGTGGCGCGCACCTGCGCCGCAAGAAGCGGCTGTTCTGGCCGTTCGCGGCGCCGGCTTTGGTGCTGTACCTGGCTTTCCTGGTCTTGCCGACGCTCGCGACGGTGGTCCTGAGCTTCACCAGCTGGGCCGGCGCGGGCGACACCCCGCAGCCCAACGGCGTCACCAACTACACGCGGATGTGGGCGAGCGACTCGTTCCAGTACGCGTTCCGCAACACGCTCGTGTACGTGTTCCTCGGCGGCATCGGCACGTTCGCGCTGGCGTTCCTGTTCACCATGGTGCTGCGGGACATGCGCGGCGGCAAGGTCGTCCGGGCGATCCTGTTCTTCCCCAACATCGTCGCGCCGGTGGCGCTGGGGATGTTCCTCGGGTTCGTGTTCAAGTACCAGCCCGGGAAACAGGGCCTCGCGAACTTCGTGCTGGAGCACGCCGGTGCGGACGCGGCGAAGTTCCTGGCCCCGGCCAACGTGACCGGGGTCGTGACGGCGTCGCTGATCTGGGCCAGTTCGGGCTTCTACATCACGATCCTGATGGCCGCGGTCGACCGGATCCCGCCGTACCTCTACGAGGACGCCGAGCTGGGCGGCGCGTCGCCGTGGCAGAAGTTCCGGAACATCACGCTGCCGATGACGTGGGACGTCGTCGGCGTCGCGGGTGTCCTGTGGACGATCAACGCGCTGAAGATCTTCGAGCTGGTGTTCGTGCTGGCCGGGCCGGGGACGTACGCCCCGCCGAACGAGGCGTGGACGCTCGGGGTCTACGTGTTCGACCGGACCTTCGGCTCGAACGGGACGCCGGACTTCGGGGCCGCCTGCGCCTGCGCGGTGGCGATGATCGCGCTGGTGTCGGTGCTCGTCGTGCTGTTGAGGCGGGTGATGCGCCGTGACGCTCTCCAGTTCTGAGACTCCGCGCCGGGTGCCGCGCAAGCCGCGTCCGGCACCCGGATCGCGCCGGTTCAGCCCGCTGCGGCTGCTGGGGTCGTCGATCGTCTGGCTGTTCACGGCCGGCAACGTGCTGGTGCTGTACTGGCTGCTCACGGCCGCGTTCAAGACGCCGGTGGAGATCTTCACCAAGCCGTTCGCGCTGCCGTACCAGTGGTTCCACCTCGGCAAGCCGTTCCGCAACTTCGCGTACGCGTGGAACAACGCGGGGTTCGGCGACGCGGTGCTGACGACGGTGGTGCTGGTCGGGCTGGCGACCGTGGCGACGGTGGCGGTGTCGGCGCCCTGCGCGTACGCGCTGACGAGGCTCGGCGTGCGCGGGTCCGGGCCGCTGACGAACGGGGTCGCGATCGGCATGGGGGTGCCGTTCCAGACGGTGATCATCCCGCTGTTCGTGGTGCTGAGCCGGATCCACCTGGACAACGAGTACGGGCTGTTCGTGCTGTACGTCGCTTTGTCGATCCCGTTCACGGTGTTCTTGTTGACGGGGTTCTTCCGGTCCTTGCCGGACGAGCTGGAAGAAGCCGCGGCGTTGGACGGCGCGTCGCCGATGCGGACGTTCTTCTCGGTGATGCTCCCGCTGGCCCGCGGCGGGCTGATCACGGCGTTGACGCTGAACGCGATCGGCCTGTGGAACGAGACGCTGCTGGCGATCGTGTTCCTGAAGGACCAGGCGCACTTCACGTTGTCGCGCGCACTGTTCACGTTTTACGGGGCGGCGAGCTACCAATCGGAGTACGGCGGGCTGATCGCGGGCGTGGCGATCGTGGTGCTCCCGATGCTGGTGTTGTACCTCGTGCTCGCCCGCCGGATCATCTCCGGCCTGACGCTCGGCGCAGGGAAGTAGGAACGCGATGGCCACGGTGACTTTTTCGGACGCGACCCGGTTCTACGCGGGCGTGGACCGCCCGGCCGTCGACGGCTTGGACCTTGCGGTGTCCGACGGGGAGTTCCTGGTACTGGTCGGCCCGTCCGGCTGCGGCAAGTCGACGACGCTCCGGATGCTGGCCGGCTTGGAGGGCATCGACGACGGTTCGATCCACATCGGAGCGCGCGACGTCACGGCGTTGCCGCCGAAGGACCGGGACATCGCGATGGTGTTCCAGAACTACGCGCTGTACCCGCACATGACGGTCGGGGAGAACATCGGCTTCCACCTGAAGCTGGCGCACGTCCCTTCAGCCGAGCGGCAACGCCGGGTTTCCGAGGCGGCGAAAGTGCTGGATCTGACGGCGTACCTGGACCGCAAACCGGCCCGCCTCTCGGGCGGCCAGCGTCAGCGGGTGGCGATGGGCCGGGCGATCGTGCGCGAACCTAGCGTGTTCCTGATGGACGAACCACTGTCCAATCTGGACGCTCAGTTGCGAGTCCAGACGCGAACGCAGATCGCGTCGTTGCAGAGGCGTCTGGGAATCACGACGCTGTACGTGACACACGACCAGGTCGAGGCGATGACGATGGGCGACCGGGTGGCGGTGCTGCGCGACGGAGTGCTGCAGCAGTGCGACACCCCGATCGGCCTGTTCGCCCGCCCGGCCAACGTGTTCGTGGCGGGGTTCATCGGGTCCCCGGCGATGAACTTGCTGACGACAACGGTGGACGGGCCGTGGTCGGTGCCGCTGACACCCGCGCAGCGTTCGGCTTTGACGGGGCCGGGCGTGGTGGTGGGGGTGCGCCCGGAGGGGTGGACGATCGGGTCCGGGGTCGACGCGGTCGTGGAGGTGGTGGAAGAGCTGGGGAGTGATCAGTACCTGTACTGCCGGGCGGAGTCTTCGGAGGTGCTGACGGTGCGGACACCGGGGATGGCGCCGTGGCAACGGGGGGAGACGATCAAGCTGGAGCCGAAGAGGGAGTCGGTCCACTTGTTCGACGCGGCGACGGGGGCGCGGTTGCCTTGACGGGGCGAGCCGCTCCCCACGGCGTGCCGCGGTGCAGACTCCACCTTCGATGCAGCATACTGCTCGAAACGGCGGCCAACAGCGCACCCTCGTGCGCGATAGGTCACCGAGAGTCAAGCTAGGGAGTACCGCCGATGGCCCGGCACGAACGGTTGACCACCCTGCTGGACATGCTGGGGCAGCGGGAAAAGATCGACGTCGAGGACGTCGCCGCGGAGCTGGACGTCTCCGCCGCCACCATCCGGCGGGATCTCGACCACCTCGCCGAACAGCAGCTGCTCACGCGCACCCGCGGGGGCGCCGTCGCCAACGATCTCGCCTATGACCTCCCCCTGCGCTACAAGACCGCGCGGCACGTCCCCGAGAAGCAGCGGATCAGTGCCGCCGCCGCTGCCTTCGCCGCCAAGGGGATGGTCGTCGGCCTCAACGGGGGGACCACCACCGCCGGGGTCGCGCGGGCTCTCGCCATCCGGTCGGACCTGGGCAGCCGGGGGGACTCTCCCGGCATCACCGTCGTCACCAACGCGCTGAACATCGCGCACGAGCTCGCCGTGCGGCCGAACGTCAAGATCGTCGTCACCGGGGGTGTCGCGCGGCCGCAGTCGTTCGAACTGAGCGGGCCGCTCGCCACCCGCGTGCTCAGCGAGCTCACCATCGACCTGCTGTTCCTCGGTGTCGACGCCTTCGATCCCGACGCCGGCGCCTTCGCCCACCACGAGGGTGAGGCCAGCATCAACCGGCTGATGGTGGAACGCGCCGAGCGCGTGGTCGCCGTCGCGGACGGCTCGAAGCTGGGCCGGCGCGCCTTCGCCCGGATCTGTGAGACGACGCAGGTGCACGCCCTCGTCACGGACACCGACGCCGATCCGGAGGCCGTGCGGGCTTTCGAAGCCGCCGGGGTCGAGGTTCAGGCCGTCTGACTCAGTGCGCGAACGCCAGCGCCGCCGTCAGCGCGCGGTGGCCGGCCGCTGACGGGTGGACGTCGCAGCCTCCCGTCGGCAGCTTGATCAGCAGGCCCGCCGCGCACGGGTCTCCACCCGCCCGCAGGGACGCCAGGAAGAACGCCGTGAAGCCGTCCGCGATCTTGCCGTGGTAGCGGCGGGTCACCTGCGTCAGCGCCGCGTCGATCGCCTTGACCTGCGCGACCTGGGTCGGGTCGCGGTAGTCGAGCGAGTAGTACGACACCAGCACGAGGTCGCCGCGGTAGTGGGCGCGCACCGCGGAAAGGATCGTCGCGAGATTGCGGCTCACCTGGCTCAACGCGGCCTGGAAGGAAGCGCCGGTGCAGTGGTCCGGCGTCGTGGCCTGGCACAGGAACAGGTCGTTGGCGCCGATCGTCAGCGTGACGAGCCGGGTGTCGCGGTGGGTCCGCAGGTACTGCACGGCGTAGTCGATCTGCGCGCCCGCATAACTGACGTGCAGGGGGTATGCCAGGCGGTAGCCGTTTTCGCAGCCGTTGCTCGGCGCCGTGACGACCAGCATGCTGCCCGTCGTCTCGCCGGGACAGGACGCGTTCGCGAGCCGGAGCCCGCGCAGTGACGCGTAGTTCTCCGCGTAACCGCTGAAGTTGGCCGCGTTCAGGTAGGCCGCGCCCGCGTTGGGCCGGTAACCGAACGCCACGGAGTCGCCGAGCGCGAGATACCCGCCGTGGCGGGACGACGCTTCCGCCGGTGCCGTGAGAAGAGAACTCGCCACGACGACCGCCGCGGCCATGACGAAGAATCGACGAAGCATCCTCGGCTCCTCTCCCCGCACCGTTGCGTGGCCGGGACGATTGTCCTCGCTCCGGCCACGCGACGGAAGCGTCAGAATCCGATCGCCGCCGGCGGTTTCGGCCCGGCGATCCGGGCTTCGGGCGTCCCCGGTTCGACCGCCGCGCAGTGCGTGCCACGCGCCGGGAGCTTGCCGCTGATCAGGTAGTCGTCGGTCGCCTTGATCACGCACTGGCTGTTCTTGGAGTACGCGCCGTGTCCCCAGCCGTCGTAGGTGAGCAGCGTGCTGCCGCTCTGCCGGGCCGCGGCCTGTGACCACGCGTACGGCGTCGCCGGGTCGTACTTGCTGCTCAGCATCAGCAGCGGCGGCGCGCCGTGCACCTGCAGCGGGTGCTGGGTGTTGCTCGCCTTGTTCGGCCAGCCGATGCACCCGGTGACGGCCTGCCAGCCCAGGGAGTTGACCTTGACGTCCGGCGCGAGGGCCGCGGCCGTCCGCCGGTAGGCCTCGAGCTCGGCGTAGTTGTGCACCGGCAGCTTCCAGTCGTCGCAGAACACGCTCTGGAACACGGTGTTGACCGGGATGTCTTCCTTCACCTGCGCCGCCGCGGCGGGCGGGGTGCCGTCCGCGAACGACTTGAGGACCGTTGCCAGCCTGTCCCAGCTAGGACCGTAAAAGGAGCCCTGGAACATCCCGGCGAGCGAAAGCGGCGTGACGACCTCGCCGCTCTGCGGATCCTTCAGCTCCCCGCGCGCGGCCTTGTCCTGCAGGTCGCGGGTCAGCTTCGAGACGTCCCGGCCGTGCAGCGCGCAGCTCGGCGTCCGGCCGCACCACGCCACGAACTCGCCGAACTCCGCCTGCACCGACTGCGTTTCGCTGTTCAGGAACTCGAACGCCGTGAACTGCGAGTGGTCCATGTTGCTGTCCAGCACGAGCGCGCGGACCTTGTCCGGGAACAGCTCGGCGTACTGCTGGCCCATCAGCGTGCCGTAGGAAACCCCGTAGTACGTCAGCTTCTTCTCGCCGAGCGCGGCGCGGATGGCGTCCATGTCCCGCGCGACGCTCACGGTGTCGCCGAACTGCCCCAGCGGCCCGGAAAGCCGGTTGCAGCTTTCGCCGAGCTTGCGGTTGTACGCCGCGAGCTGGTCGAACTCGGCCTGGTTGCGCGGCACCTCCGGGTGGTCGGCGATGACCTCGTCGAGCCCGCACTTGATCTGCGTGCTGTCGCCGACGCCGCGCGGGTCGAAGCCCACGGTGTCGAAGCGCTTGGTGATCTCCGGCGAGAGCGACCAGCCGCCCTTGACCTCACCGGCACCCGGCCCGCCGGGGCCGCCCGGGTCCATCAGGACCGACCCGATGCGGGCCTGCGGGTCCGTCGCCTTGAGCCGGGCGAGCGCGATGCTCGCCGTGCCGCGGTCCGGGTGCGCCCAGTCGATCGGCACGGTCACCGCGCCGCACTCGACGCCGGGCGCGTCCGCACACGGTTTCCAGTCGATCGACGGGGCGGCCGACGCGGGCGTCGCCGCCAGCAAGCTCCCCAGTACCGCCGTCGCCGCCGCGGCCGTCACCAGCCGCCTCGATACCCCCGCCATCGTCAGCCCTTCCCCTTACCGACCGTGGTTGACCGGCTCCAGGAAATCACCAAACCGGTGATCGCGCCAGGTTCCCAGGTGGATCACCCCGTGACGTCCACTGTGGACGATCGCTCGGCGTGCCGGAGCCGGCCGGCGGCCACCACACCCAGCGCGCAGACGATTCCCAGCACCCCGAACGCCCAGCCGAACCCGGTCGCCGGGCCGGTGGTGAGGCCGCGGGACAGCACGATCACGCACAACGCGCCGCCGGCCGCGCCACCCACGCGCATGACGATGTTGACCAACGCTGTCGCGTGGCCCAGTTCGGCCGCGCCGACCGACGCGTACGCCGCGGTCGACGCGGGCATGATCGACAGCCCGAGTCCCGCGCCGCGGACCACGAGCAGCGCCTGGACCAGCCACATCGGGGTGTCCGGGCCGAGCCACGGCAGCGGGACGGTGCTCGCCAGCACCACCAGCGCCCCGGCGAGCGAGACGGTGCCGCCGCCGTAGCGGTCCGTCAGCCGGCCGGCTACGAGCACGAACACCGTGGTGGCCAGCCCCATCGGCGCGAGCAGGACCCCGGCCTCGGCCGGCCCGGCGCCGAGCCGGACCTGGAACCACAGCGGCAGCAGCAGGACCGCGCCGAACATCCCGGCGCCGGCCAGCAGGACGGCCGCCAGCGCCGAGCCCATAACGGGCCGGGCGGCCAGCCGCAGGTTCAGCACCGGGTGCCGCACGCGCAACGATCGCCAGACGAATACCGCGAGCGCGAGGGCGCCGACGGCCGCCAGCACGGCGTCGAGCTCGGTGAGCGTGTAGACGAGCAGCGGCAGGCCGAGCGAGACGAGCAGCAGCCCCGGCCAGTCCATCGGCGGCGGCTGCCCGCGGTCGCCGCGCGGCACGTACCGCAGCGCGAGGCCGAACGCGACCAGCCCGATCGGCAGGTTGAGCCAGAACAGCACCGGCCACGAGAAGTGCGCGAGCAGGAAGCCGCCGACGCTCGGCCCGACGACCGGCGCCAGCCCGACGACCAGGCCCAGCGTGCCCATGGTCCGGCCGAGCCGCTCCGGCCCCACGGCCAGCCCGATCACGGTCTGCCCGGCGGTGACCATGACACCGGTGGCCATGCCCTGCAGCGTGCGGAAGGCGATCAGCGTGCCGGCGTCCGGGGCGAGGGCGCAGGTGACCGACGTCAGGAGGAACGCCGCCAGCGCCCAAAGCCACAGCCGTCCGGCGCCGAGCCGTTTCACCAGCCACGGGGTGAGGGGCAGGGCCGCCGAGAGGCCGAGCAGGAACGCCGTCGCCACCCACTGGATCTCGATGAGGCTGACCCCCAGGCGCAGCCTCATCGACTCCAGCCCGACCGCGACGATCGAGCCGTCCATGTTGCCCAGGAACCCGCCGAGCGCCATGACGCCGGAGGCGATCCAGACGGTGCGCGGGATGGGAGGAGCAGTCATGGTGGCGACGGTAAAAGCTGAAGCAAGGTCGAAGTCAAGCGTCAGTGGTGCTGGGTGTGGAAGGTCCAGGCGTCGGTGACGATGTCGTGCAGACCCGGCTTGGCGGGCTGCCACCCCAGGTCCTTCCGGGCCTTCTCGCTGCTCGCGACGGTGACCACCGCATCGCCTTCGCGCCGAGGGGCGAGCACGACCGGGATGGGGTGCCCGGTGACCTCGCGAGCCGCTTCCACGACCTGCAGGTTGGTGTAGCCGTTGCCGTTGCCCAGGTTGTAGATCTCGTGACGGCCGGGCTCGATCGCTTCCAGCGCGAGAACGTGCGCCGTGGCCAGGTCCGCGACATGGATGTAGTCCCGCACGCAGGTGCCGTCCGGGGTCGGGTAGTCGTCGCCGTACATCTGCAACCGCTCCCGCTTGCCGGCCGCGACCTGCAGCACGATGGGGATGAGATGGCTCTCCGGGTCGTGCCGCTCACCGAGTTCGCCGACAGCGCCTGCCGCGTTGAAGTAGCGCAGGCTCGTCGCGCCGAGGCCGAACGCCGCGGCTTCCGCGGACAACATCAAGTCGACCATGAGCTTGCTGGCCGCATAGGGATTGCGCGGTTCGACCCTGGCGGTCTCGGCGAGCTTCTCGTCGTCCTCGCCCCGGTACATCGAACCGGTCGACGAGAAGATCATGCGCCGGACGTGCGCCGCGCGGGCGGCCTCCAGCAGCGCGAGGGAGCCGCGCACGTTGACGTCCCAGTAGATGTCCGGCCGGGAAACGGACTCCGCGACCTCGATCCGCCCCGCGAAGTGAAGCACGCCGTCGAAGCCTGCTTCGGAAGTCAGCACTCGAGCCGCGTCATGCACGGACATGTGGTGGAACGCCACGCTGTCCGGCACGCTCGCGCGGTGACCGGTCGACAGGTCGTCCAGCACCTCCACTTCGTGCCCGGCCGCCAAGAGTGCTCGGGTCACGACGCTCCCGATGTAGCCCGCACCGCCCGTGACCAGCAGCTTCACCGTGAGATCCTTCCTCGCTGAATGATCTCGGCAGCTTAGCGATACAGCGCCTGGCCAGACGGCCGGCGTCCGCTCAGCCGCGGGTGAACTCGTCCAGGGTCATCCCCAGCAGCTCACAAACCGCCCGCAACTCCGCCCGCCGGTCACCGGGCACAGCGTGAATATGGTTGGCCCCGAACCGCGAAAGGAACGTCGACGCCGTCGCGTCCAGCCGCGCGAACGCGTGCGGCCACTCCGGGGGTCGACTGCGCCTCCAGCGCCGATGTCGTTTCCGGGGAGTAGTTCTCGAACGAGCCCAGCATCAGCTGCAGCCTGTAGTGCCCGTCGAGGCGGGTGAGGCGGGCCAACGTCATCTGGCCGGGCGCCGCGATGTGGTGCACCGATGCGCCGCCCGCGGGGAAGAAGAACACCGACGGGTGCAAGGTCACGCGGGCCAGGTTCTCCGCCGGGTCGTCGCTGCGCGCGGCGAACCACGTCGCGTGCTGGCCGGAGTTGCACAGGTCCCAGATGTCGCGGTCCGCGTGGTAGTGGCGGACGTCGGCGAACAGCACCGGCGTCCCCGACAGGTGCTTCATCAGCTGCATCGTGAGCGCGCCGTCCATGTCGGCCTCGGTCGCGCACACGTGCGTCTCCTTGGGCCCGTTCCAGTCGTACGGGTCGTTCAGGAACGCCTCGGCGACGTCCATCGTCGCGAAGTGCTGCGTCAGCTCGGGCTGGCCCTTGATCCCGGTGAAGTCCAGGCTCCACTCGTCGATCAGCGACCGCATCGCGAGGTACGAGCCGACCTGGCGTTCCAGCAGCTCCGGCGTCAGCTTGGCGCCGTCGTAGCGGACGGTCGCGTGCCGCTCCAGCCACTCGCGCGCGCCGCGCTTCTCCGCCGGATCCGCCGCTTCGGCGCGCCGGACGATCTCCCACTGGTCGATCTCCTCGACGTCCACGCCGAACTGCCGCTGCCACTGGTCGGTGTTGGCGACGGCCGTGTTCATCCCCATCGGCCGCCCGCCGATCCGGCCGAACGTGCTGCCGCGCAGCTTCGCCACCGCGGCCGCCGCCCGGGCCCGTACGCCGATCGCGGCCACGACTTCCCGCGGGGAGCCCCAGAGCCGCGTGTGCGCGCGACCGATCTGGTCGAGCGCACCGCCCGCGGCGAGCATCCCGACCATGCCCGGCTGCACCGGGTCGAGGTTCGCGACCAGCACCAGCGGCCCGCTGAGCGCCCCCGCGGCGAGCATCGTGAAGTGCGGGAACGCCCAGACGCAGTAGTGCAGCACGACCAGGTCCACCCCGGCCGCCTCGATCTCGCGCGCGACCGACGTTGCGACGGTGTTCGCCGACACCGGCGCCGAAGCCCGGACGACTTCGTGGCCCGCATCGGCAAGCGCCGAGACCAGCCGGTCTTCGTTCCCGCGCACGAAGTCCGCGATTCCACTGTGGACGTAGTCGCGGCCGTCGGAGAGGGACAGGACGCCGACCCGAGCCATCAGCGGTTGCCCTTCGCGTACACCTCGGCTGCGTTCGCCTGGGTGACGAGCTGCGTCGGCAGCATCTGCGTCTTCGCCGGCTTCGCGCAGTCGACGAGGATGCTCTTCGCCGACTCCACCGCCTCGCGCCCGCCCGTCGGGTAGACGAACGTCGCCGCGAGGCGCCCGGCTTCGACCGCCTTGATGCCGCCGGGCGGGATGGGCAGGCCGTCGATGCCGATGAACTTGATCTTCTGGTCCAGGCCCGCGGCCTTCGCGGCGAGGTAGGCCCCTTCGGCCATCGGGTCGTTCTGGGCGTAGACCGCCTGGATTTCCGGGTGCGCCTTGAAGATCGCGTCCGCCTGCTGCTGGCCCTTCTCGCGCAGCCAGTCACCGTCCACAGTGGTCACGATGTCGATGCCACGGCCTTCGATGCCCTTCGCGAAGCCGTCTTGGCGCTCCTTGGCTGGCGTGGACCCGGCGAGCCCGCGGATCTCGGCGATCTTGCCGCCCTGCGGCAGGACCTTGTCCGCCAGGTACTGCCCGGCCTGCCGGCCGATGTCGACGTTGTCCGCGCCGATCCACTGCGTGTACGCGTCGCCGTCGACCTTGCGGTCCAGGACCAGCACCGGGATGCCCTTGTCGTAGGCCTTCTTGACGACCGCGGTCAGCGGGGTGGCCTCGTTGGGGCTGATGATCAGCAGGTCGATCCGCTGGGTCAGGAAGTTTTCGACGTCGGCGACCTGCTTGGCGTTGTCCTGCTGCGCGTCGGCGAAGGTGACGGTGAACTGCGGGAACTGCTTCGCCGCGCGGGCGATGTCGTCGTCCATCTGCTTGCGGTAGGGCTCGGCGACGTTCGCCTGGCTCACGCCGATGGTGTACTTGCCCTCGGCGCCTTTGCAAGCCGCGGCAGATGTCACCGTGGCGCCCTGACCGGAGTTCTCGTGCGTGGTGCCGCAGGCGGCCAGGAGCAGGACGAGCGCGGGTAACGCGAAGTGCTTGCCGGACATCTCTTTCTTCCCCTCTACGGTGTCGGACGCAGTCGCTGCAGGCCCGCGGCGACCACGATGACCAGGCCCTTGATCAGGAGTTGCAGGTTGGGGTCGACGCCGTTCAGCGCCAGGATGTTGTTGAGCACGCCCAGCAGCAGCGCGCCGGCGACGGTCCCGGACACCGACCCGCGGCCGCCGGACAGCGCGGTGCCGCCGATCACGACCGCGGCGATCGCGTCGAGTTCGTAGCCGGTGCCGTCGTTGGGGCTGCCCTGGTTGATCTGGCCGGCGTGGACGATCCCGGCGAGCGCGGCGAGCAGCCCGCTCAACCCGTAGACCAGCACCTTCACCCGCGTGACGGCCACGCCGGAGAGGCGCGCGGCCTTCTCGTTGCCGCCGATCGCGTAGACGTGCCGGGCGAACGCGCTGGTGCGCAGGAACGCGATGGCCGCGACGGCGACCACGGCGAAGATGATCGCGGGAATGGGCACGAGCCCGTTGAACGTCCGCTCGCCGAGCAGCGAGAACGAGACGGGCGCCAGGCCCGGGCCGTCGCCGTATTCGATCGACACGCCCTGCCCGCCCGACCACATCCGGGCCAGCCCGCGGGCGACCTGCAGCCCGGCGAGCGTGACGATGAAGGCCTGGATGCCGAACACCGCCGACGCGACGCCCTGCAGCAGGCCGAAGACCAGGCCGGCGGCCAGCACGACGAGCGCGGCGGGCAGCGTGCCGAAGCCGTCTTCGACCATCAGCACGGCCGAGCCGACGGCGGCGAGGCCGAGCACCGCGCCGACCGAGAGGTCGATCCCGCCGATCAGGATCACGAACGTCATGCCGATGGCGATGATGCCGTTCTCGGACACCGCGCGGACGACGTTGAAGAGGTTCCCGCTGGTCAGGAAGTCCGGGAAGCCGTCGTGGACCGGCGAAAACGCGATCGCCGCGGCGAGCACCAGGACGAGGCCGAACAGGCTCTGGAAGCGGAACAGCGTGTCCACGGCGGCGGCGCGCCGGGTCGGGATGAACTCGGCCGTGGTCATCGCGTTTCCCCCATCGCCGCGGCCAGAAGTTCGGCTTCGCCGGCGTCGTGCGTGTCGAGCTCCTGGCTGCTCCGGCCGTCGTGCAGGACGACGACGCGGTCGCACAGCCCGACCAGCTCGGCGGGCTCGGAGGAGGCGAGCAGGACGCCGATGCCGCGGGCGGCCGCGGCGGCCAGCAGTTGGTAGATCTCCGCCTTCGCACCGACGTCGACGCCGCGGGTCGGCTCGTCGAGCAGGAGCAGCTTCGGCTCGGTGAGCAGCGCCCGGCCGAGCACGACCTTCTGCTGGTTCCCGCCCGAGAGCGTCCCGACGGGGTCGGCGAGCGCGCCTTTCACCCTCAGCTCGGTGAGGACCTTCTTCGTGACGTCGTTCTCGCGCCGGCGGGTCAGGAACCCCGCCGTCGCCAGTCTGTCCACAATAGCCAGAGCAGTGTTCGCGCGGACGGAGTGGGGCAGGGCCAGACCGGCGATCCGGCGGTCCTCGGGCACGAGGGCGAGCCCGAGCTTGACGGCGTGACGCGGGCTTCTCGGGTGGATTTCCCGGCCCTCGAAAGAAAGCCGGCCCTGCCACTGCCCGGGCGTCCCGGCGCCGAAGAGCGTCTCCAGGATTTCGGTGCGGCCCGAGCCGAGCAGGCCGCCGAGGCCGACGATCTCGCCGGCGCGGACGATGAGGGAGATCCCGGCGGGCTCCCGGCGGCCGGGCCGGTGCCGCCGCGGGCGCAGCGCGAAGTCGTCGAGGCACAGCAGCTCTCCGCCGGTTTCGCCGTGCTTGACGCGGAACAACGCCTGGACCGGGCGTCCGATCATCGCCTCGGTGACCTGCTCGACGGTGAGGTCTCGGGCGGCGAACTCGGCAGCTACGCGGCCATTGCGCAGCACGGTGGCGCGGTCGGCGATCCGGCCGATCTCCTCGAGCCGGTGGGAGATGTAGACGATGCCGGCGCCCGCGTCGCGAAGCTCGGCGATCACCTTGACCATCCGCTCGACCTCGGTGCCGGTGAGTGCGGACGTCGGCTCGTCCATGACCAGCACGCGTGCGTCGAGGGCGAGGGCCTTGGCGATGGCGACGAGCTGCTGCTCACCGGTGCGCAGCTCGCCGACGGCGCGCTTCGGGTCGAGCGTGATCCCGGTGCGGGCCAGCAGTTCCCGCGTCTCGCGGTGCATCTTCTGCCGGGCGATCGTGCCGGCCTTCGTGCGCAGCTCGCGGCCGAGGAAGATGTTGGCGGCGACGGAAAGGCCGGGCACGAGGTCGAGCTCCTGCGGGATCATCGCGATGCCGCGCCTGCGCGCGTCGGCGGGGCTGCCGAAGGTGGCGGGTTCGCCGTCGATCTCGATGGTGCCGCGGTACCCGGTGACGTCGCCGGAGAGGATCCGCACGAGCGTGGACTTCCCGGCGCCGTTTTCCCCGAGCAGCGCGTGCACTTCGCCGCGGCGCACGGTGAAGTCGACGTCGTCGCAGGCGAGCGTGCCGCCGTAGGCCTTGCTGACGCCGGTCATCGCGACCAGCGGGGTACCCGGCTCTTCCATGACACCCCTCGCGTCGGCGGAAGATGGGAGTAATCGATTACTCGACGCTAGGGGCGAGACGGGGGTGTGTCAAGCGTCACTTCGGGCAGACTCAAGGGCGGCCAGGCCGCACTTTCACGTGAAAGTGCGGGGTTCAGCGGGTCGAGCTGCCCCGGACGATGAGCTGCGCCGCCATCGTCGTCGTGGTCGTCGCTCGGGACGCGCCGTCGGCGATGCGGTCGAGCAGGAGGCGTGCCGCCAGCTGGCCCATCGCGTGGGCGGGCTGGGCGACCACCGTCAGCGCCGGGGAGATCAGGGTCGCCCACGGGGCGTCGTCGAACGACACGATCCCGATGTCGCGGCCGGCGCGCAGGCCCAGCTCCGCCATCACCTGCAGCACGCCGACCGACATCGTGCTGCTGGACACCAGGAGCGCGTCCGGCGGGTCGGGTTTCGTCAGCAGCTGCGTCGCGGCTTCCCGGCCGCCGGTCTCGCGGAATTCGCAGCGGCGCACCAGTTTGGCCGCGTACTTCCGGCCCGCCTCGCGGAGCCCGTCGCGGTAACCGTCGAGCCGGTCGTCCGCCGTGGTGACGCCCGGGGGGCCGGCGATGCAGCCGATCCGCTGGTAGCCCTGGGAAACCAGGTGCGACACGGCGACCCGGGCCGCGACGCGGGAGTCCAGCAGCACGGCGTCGCAGTCCGCCGAGGCGAGGCGCCGGTCGACCGTCACGATCGGCGTCCGGTTCGTGGTCAGCGGCCGGACGTCGCTGTCGCCCGTGGTCGGCGACATGATCACGCCGGCGAGCCGCTCCTGGGCCGCGACCTCGACGTACCGGCGTTCCTTGGCGGTGTTCTCGTCGGAGTTGCACAGCATCACCGAGTACCCGGCGGCCTGCGCCGCGTCCTCGACCCCGCGCGCGATCGCCGTGAAGAACGGGTTCTCGACGTCGGAGATGATCAGCGCCAGCACCGCGGTCTCCCGGCGGCGCAGGCTGCGGGCCAGGCCGTTCGGCGTGTAGCCGAGCTCTTCCACGGCCCTGGCCACACGCTCGGCGAGCACCGGGTCCACAGTGGACTTGCCGTTGAGCGCCCTCGACACGGTCGCGGTCGAGACGCCGGCCAGCGCCGCCACGTCGGAGATCGTCGCCACCGTGTCCTCGTTCGCTCTGGTTCGTTGACAGTGCTTCCGGCACACCATAGCGTGGTGGTAATCGATTTCCCGCAGGTTGGTCCGTGGAGGGGCGGATGACGGGACTGCTGCTCGGCGTGGACATCGGCACGGCCAGCTCGAAGGGCGTGCTGGTGGACCCCGGCGGCGCGGTGCTCGCCCGGTCGGTCCGCGAGCACGCCGTCTCGACGCCGCGGCCGGGCTGGTTCGAGCACGACGCCGAAACGGTCTGGTGGGCGGACTTCACCGGGATCGTCGCCGACCTGCTGCGCGCGGCCGAAGGGCGCCCGCTCGCCGCGCTCGGGATCAGCGGCATCGGGCCGTGTCTCCTCCCGGCCGATGCCGACGGCACGCCGTTGCGCCCGGCGATCCTCTACGGCGTCGACACCCGGGCGGGTGCGGAGATCGCCGAGCTGAACGACGAGCTCGGCGCGGAGAAGATCCTCGCCCGCGGGGGTTCGCCGCTGACGAGCCAGGCGGTCGGGCCGAAGGTGCGCTGGCTGGTGCGCCACGAGCCGGACGTCCACGCGCGCACGAAGAAGCTGCTGATGGCGAGTTCCTTCCTGGTGCACCGGCTGACCGGCCGGTACGTCCTCGACCACCACTCGGCGAGCCAGTGCACGCCGATGTACGACCTGGCCGCCGGCGACTGGGCCGCGGACTGGGCCGAGCGCGTCGCGCCCGGGGTGGCGCTGCCGGAACTGCTGTGGCCGACCGAGATCGCCGGCGAGGTCACCGCGGCCGCCGCGTCGCGGACGGGACTGCCCGCGGGCTTGCCGGTGACGGCGGGGACGGTCGACGCCTGGGCCGAGGCGGCGAGCGTCGGCGTCCGCGAGCCGGGCGATGTCATGGTCATGTACGGAACGACGATGTTCCTGGTCCAGGTACTGACCGAGCCGCGCCCGCACCCGGGGCTGTGGGGCACGCGCGGGGTCGCCCCGGGCAGTTTCACGCTGGCGGCGGGCATGGCGACGTCCGGCGCGGTGACCGACTGGCTGCGGAAACTCGTCGGAGCTTCCTTCGGGGACCTCGTGGCGGAGGCGGCTTCGGTTCCGGCGGGCAGCCGCGGGCTTCTCCTGCTGCCGTACTTCGCGGGGGAGCGGACGCCGCTGTTCGACCCGGCCGCGCGTGGCGTGCTGGCCGGGCTGACGACGTCGCACGGCCGCGCCGAGATCTACCGCGCGGCGCTGGAAGGGATCGCTTACGGCGTGCGGCACAACCTCGAGGCGATGGCCGCCGCGGGTGGCGCGGCGGGGCGGCTGGTCGCGGTCGGCGGCGGGACCAAGGGCGGGTTGTGGACGCGCATCGTCTCGGACGTCACCGGGCTGCCGCAGCAGATCCCGGCCGAGACGATCGGCGCGTGCCTGGGCGACGCGCTGATCGCGGCGGAGGCGGTGGGGATGGACGCGTCACGCGGGAACCCGATCGCCGCGACGGTGACCCCGGACCCGGCGAACCGCGAGCGGTACGACGAGTTCTACCGGCACTACCGGGCGCTCTACGAGGCGACGGCGGAGACGGCGCACTTCCTGGCGGCCCAGCAGCACGCGACGTCCTGACCGGCGTACCGGTTCGCACGAGGGTTTGCCGTCACGTCCCGCGACGGGACCGGCTCCGGCCCGCGACAGCGCTCCGGTGGTGCTCCAGCGCCGCCACGGACTGCGTGACCTGCTCGAAGCTCGGCAGCGCGTGCACGTTCGCGACGAGTGTCATGTCCTTGCGCGGGATCTCGACGAAGCACACCTCGACGCCGGACTCCGCCGCGTGCGTGGCCACCTCGTCGCGCCAGGTGGCGAGGTCGTGCTCGTCGCCGAGCCATTCGTGCAGGTAGACGCACCACTTGCCGCGCAGCAGCTCGCCCGCGATGGCTTCCAGACCGACCAAGTACGGCTCGGTCACCCGGTCGTCCATGACCGTCCCCGAGTACACCAAGGCACTGCTTCCCTCCTGCTCCCCGGTGGGGACCCAGCCCACCGGAAAGCGCTTCCCGGGTGACGGCCTCCCCACCGAGTCCGAGCAGCGCGAACCCCCGCGACCGATGCAGCTCTCCGGGGACGGCGTCAACATACCGGCGGATTTGGCGCGCAGCAACCATTTCCTCGGTATGTCGAGGTTCGCGGCGGTGAGCGTGCACTGCTCGCGTGCGGATGCACGTGCCGATCATGGACGCGCATTTGAATGTTCAGGGAAATGAGAACGGGAATTCCGCGGAGCGTCATCGAGGCGCGAAAGGCGTCCGGACGGTCGCGCAGCGTGAGACCCGACGGAAGTCGCGAGTCGGGCTTCTGAACCGGTTCGGCGGGTGACACTGCGCGAAACCTGCGCTATACAGAGCCCGTCATGCGTGTTGATGCGCGAAAGGTGTCACTAATGAGCAGAGTTGCGCAGTCGCTGGGCTGTTTGGCCGCAGCTGCCGCCCTCGGGCTGGCCCCCACCGCGGCGTACGCCGAGCCGCCCACGGCGCCCGCCGGGCAGCTCGGGGACCTCACCGGGATCTCGGCCGACGGCCCGGTGGTGACGCTGAAGTCGGGCGCCGCCGCCGTGCGCGTGAGCTTCCCGGCCGAAGGCGCCGTCCGGGTCTGGCTCGCCCCCGACGGGACCTTCATCGACCCGGCCGGCGACAAGATCGTCCTGCCGAAGACCACGCCGCCGGCCACGCCCCAGCGCGTCGACAAGGGCGCCTACTGGGCCGTTTCGACGCCCAAGGCGACCCTGCGCGCCTACAAGCACCCGCTGAAGTTCGCCCTCTACGACGCCGCCGACCGCCGGCAGCTCTGGGCCGAGTCCGCCCCGCTGTCCTGGACCGGCACCACGACCACGCAGAGCCTGACCAGGACCGCGACCGAGCAGTTCGTCGGCGGCGGCGAGCAGAACGGCCGGTTCAGCCACCGCGACCAGACGATCCGGATCTTCGCCGACGACAACTGGAACGACGGCGGCGCGCCCAACTCGCAGCCGTTCTATGCCTCTACCTCGGGTTATGGCGTCCTGCGCAACACCTTCGCCCCGGGCAGCTACTCCTTCACGGCCCCGGTGAAGACGACTCACGACGAGCGCCGCTTCGACGCGACCTACGTCGTCGGAGACACTCTCAAGGACGTCATCGGGGGCTATACCGACCTCGTCGGGAAGCCGTTTCTGCCGCCGATCTACGGTCTGGAAACCGGTGATTCGGATTGCTATCTGCAAAATGCAAATCGCGGGAAACGGCACACGCTCGATGCGGTGAAGGTCGCCGACGGCTACGCCGAGAACGGAATGCCGAACGGCTGGATGCTCGTCAACGACGGTTACGGCTGCGGCTACGAAGATCTGCAGAAAACGGGCGAAGGCCTCAGAAAGAACAACATGCAGCTCGGGCTCTGGACCGAGGACGGCGTCCCGAACCAGGCCGACGAGGTCAAGGCCGGTGTGCGGGTCCGCAAGCTGGACGTCGCCTGGGTCGGCCCGGGGTACCAGTTCGCGCTCGACGCCTGCGATACCGCGTACAAGGGCATCGAGGACAACAGCGACGCCCGCGGGTTCGTCTGGCAGCCGGTGAGCTGGGCCGGGGCGCAACGCTGCGGTGTGCTGTGGAGCGGCGACCAGTCCGGTTCGTACGACTACATCAAGTGGCAGATCCCGACCTACGCGGGCGCGACGACGTCCGGCATCGCCTACAACACCGGCGACATCGACGGCATCTTCGGCGGCAGCCCGCAGACCTACGTCCGTGACCTGCAGTGGAAGACGTTCCTGCCTGCCGCGATGACCATGGACGGCTGGGCGTCGTCGGACAAGCAGCCGTGGCGCCAGGGCGAGCCGTACACCTCGATCAACCGGAAGTACCTGCTGCTCAAGGAGCGGCTGCTGCCCTACACCTACAGCTACTCCGCCCAGGCGCACCAGTCCGGCGTCGGCCAGGTCCGGCCGCTGGCCCTCGAATACCCGGACGACCCGAACGTCTGGACGGACAAGGCGAAGTACGAGTTCCTGTCCGGCACCGACTTCCTGGTCGCGCCGGTGTACGAGAAGTCGTCCGTGCGCAACGGCATCTACCTGCCGAAGGGCACCTGGGTGGACTACTGGAGCGGCAAGACCTACACCGGTCCGGCCACCGTGGACGGTTACGACGCGCCGCTCGACACGCTCCCGCTGTTCGTCCGCGCCGGGGCCGTCGTGCCGATGTGGGCCGAAGGCACGACGTCGTGGCAGACGCGGGACAAGTCCCGGCTGGACCTCGACGTCTACCCGCAGGGCCACGGCGGCTTCACGCTCACCGAGGACGACGGCGTCACCCGCGGCTACCAGCGCGGTGAGCAGGCGAAGCAGACGTTCACCGTCGACGCGCCGAAGTCCGGGCCGGGCACGGTGACCGTCGGGATCGGCGCGAGCACGGGTACCTACCCCGGGAAGCCCGCGGCGCGGAACTACCAGCTGTCCGTCCACACGGGAGCGAAGCCGGCCGCTGTCCAGGCGGGTACCGGGGTGCTGCGCCAGTACGGCAGCAAGGCCGAACTCGACCGGGCTCAGTCGGGCTGGTGGTACGACCCGGCCGCACACGGCGTCGTGCGCGTCAAGACCGGGCAGCTCGGCGCGGGCGAGCGGCAGGACGTCCGGCTGTTCGGCACGAGCGCGGTCGGCGGCTTCTTCCCGGAGGACGACAATGGCACGGTGACGCTGACCGCTCCTTCACTGACCGCTCCGGGCCAGGCCGTGGCGGCGACCGCGAGCTTCACCAACGGCACGCCGTTGCCGGTGCGGGACGTGAAGGTTTCCGTTGGTGCGGAAGGGTTCCACGCCGAGGTCGCGGCCGTGCCGAAGCTCGTGTGGCCCGGCCAGAAGGTGGAGGTGCCGGTGAAGCTGACCCCGGACGCCAGGCTGAAGCCGGCGGACTACCAGGTCACCGCCACCGCGACCTACCAGGCCCGGGCCGGCGCTCATCAGGCCGTCGACTCCTCGACCGTCACCGTCCCGTACGCCTCCTTGGCCGCGGCGTACGGGAACGTCGGCGTCACCGATGCGGCGCACACCGCGGTGGGTGACCTCGACGGCGGTGGCAGCAGCTTCCGCGCCGAAGGGCTCGCCGAAGCCGGTCTCAAGCCGGGAGCGGTGTTCACGGCCGGTGGCGCCCTGCTGACCTGGCCGGACGCCGGGAGCGGCAAACCGGACAACGTCGTCGCCGCCGGGCAGACGATCGCCGTGCGCGGGACCGGCTCGAAGCTCGTGCTGGCCGGCACCGGCACCGGGATGGCCAAGGGCACCGTCGTCGTCCAGTACGCCGACGGCAGCACCAGCCAGGCCGACCTGGGCCTGCCGAACTGGTGCTGCGCCGATCCCGCCCAGTACGGCGCGACGACCGTCGCGACCGTGCTGGGCAAGAACACCCGGACCGGTCCGGCTTACCCGACCACGCCGTACCGGGTGTTCGCGAACTCCGTCCCGCTGACCGCGGGCAAGGAGGTCGTGGCGGTGACGCTGCCGTCGAACTCGGCGCTGCACGTGTTCGCCGCGAGCGTGGTCTGAAGGAGGTTCGGCGAGCCGCCGAAGTAGGCGCCGTCCGTGACGTACACCCTGTCGTCGCGGACGGCGACTGCCGTCGGGTTGGCGAGACCGTCCTCAAGGGACAGGAGCGGGTGGATGCCGTCGCGATCGACGGTGACCACCCGGTTCTCCTGGTTGATCGCGGCGACGACGGTGGTGCCGTGGAAGGCGAAGTCGTCGACCGGCCCGAGGCCCGTGGCGACGACCCGTCCGGGGCCGCCGGTGAGCGGGAACCGCACCAGCGTGCCGCGGTCCAGGTTGGACACCCAGACCGCGCCGGCGTGGACCTTGATCCCGTTGGCGCCGAAGCCGCTCACGGGGGCGAGCAGGTCACCGGTGGCCCAGGCGGTGACGCGTCCTCGAGAGACTCGCCAGACCGTGGAGTCGAACGAGTCGGCGACGAAGAGGTCGCCGGTGGCCGGGTCACGCGCGACGCCGTTCTGGAAGCCGGACGGCGGCAGCGCGGCCACCTGGACCGGCGCCGCGCCGGGCCGGACCCGGTAGAGGCCGGTCGCCGCGGTGCCCGTCGAGACGGCGACGTACAGGTCGCCACCGGGTGCGCGGACGATGCCGCCGAGGAACAGTTTCTTGTGGACGACCGGGACGTCGCCGTCGGCCGGCGCCGGGATCCGGGCGATGATCCGGACCTGCCCGCCGGGCGTGACGCGGCCGATTTCGCCGGTGTAGGCGAAGGTGAGGTCGGCGGAGCCGTCGGGCTCCAGGGCGATGTTCTCCGGCTGCTGCCCGGCGGCGAGGTCGAGGGGGATGATCCTCGGCGCCGCGTCCGCGGGGGTGGCCGGCAGGGCGAAGACGGCGGCCGCGGCCAGCACGGCGCCGATCTGCTTGATGCGCAAGGGAACTCCGTGTCGGTGAAGGGAACGGCGAAAAGAACCCCAGATCGCCGTGCCTTCGACGGTAGGCCCGCCGCGCCCCCGGCCACCAATAGCTCAGGCTGGGGTGGCCATCGGAAATCCGATCACAGGTCGCGCGCGAAGCAGCGCGAGAGCGGTTCGCCGACGTACGGCCCGTAAGCCTCGATGGGTTCGTAGCCTTCACGCTGGTAGAAGCGGATCGCGTCCGGCTGCCCGGTGCCGGTCTCCAGCAGCAGCCGGGCGATGCCGAAGTCGCGCGCGCGGTCTTCGAGCGCGCGCAGCAGGGCTGCCGCGACGCCGGTGCCGCGGGCCGCCGGCTCGACGTACATGCGCTTGACCTCGCCCGAACCCGGGCCCAGAAGGCGGAGCCCGCCGCAGCCGATGGCCGTCCCGCCGGCGTCCCGGGCGACGAGGAACACCGCCATGGTCTCGGCGGACGGCAGCGCGCCGGGCTCGTGGTCGTCGGTGCCGTAGCGGGCGTCCAGTTCGGTGCGCTGGGCCGCGCGCAGCCGGACGGCGTCGGGATCGTCCCAGGCCACGGCCGTGATCTCGATGGTGGTGGGCACGGCACTCCTTTCCGTAACAAGCGTTACCGTAGCAGCTGTTACGCTTTCCGGAAAGAGAGGATTCAGTGTGCCGAGACAGCGTGACGTGGGGGCGCAGCGGGAGCTGTTGTCGAACGCGACCTGGCAAGTGCTGGCCGACGGCGGCCTGCCGGGGCTGACCCTGCGCGCGGTCGCCGAGCGCGCCGGCTGCACGACCGGGCTGGTGATGCACGCGTTCCCGACGAAGAAGGCGTTGCTGCTGCACGCGCGAGACCTGCTCTACGATCGCACCGCCCTCCGCGCCGATGCCGCCGAGGCGGCGAGTCTTGACGCGTTCGGGGCACTGGAAGCGGTCCTCGGCCAGGCGGTCGACCTCCCGCACGGTCACCACGACGAGTCCCGGGTGTGGGTGGGCTTCCTCGCGGCGGCCCTGGCCGACGAAGACCTGGCCGAACGCCACCGCGCGGCGAACCACTCGTTCGTGGCCCGGATCCGCCGGCTGGTCGCGGCGTGTCGTCCGAAGTGGACGGACGAGCGGCTCGAGCTGACGACGAAGAGCCTGGTGGCGCTGGTCGAGGGGTTGAACGTCCTGGCCGCGGCGGACCCGGCCGGTTATCCGGCGCGGGTGCAGCAGGCCGCGCTGGCGAAGGCCCTGCAAGCGGTCGTGAGTGAGAAACAGGGCTAGAACACTGTTTCTCACTCACGACCTGATACCGGCACCGGGCCGAAACGGCGACGGTAGGCGCTCGGACTCAGTCCCGTGTGCCGTCGCAGCTGCAGACGCAAGTTCGCCGCCGTCCCGAAACCGCTCGCCTCGGCCACCCGGTCCACTCTCAGCTCGCCGCGTTCGATCAGGCGGCAGGCCAGCGTCACGCGTTCCGTCGTCAGCCATGCCAGCGGGGTCGTGCCCAGTTCCGCGCGGAACTTCCGGTGCAGCGTCGCCGGGCTGATCGCCGCGTGCGTCGCGAGGTCGGTCACCGTCAGCGGTGTGCCGAGCCGCGAGCGGGCCCAGGTCAGGACCGGTGACAGCGACGTGTCCGGGACCGCGGGCAGCGGCCGTTCGACGAACTGGCGCTGACCGCCGTCGCGGTGGCCGGTGAACACCAGCCGGCGGCTGACCGCGTTGGCGATCTCCGCGCCGTGGTCGCGGTGGATCAGGTGCAGGCCGAGGTCGAGCGCGGCCGCGCTGCCCGCCGCGGTGAGGACACCGCCGTCGTCGACGAACAGGACGTCGGGTTCGAGGTCCACGTCCGGGAACTGCGCGACGAAGTCGTCGGCCCAGCGCCAGTGCGTCGTCGCGCGGCGGCCGTCGAGGACGCCGGCGAAGGCGAGGGTGAACGCGCCGGTGCAGAAGCTCACGAGCCGCGCGCCGCGGTCGGCCGCCCGTCGGACGGCGGCCAGGACCTCGGGGGACGGCCGGGTCAGCGGGTCGGGCCGGTTGGGCACGATCAGCGTGTCCGCGATGTCGGCGACGTCGAGCCCGCGCACCCCGGAAAGCGTGAACATCCCCAGGTGCATGGCGACTTCCGGGCGGGGCGAGCAGAGCGCGAAGTCGTACCAGGGCCGGTCGAGCTCGGGCCGCCGCAGCCCGAACAGCTCGGTCGCGACGCCCAGCTCGAAGGGGTTCGAGCCGTCGTCGACGAGCACGACGACCCGGTGCGAGAATTCTTGCGGCATGTGCGATTCCTAGCACTCGTGCGCCGGAAACACCAGGTCGACGATGGGTGCATGAACCCGATCGACCTGAACGAAGTCCTGGCGAGCTTCGACGCCGCCTGGAGCCCGCGGATCGTCACCCGCGTCAACGACTACGACATCCGGCTGGCGCGCTTCGCCGGCGAGCACGTGTGGCACGTCCACGACGACACCGACGAGTTCTTCCTGGTCCTCGACGGCGAGATCGAGATCGGCCTGCGTGACCCGGACGAGCGGGTGGTGACGCTGTCGCGCGGCCAGGTGTTCGTGGTGCCGAAGGGGACGTTCCACAAGCCGTCGTCGAAGGCGGGCGCGAGCGTGCTTCTGGTGGAACCGGCGGGGACGCTCTCGGTCGGCGACGAGCACGACGAGGTCCCGGACCACGTCGACGTGACCACGGGGCACCTGGTCTAGCTTCGGGGGATGCTGACCGTCGTACCCGTCGACCAGGCGTCCTGGGCGGACCTGCAGGCGATCTTCGGCGACCGCGGCGACCCGGCCCGCTGCCGGTGCCAGTACTTCAAGGAGACGCCGGCGCAGTGGAAGTCGGGGACCGCCGAGGAGCGCGCCGACCGCTTCCGCGCCCAGACCGCCGAGCACGCCACCGGGCTCGTCGCGTTCCTCGACGGCGAGCCCGCCGGCTGGTGCGCGGTCGAGCCGCGCACCGCCTATCGGCGGCTCCTCCGCAGCCGGCTGGTCTGGGACGGCCGCGACGAGGACCCCGAGGACGACGGCGTCTGGGCGGTGACGTGCTTCGTCACCCGCAAGGGCTTCCGGCGACGCGGGGTGAGTGCCGCATTGGCGAAGGCGGCGGGGGACTTCGCCCGTGAGCGGGGTGCCCGCGCGGTCGAGGGCTACCCGATCCGCGTCGAGCCCGGGAAGCAGGTCGCGTGGCCGGGCGAGTTGTTCGTCGGCACCAGCGGGATCTTCGCCGACGCCGGCTTCGCCGAGGTCAGCCATCCGACCACCCGGCGGGTCGTCATGCGGCTGACCTGCTGAGTCCTTCTGGAAAACGGGGTACTCTCGGCCGCATGAAACGGACCTCGTTCGCGCAGTGGCCGTGCTCGATCGCGCGCACCATGGACCTCCTGGGCGACTGGTGGACCCCGCTCGTGCTGCGGGACGCCTTCTACGGCGTCCGCCGCTTCGACGAGTTCCAGCAGGCGCTCGGCATCGCACGCAACACCCTCGCCGACCGGCTCAAGCGCCTGGTCGACGAGGGGCTCCTCGAGAAGGTCGCCTACCAGACCGAGCCGGTGCGCTACGACTACGTCCTCACCGAAAAGGGCCGCGACTTCTACCCCGTGCTGCTCGCGATGACGCGCTGGGGCGACAAGTGGCTCTCGAGCGAGGCCGGGCCGCCGATCACCGTGCACCACGCCGCCTGCGGGCACGACACCCACGCCGAAATCGTCTGCGCGGAGTGCGGGGAACCGATGACGCCGGAGGACACGCGGATGCGCCGTGGCCCCGGCTTCCCGCCCCGGCTGGCGCAGCGCCCGGACGTCGAAGCGCGGTTCGCCCGGCAGGAGTGACGTTGACAGCGTAGGTCTATCTACGCAACTATCGTGGTCAGAGGCTCACTGAGAGGGGTGCGACCACGATGGAGTGGACCGGCGCGCGGTACGCGGACAAGCCGACGGCCGAGGTCTCGACCTGGATCGACGCCGCGCCGGAGGTCGTCTGGCCGGTCGTCTCGGACATCGCGGTGATGCCTTCCCTGAGTGCCGAACTGCAGTCCGTCGAATGGCGCGAGGTCGGCCGGACGTTCGTGGGCAAGAGCAAGCACGACGCCTTCGGCGAATGGGAGACGACGTCGTACGTCGTCGAGTGCGAAGAGCCGCGCGTGTTCGCCTGGGCGGTGCAGGATCCGGCCGAGCCGAGCTCGGTCTGGAAGTTCACCCTCGAGCCGGACGACGGCGGCACGCGGCTTTCGCAGTGGATGCAGATGGGCCCGGGCCGGTCCGGGCTGTCGTTCGCCATCGACCGGATGCCGGAGAAGGAACAGAAGATCGTCTTCGTGCGGCTGCGGGAGTTCGAAACCGCGATGACCGGCAACCTCGCGGCGATCAAGGACCGGGTCGAAGGCCGATGAGGACCGCGACGACGGTCGAGTTCTCCCAGGACTCCCGGACGACGCTGGACTTCGTGCTGGAGGCGGAAAAGCTCGGCCTCGACGTCTGCTGGGTCGCCGAAGCCTGGGGCTCGGACGCGCCGTCCGCGCTCGGCTACCTCGCCGCCCGCACCGACCGGATCCGGCTGGGTTCCGGGATCATCCAGCTCGGCACGCGCACGCCGGTCGCGATCGCGCAGGCCGCGTTGACGCTGGCCGACCTGTCCGGCGGCCGGTTCGCCCTCGGGCTGGGCCCGTCCGGGCCGCAGGTGATCGAAGGCCTGCACGGCGTCCCCTTCGCGAAGCCGTTGACGCGCATGCGCGAGACCGTCGAAATCATCCGCCAAGCGTTCGCCGGGGAGAAGATTTCGTTCTCCGGCAAGGCGTTCGAGGTCCCGCTGCCCGGCGAAGCACGTCCGATGCGGCTGTCCACCACGCCGAACCCGGACATCCCGATCTACCTCGCGACGCTGTCGCCGAAGCTGCTGGAGCTCACCGGCGAGGTCGCGGACGGCTGGCTCGGCACCAGCTTCGTCCCCGAAGGCGCCGACGCGTACTTCAGCCACCTCGACGCCGGACTCGCGAAGTCCGGCCGCACGCGTAAGGACATCGACGTCTGCCAGGGCGCGGAAGTCGCCTTCGCGGCCAACGAGGACGAGCTGCGCGTCATGGTCGGCAGCCGCAAAAAAGAACTCGCCTTCAGCCTCGGCGGCATGGGCTCGGCCACCACGAACTTCTACAACGACGCCTACAGCCGCCAGGGCTGGGCGGACGTCGCCGCCGAGGTCCGCGAGCGCTGGCAGGCCGGCGACCGCGACGGCGCGACCGCGCTCGTCACCGACGAGATGGTGCTCGGCACCACGCTGATCGGCACCGAAGAGATGGTCCGTGCCCGGCTGCGCGTTTGGCGCGACACCGGGATCGACACGGTCCGGCTGTACCCGGCCGGCGAAACGCTCGAAGCGCGCCTCACCACCTTGGGCCGCGCGCTGGACCTGCTGTGAAGGGAACGCCATGAGCGAGTGGCACCGCACCGCGTGCAGCCTCTGCTACCTCAACTGCGGACTGGAAGTGCAGGTCGAAGGCCGGAAGATCACCCGGGTCCGCGGCGACAAGGCGCACCCGCGCTCGGCAGGCTACCTGTGCCAGAAGGCGCAGCGCCTGACCTGGTACGGCGACCACGACGACCGGTTGACGACACCGCTGCGCCGGCGTCCCGACGGCACCCACGAGCCCATCGACTGGGAGACCGCGCTCACCGAAATCGCCGCGAAGCTGCACGCGATCCGGGACGCCGACACCGCGGCCGGCCGGCCCGGCTCGTTCGCCTACGTCGGCGGGGGCGGCCAGGGCAACCACTCCGGCGGCGCGTACGGCGCGTCGCTGCTGAAGTGGATGAACTCGACGCGGCACTTCAACGCGCTGTCGCAGGAGAAGACCGGCGACTTCTGGGTCAACGGGCAGCTGTTCGGCTCGACGCTCGTGCACACCGCCGAGGACGTCGAGCACTGCGACCTGCTGCTCGTGCTGGGCTGCAACCCCTGGCAGGCGCACGGGTTCAGCAACGCGCGGCACGCGCTCAACACGATCAAGAACGACCCCGCGCGCAGGATGATCGTGATCGACCCGCGGCGCACCGAGACCGCGGAGATCTCCGATCTGCACCTGCCGCTGCGCCCGGGCACCGACGCCTACCTGCTGGGCGCGATCCTGGCGCTGGTGCTGGAACGCGGCGGCGCCGACGAGGAGTTCCTCGCCACGCGCACCGAAGGCTTCGACGAGGTCGCGGCGGCGCTGGGGAAGATCCCGGTGGACGAGTGGATCGCGCACGCCGAGGTGTCCCGGGCGGACGTCGAGCGGGCGGTCGACCTGATCCTGTCCTCGACGGCGATGACCGTGCGCGTCGAGCTGGGCATCCAGCAGGGGCGGCACTCGACGCTCAACAGCTACCTCGAGAAGCTGCTCTACCTGGTCACCGGGAACTTCGGCCGGCGCGGCACGAACAACCTGCACTCGTGGCTGCTGCCGCTGTGGGGCTCGTCCGGCGGCAAGCGGTCCGAGGTCACCGGGTTCGAGTACATCGGCGGCCTGCTGCCGGCGAACACCCTGGCCGAGGAGATCCTCACCGACCACCCGAACCGCGTGCGCGCGCTGTGGGTGGAGTCGTCCAACCCGGCCAACACCTACGCCGGCACGCGGGAGGTCGAACGGGCGGTGCGGGAGGCCGAGCTGTCCGTGGTCGTCGACGTCGCCTACACCGAGACGGCCGCGCTGGCGGAGTACGTGCTGCCGGCGGCGTCCCAGCACGAGAAGTGGGAGTTCACGCTCTTCACGTTCGAATGGCCGACGAACTACTTCCAGCTGCGGCGGCCGTTGCTGGACCCGCTGCCGGGCACGCTCGTCGAAGCCGAGATCTACACGCGGCTGTTCGACGCGCTGGGCGTGCTGCCGCCGTCCGACGTCCTCGCGTCCCTGGCCGCCGGACCGCGTGCGGACCTGCAGGCTGGGATCGGCGCGCTGGTCCAGGCGATGCCGGAGCGGTCCGCGATCCTGCCGGTGCTGCTCTACCGGACCCTGGGCGCGTCCCTGCCCGACGGCGCGGCGTCGATCGCGCCGCTGTGGGCCGGGTGTCACCGGGCGGCGAAGACGATGACCGTGCCGGTACAGCGCGCGTTGGGTAGCTCCTCGACGGGGCCGGAGCTCGGGGAGGAGCTGTTCTCGCGCGTCTTGGCCGGTCCGACGCCGTTCTCGACGCACGAGCAGGACGAGGTCTGGAGCCTGATGCGCCGCTCGCGGGTCCGGCTGGCGGTACCGGAGCTGCTGGAGTGGCTCGGTTCGCTGGACCCGGCGGCCGAACAGCCCGACCCGGCGTTCCCGTACTCCCTGCTGAACGGGCAGCGCCGGGCGCACAACGCGAACCAGATCCTGCGCGACCCGCGCTGGCGCCGCACGGATCCGGACGGCGCGCTGCGGGCGCGTCCCGAAGAGCTGGCGTCGATCGGCGCCTCGCCGGGCGACTGGGTGGCGGTCGTGACGCCGGCCGGCCGGGTGGTCGTGCGCGCGGAGGCCGACCCGGGGATGCGGCCGGGCCAGCTGTCCCTGCCGCACGGCTACGGCATGGCCCACCCGGACGCGCACGGCCGCCGCGTGGTCAGCGGTCCCCGGATCAACCTGCTGACGGACGCGCTGGACCGCGACCCGATCGCTGGCACACCCCACCACAAGGACGTTCCGGCGCGCCTGGAGCCGGCGACGGAGGAGGAACGGGCTCGCGCGGAGGTGGACAGCGCGCGCGTGCGGGAGACCGTCGCGAGTGGACGGTCTTAGCGTTTCGCCCGTTTATAGTGGGACCCCTCGAACCTAAGGGGGCCCATGCGCAAGATCGTTTCGAACCTGTTCATCTCGCTCGACGGCGTGGTCGAAGCGCCGGACAAGTGGTCGCTCCGGTACTGGAACGACGAAATCGGCCAGGCGGTCGGGGGCGGGATGGCCGCGGCCGACGCGATGCTGCTCGGGCGCGTCACCTACGAAGGGTTCGCCGAGGCGTGGCCCGGGCGCACCGTCGAGGACGACGAAGGTGCCGAGTTCATGAACAACGTGCGCAAGTACGTGCTTTCGTCGACTTTGTCCGAAGTGAGCTGGAACAACTCGACGCTGCTGACCGGCGATTCCACCGAGGCCGTCCGGGCGCTGAAGGTGTCGTCCGGCGGCGACATCATGACCAGCGGCAGCACGACGGCGGTGCGCTGGCTGCTGTCCGAAGGCCTGGTCGACGAGCTGAACCTGCTGCTGTACCCGATCGTCGTGGGGCGGGGGAAGCGGCTGTTCCCGGCCGAGGGGCCGAGCTTCCCGCTGGTGCTGAAGAAGTCGGCGACGTTCGGCAACGGCGTCGTCCAGCTGACCTACGTCCCGGCGTGAGCACGCCGTTCCGGATCGAGGTCCCCGAGGCGGACCTCGACGACCTGCGCGCGCGGTTGCGCCGGACCCGCTGGCCCGAGGCCGGGCCGGACGACTGGAGCCAGGGCACGCCGTTGGGATATCTGCGTTCTCTGTGCGAATACTGGGCTTCTGGCTACGACTGGCGTGCGGTGGAAGCGCGGATGAACCGTTTTCCGCAGTACCGCACGGAAATCGACGGCCTGGGCATCCACTTCCTGCACGTGCGTTCGGCGTCTTCCGACGCGCTTCCCCTGATCCTGACGCACGGCTGGCCCGGCTCCTTCCTCGAGTTCTCCAAGGTGATCGCGCCGCTCTCGCGCGACTTCCACCTGGTGATCCCGTCACTGCCGGGGTACGGCTTCAGCGACAAGCCGTCGTCGCCGGGCTGGGGCATCGAGCGCATCGCGGCGGCATGGGCATCGCTGATGGCCGGCCTCGGCTACTCCCGCTACGGCGCCCAGGGCGGCGACTGGGGGACGTCGATCACGACATCGCTGGCCCAGCAGGACGCGGCTCACCTGGCGGGCATCCACCTGAACCCACCGATCGCGGCCCCGGACCCATCGACGTTCGACGATTTGACTGTTTCCGAACGTGCTTCTCTGGCGGCGTTGGACCACGCGCAGCGCTGGGAGGACGGGTATTCGGTGCTGCAGTCGACCCGCCCGCAGACGGTGGGGTACGGGTTGCTGGACTCCCCGGCGGGGTTGTGCGGCTGGCTGGTGGAGAAGTTCCACGCGTGGTCCGACGGCTTCCCGTTCACCCGCGACGAGCTACTGGACGACGTGACGCTGTATTGGCTGACGGGGACGGCGGCGTCGTCGGCCCGGTTGTACTGGGAGAGCATCCGAAAGGTGCAGAAGTGGTTCTCGGAGGCCACGGACGACACGGTGGATGTGCCGACGGGCTGCTCGATCTTCCCGGCCGAGATGCCGCGGCCGTCGCGGCGGTGGGCTGAGAAGAGGTATACGGACATCCGGCATTGGAACGAGCTGGACCGGGGAGGCCACTTCGCGGCTTACGAGCAGCCCGAGCTGTTCGTGGACGAGGTGCGGACGTTCTTCCGGATGGTCCGCTAGCGCTTGAAGCCCTTCGGATCGGCCAGGTACCGATCCAAATCCGGATCCTCGTGCAGCTCGGTGAACCCGTCCTCGACGTCCTGGCCCAGCTCCACCCGCAGCCGGTTCAACGCCGCCCGCACGTCGGCGTTGAACCGCGAGCACCGCGCCTCCCGCCACGATCCCGGGTCCGGCGGATAGTCCCAGTTCAGCGACTCGTCGTACTGCTCGACCAGACTGTCCAGCGAAGCGCGCAAAGCAGCGCTGACCGGCAGCTCGTCGAGGTCCGCCGGCCCGATGTCACCCCACAGCACCGCGCCCGAACCCGCGTCGAAGAAGAACCTCAGTTGACCTGGCGGTTCTGACCCTCCCAAAACGGCTCCCGCAGCTTGAACTTCTGGATCTTCCCCGTCGCCGTCCGAGGCAGCTCCTCCAGGAACTCCACCCGCTTCGGGCACTTGTACCCCGCCAAATACTCCCGGCAATGCTTGATCAGCTCCTCCGAAGTAACTTCCGACGAAGTGACCACCAGAGCCGTCACCAGCTCGCCCCACTTCTCGTCCGGAATCCCGATCACCGCGGCCTCCCGGACGGCCGGGTGCGAATTCAGCGCGTCCTCCACCTCGATCGACGACACGTTCTCCCCGCCCGAGATGATCACGTCCTTCTTGCGGTCGGCGATCGTCAAGTACCCATCGGAGAACGTCCCGCCGTCGCCCGTGTGGAACCAGTTGCCTTCCTGCACGCGCGAAGTCTCCGCGGGGTTCTCCCAATACCCCTCCAGGTTGTGGTTCGACTGCGCGAGGACCTCGCCGTCCGTGTCGACGGCGATCCGGACGCCCAGCGCCGGCGTCCCCGCACGGCCCAGGAGCCGGGCCTGCTCGTGCGGGTCCAGGTCGGCCCACTCGCTGCGCATCCGGTTGACCGTCAGCAGCGGCGCCGTCTCGGTCAGCCCGTAGATCTGGATGAACTCCCAGCCCAGCTCCGCCCGCACCCGCTCGATCGTGCGCGTCGGCGGCGGGGCGCCGGCCACGACGATCCGGACGCGGTCGCGGCCCGGGATCTCGCCCTCCCAGGTCGCGGCGCCGTCCAGCGCCGCCGTGACCACCGCGGGCGCGGCACAAAGAATGGTGACGCCGTGTTCCGCGATGCGCCGCAGGATCTCGGTGCCGTCGACCTTCCGCAGCACGATGTGCCGCCCGCCGAGGCCGGTCACCGCGTACGGCATGCCCCAGCCGTTGCAGTGGAACATCGGCAGCGTGTGCAGCAGGACGTCGTTGTCGCTCAACGTCGTGTGCAGGCCGAACACGGCCGCGTTCAGCCAGATGTTGCGCTGGGTGAGCTGCACGCCCTTGGGCCGCGCCGTCGTGCCCGAGGTGTAGTTGATCGTCGCCGTCGCGGACTCGTCGCCGGCCCACGGCCGCGGGGACCCGTCGCCGCCCCAGATCGCGTCGTCGTCGCGGCCCAGGACGAAGACGTGCTTGGCCGTCACCGTGTCCAGCAGGTGCGCCAGCTCGGGGTCGACGATCAGCACCTCCGCCCCGGAGTGCTCCACGATGTACTTGACCTCGGCCGGGGCCAGCCGGAAGTTCACCGGCACCAGCACCCGGCCCCAGCCGGACACCCCGAAGAACGACACGAGCAGCCGCGCGGCGTTGTGCGACACCATCGCGACGCGCCCGCCGACCGGCACGCCCAGCTCGTCGAGGTGCGCGGCCTGCGCGCGGGCCCGCCGCGCGACCTCGCGGTAGGTCAGCGAACCCCAGCTCGGCGCCGGCTGGTTCGGCTCGTCGACCACCGCGACGCGGTCCGGATACACCGTTTCCGCGCGGTCGAGGAAGTCGCGGACACCCAGATCGAAGAACATGCCCCCGATGATGACTCTTCGCAGGGTGCTCGCACCAGTCCGATGTGGTTCGCTGGAGCGCGATGGACTTCGACACGGTGGCCGGCGAGCTCTACGGGGGTGACCTCGCGGAGTTCGTCAGTGCGCGCAACGCGGCGGCGAAGGCTGCGAAGGCCGGAGGGGACGCCGAGCTCGCGGCCCGGATCCGCGAGCTGCGGAAGCCGACCACGGCCGCGGCGATCGTCAACCGGCTGGCCCGGGAAGACGCCGCCGAGCTGCGCGAGCTGGCCGAACTCGGCGACGAGCTGCGCGACGCCCACACCCGCCTGGCCGGCGACGACCTGCGGGCCCTGACCCGGCGCCGCGGCGAGCTGGTCCGGCAGATCGTCCGCGGGCTGCCGTCGATGAGCGACACCGTCTCCCGCGAGGTCGAGGCGACCCTGGAGGCCGTCGCGGCCGACCCGGACACCGCGCGGCTCGCCGTGGCCGGCCTCCTGACGTCGGTGGCGCACCAGGACACCGACCAGTGGTTCACCCTGGCCGCGACCGCCCCGCCGGCCACCGGCAAGCGCCCGGCCAAGCTGGTGGACAAGGCCGAACCGGCGAAGCCCAAAAAGGACCCTCGGCGCGAGGAAGAGGACCGCAAGGAGCGCGAACGCGCCCGAGCCGAGCGCGAGCGCCTGCGCAAGGAAGCCGCCGAGCTGGCCAAGGAGCGCGCGGTGGCCGAGCGCGACCTGGTCCGCACCGAGCGCGCGGCCGAGCAGGCGACGGCCCGCGTCGAGGACCTGCGCACCCGCCTGGCGGAGGCCGAGCAGCGGTCGGAGCGCGCGACGGCGGAGTTCGAGAAGGCGAAGGAAACCTACGAGCAGGCCGACGCGGCCGCCGAGGAAGCGCGAAAGGCCGCCGAAGCGCGCTGATTCCGTGCTACCGTGGCGTTGCGCCCCGGATGGGCCTACGCACGGAGGTAGTGGCTACTCAGCCCCCCTGAATCGACACGTTCTGCCTTCCCTGGCAGAAGTGTGCCCTCCGCGCGCCCATTCCGTGTCGCTTCACGGCCTCCGGTGATCACTTCATCGGAAAGGACCAGCTTGATCCTGCTCACCACGACCGGTGCCCGCACGGGCCGGCCGCACCGCATTCCCCTGGGAGCCTTGGACATCGACGGCCGTCTGGTCGTCGTCGCTTCGGCGATGGGCTCGCCGAGGCATCCCGCCTGGTACCACAACATCCGCCACAACCCTTCGGTCACCGTGGAAACCGACGCCGAGACGTTCGAAGCGATGGCCGCGCTCCCGCCCGATCGCGACGCGTTGTTCGCCGAAGTCATCGCGCGCGAACCGGGATTCGCTGACTACCAGGCGAAGACGACCCGTGTGCTGCCGGTCGTGGAGCTGCACCGCCTCGACGCCGTGCGCCGCATGGGCGACTGGCTCGTCGAGGTGCACGACTGGCTGCGTGCCGAACTGCGGAACCTGCGCGACGGTGGAACGCAACGCCTGAGCACGCGGTGCTCCGGCTTCTGCGCGGCCCTCACCCGGCACCACACCGGGGAGGGCACCGCGATCTTCCCCATGCTGGCCACGCGGTTCCCGGCACTCGCGTCCACGTTGGACAAGCTGGGCGAGGAGCACGTCGTCGTCGCGCGGTTGCAGGAGGAGATCCAGCGCCTCGTCGACGAGGAAACCGATCCCGCCCGGCTGCGGACGGAGTTCGACCGGCTGGCGTCCGCTTTGGACGACCACTTCGCCTACGAGGAACGCACGATCGTCACCGCGCTGAACGCCCTCCTGCCCGCGCCCGGCTGATCAGAGCAGCACTTCGGCCAGCCGCCGGTGGTTCTCCGCCTCCACCTGGGCCGACCGGCCGATCACCTGGAGGGCCACGTGGTCGGCGCCCGCGTCCACATGGGACCGCAGCCCCTTCGCGATCTCCTCGGGTGTCCCGTGCAGCGCGAGGTCGTCGATCAGCCGGTCGCTGCCGCCGCCCGCGACGTCGGCGTCGGTGTACCCGTGGCGCAGCAGGTTGTTCACGTAGTTGCGCAGCCCGAGGTAGGGCTCGCGGATGAAGGCACGGCCGACTTCGCGAGCCTCCTCGGGGGCGCCGACGACGACTTTCTGCTCCGGGGCCAGGATCTTGCCCGCCCCCAGGACCGACCGGGCGTGCCGCGTGTGCGCGACCGGCACGAGGTAGGGGTGCGCGCCCGCCGTGCGGTCGCGGGCCAGGCGCAGCACCCGGTCGCCGAGCGCGGCGAGCACCCGGGCGTCGGCGGGCACCCCGGCCGCGTCGAGCCGGTCGAGGAAGCCGACGAGCGTGTCGTACGGGCTGTGGTAGCCGGTGACCGACTCGGGGTGGCCGACGCCGATCCCCAGCAGCAAGCGCTTTCCGTACCGTTCCGCCAGCCGGTGGTACGACTCGGCCAGCGGCTCCGGCTCGTCGGCCCAGACGTTCACGATCGCCGTCGCCACGGTGATCCGCTCGGTGGCGGCCAGGATCTCTTCGACCAGGGCGAGGTCGCTGATCGAGGCCCGCCCGGTGCCGAGCCAGGCCGTGCCGTAGCCGAGCTTGTCCGCCGCGATGGCGTGCTGCTTGCGGGTCGGGTCGTCGCGGTGCGGGGACAGGAACACGCCGTAGGTGCCGAGGTTCACTACATTTGTCATAGGACTCAATGTAGCAAATGTAGCGTCGTCAGTTCGAGAGGCGGTGCAGCCACTCCCGCAGCAGGTGCCGCTCGGTCGTGGTCAGCTCGTCGACGTCGTCCTCGAGCGCGGTCGACAAAGCGACCGCGAGCGCGCCGACGGACGAGCCCTCGGCCGGCCGCTCGGCGAGCAGCCCGGCCAGCACGGCCTCCCTGACCTGCGCGGACATCGCCAGGTCGCGGCTCTCCTCGGGCTCGGCGATGAGGCTGAGCGTGACCCCGCTGTTCGCTGCGGCTAACTGGCGCGCCGCCTCTGCTGCGTCGACGCGCAACCGGCCGTCACGCGCGAGCGGCGTGAACAGCTCCAGCAGCATCGCCTCGGCGCTCGAGGTCAGGTTGCACGGCACGCCCGGCTCGATCTGGCCGTAGAGCAGCACGTAGAACTGCGGGTTCTCCAGGCCGTACCCGACGTGCCGGTCCCAGCCCGCGCGGATCCGGTCCACCGGGTCGCCGCCCGGCTCGGGAGCCTGCACGTACTGCGTGAAGCCGTAGTTGACGACGGCGTCGAGCAGGCCCTGCTTGCTGCCGAAGTGGTGGTACAGCGTGGGGGCCTGGACACCGGCGCGTTCGCAGATCGCCCGCGTCGACACCGGGCCGCCCTGCGCCTCGTGCAAGAGCTGCCCGGCGGCCAGCAGGAGGCGGTCGCGGGTGCTGGTGGCGTTGCTCGATCGTCCGGCCATGTAGCAATTGTAACGCCGGTCTGTAACGTCAGGGCCGCAGCCGCAGCTGGACGCGGCGGAGCCCGGCGAAGGCGTTCAGCACCACCGGGTCGGTCGTCGCCGCGTCCGGGCGCACCGACCGGTAGCCGTCCAGGAGCGCCTCTCGCAGCTCGTCCCGCTGCGGCAGGTGCTTCAGCTCGTCGAGCGCCACGGCGAGGTCGTACGCGTAGTGCCCGTACCCGCAGTCGTCGAAGTCGATCGCCCGGACGCGGCCGCGGTGGAACAGGTAGTTCTCCTGGCAGAGATCGCCGTGGACCAGGCCGAAGACGTCGGCACCGCACCCGAGGCCGGCCCGCACCGCGCGGACCCGCCCGGCGGCGGCACGGACCCGTTCGTCGCCGCCGGCCTGCGCGACCGCCCGGTCGAGCACGGCGTCGGAGAAGCCGTCGACCTGCGAACGGCCGAACTCGGTCAGGTCGTCGACGCGGCCGCGGTCGAGGCCGTTCATCCGCGCGCCGTGCAGGTGCAGCCGCGCGGTGAACTCGCCGACCGCGTAGAGCTGTGGCGCGCTGAGCCGTTCGTCGACGAACCGGCCGTCGACCCAGTGGCACAGCACGCAGGTGCGCGGCTCCGGCACCGCCGGGTCGGCGACGACGGTGACCAGGTCCCGCGCCCGCGTCGACACCGGCCGCGGGACGACGAGGTCGGTTTCGCGGCCCAGCGCGGCGAGCCACGCCATTTCGGCCCGCACCTGCGCGGCGCCCGGGCCGTCCGCGCGGTGCACCCGCAGCACGTACCGGTGGCCGTCCGCGCCGTCGACGCGGAACGTCGTGTTGAGCCCGTGCCCGAGCGGCGTCAGCCGGGCCACCGGCACGTCGTAGTCGGTCAGGGCGGCTTCGGCGAGCCGGCGCAGGCGTCTCGTGCGGCCGGAGCGGTCGAGGTTGGCGAACGGCCGGTCGTTCGCCGTCGAGCCGGCCATGGCCCACGTGCTCAGCTGATCGACCGTTCCGGCTCGCGGGAGTGCGCGACGAGCTCGATCGTCGGCGTGTGGCGCCCGCCGCCACCCAGCCGCTCGACCCCGCGCAGGCCCTCGACCAGCCGCTCGACCTCGGTGTCCGGCCGCACCCCGAAGCGCATGAACTGGCTGGTCATGCCGATTTTGTTCCCGCACTGGCGCACCAGCAGGTGGTGCTCGGTGAGCAGGTAGTCGCACAGTTCGGCGCCGTCGACCGAGCCGGGCAGCTTGACGAGCAGGAAGTTCGCCTGCGACGGGAACACCGTCAGCTCCGGGAACTGGTTGAGCTGCGAGTTCATCATGAACCGGTCGAGGGCGAGCTTCTTGAGGCTGTCCTCGTACTCCGCGCGGCGCTCGGCGAGCATGAAGATGACGGTCTCGGCGAGCGAGTTCAGGTTCCACTTCGGCAGCGCGCCCGACAGCTTGCGCGTCAACGCCGGGTTCGAGACCTGGTAGCCGAACCGGATGCCGTGCAGCCCGAAGTTCTTGCCGAGGCTCTTCAGCACGATGACGTTCGGCCGCACGACGGCTTCGGCGGCCACCGACGGGTTCATCTCGGCCTCGACGAAGTCGATGAACGACTCGTCGACCACCACGAGGTCGAGGTCTTCGAGGGCGTCCATGAACCGGATCACCTCGCGCCGCGGCAGGTACCCGCCGTCGGGGTTGTTCGGGTTGCACAGCACCGCGACCCGGGAGCCGCGGCGCTTGATGAAGTCGACGTACTCGTCCACGCGCAGCTCGAAGTTGTCGGACTCCTTGAGCAGGAACATGTCGACGCGCTTGCCGGTTTCGAGCGGCTGGTCGGTCCAGCGGCCGAACGTCGGGATCGGCACGGCGATGCTGGCGTCGACCAGCAGCCGGTCGATCCAGGTGATCAGCTCGGTCGAGCCGTTGGCCAGGGAGATCGTCGACGGGTTGAGCCGCAGCACGTGCGCCAGCTGCGCGGTGATCGCGCCCGCGTCGCTCGGGTAGAACTTGAGGATCGTGCGGAGGTTGCGCTCGAGCTCGCCGAACATCTCGTCGGTGGGGAAGTACGGGTTGCAGGGGATGCAGAAGTCCGCGAGGTCGTCGGCGTGCTGTCCCATCGCCCTGGCCACGGAGAAGAACGACGGGCTGTGGGCTGCGCTCTGCTGGAAAAGGCCTCTGGTGGTCATACCGTGCCGCACGCGTGGTCTCCGTCCGCCGCTTTACCGGCCCCTTGCCTTCCCGATGGGGATACGTGTGAATCGGACGAACGGTTCACCGGCGGTCACGGCGTAGATCCCGGTGCCGGCCAGCACGGCGCCGGCCAGCGCGGACAGCGCCATGAGGGGCAGCGGTGCGGCCAGCGGGTCGATGCCGGTGAAGGACTCGACGCCGATGACCGCGGTGAGCACGGCGTCGGAGACGACCGCGATGGTCACGACGCGCATCCGGTGTGCTTCCGGCCGGCGGCTGAACCGCAGGACCCAGGCCAGCGCGGGGAGCACGAGGATCGCGTGCATGGCGACCGCGTGCAGCGGCTTGAGCGAGCCGGCGGTGGTGTACGCGCCCTGCGGGTCGCCGCCGCGCGCTTCGACCACGCCGCGGGCGATCATCACCGCGCCGGTGGCCAGCGCGACCAGGAGGACGACCAGGCCGGCGCGGACGGCCAGGCGCAGGCTCGCCGCCTCCGGCCCGGGCTCGACCAGCGCCGCGGCGGTGAAGCCGATGATCGTCAGGATGATGACGCCGCCGCCCGCGGCGAGTGTCATCGACACGACGTTGTCGAACGGCGTCTCGAAATTGAAGTGCGACGGCACGCCGCGCCACGCCTGCATGCTGACCAGCACGACCTCGGCGACGCTCGCCGCCGTGAACGCGCCGAGGAGGATCGAGCGCAGCCGGGGCCGGACGGTGAGGAACGACGTCGCCCAGGCGACCGACGCGAGCGTCAGACCGAACGACAGGCCGAACGTGACGGCTTTGCGCATCGACAGCGGGCCCAGCCACGAGCCGCCGGTGGCGAGGAGCACGATCGCGTGCACGACGCCGCTCAGGAACAGCGCCGCGCCGATGACGTAGGCGATCCGCTCGGCGCGCCGGCCGTCGCGCCAGATCGGGGTGAGTGCGTTCATGGCACCGAGTGTCGCGCCCCGGAGGCGTCACCGCGTCGGCCCGGTGGCGGCTCCCCGGCGTACGACGACGGGCGTACGGCAATCGAGAAGAAATGTCGAAAAGCGTTGGTAAAGGAATTGCCTTGTTCTTGACCGGAATATGGGCAAAACGCGTGGTAGGGGACACTCGGCAGGCGGATGCGGTGCGGCCGGAAGAGTTCTACCATCGAATCATGTACATCGCCCTGCTGACCTACACAGCGCCCGATACAGAAGTAGACTACGCGCTCCCGGACCATTCGGACTGGTTGCGCAAGCAATTCACGAAGGGAGTCTTCCTCGTTTCCGGAAAGGGGAGCGGCACGGCCGACCACGTGATCCTGACGCGCTCGGTGCTGCGCGGCAGGCTCGACGCGATCCTCGCCAGTGATCCGTTCGTCGTCCGGCGCCTCGCCCGCTACGAGGTCATCGAGTTCACCGCCACGCGCACCGCCCAGGAGCTGCTGGCGATCAACGAGGCCATCGCCTCCTGAGGAGTTCCGCCACGGTCGGGTGGCCCGGCGACGAGGCCCCGCCACCTGCCGGCGAAGAATCGCTGTCGACGCGGGGCTGCCGGCGCCCATTTCCCTTGCGGCACAACGGAAATGGTTCCGCCGCCTGAGTTCACCCGATTCAGCGATGATCTTTCGCACGCATGTTCGGTAACGTCGGAGGCATGACCACTCTTTCCCTGCCTTGCAACCGAAGACCGTCGCCGCACCCGCGGCGATCACAGCAGCCGGCGAAAATGCTCCGCCATCTCGAGCCGTCCGGCTTCGTGCGGCGCGAGCCAAGCGAAGTCGTCGTGCTCTTCCGGGTTGAGCACAACCTCTCCGGTGCCGTCTTCTTCCACCCGGTAAACAAAAGCGTGGATCTCCATCGCGCGCCCGGCGACGTCCGGCCAGGAATCGCGGGCGAGCTCACCCATGACCCGGACCCGCAATCCCGTTTCCTCAGCCACTTCCCGGACCGCAGTGGCTTCGAAAGCCTCGCCCGGCTCGACCGTCCCGCCGGGCAGTTCCCACCGCCCCGCGAGGAAGACGCCCGGCCCGCGCCGGAGGAACAGCACCCGGTCGCCGCGGGCGATCCAGCAGTAGGCCAGGTGCTTCTGCGCGATCTCCGTCATGCGCGCGATTCTCGCTCAGTTGGTCTTCGACGTCGGCAGGTGGGCGCCGAGATACCCGACGTACACCGCGCCCGTGCGGTCCGTGTCGTCGAGGAAGTGCAGCCGCGGCGCCGGCGACTTGAAGCGCTCCAAGGCGATGTGGGCGCCGAAGTAGTCGCGGCCGACCGGGTTGGTCCGCGGGGCGACGCGGAACGTCCGCGCCTGCCGGAGCCGTTCGTTCGTGGTCACGGTGTCCGACTCGGCCAGAGCGATGATGTTGGCGCTGATCAGCGAACCCGGCTGGCCGGTGCGGGCGAACGCGAGCACGTCCGAAAGCCCGGGCCCGGGATCCTGGCCCGCGTCGAGCAACGTGGTCCGCGCGCACGCGTACGCGTCGAGGGTGCGGAGCGCGTCCCACGCCTTGCGGCGCCAGGCGGCGGCTTTCGGGTGGTGGTCGAGGATCGCGGCCGGAGCCGGTTCGGCCGTGATCGCGAGGTGCTTGAGCGTCGCCGTCGCGACGGCGAGCAGCTCGGCGAAGCTCGGGAACTCCTCGGGCGGCCGCTCGGCGGCGGCGACCGCGTCGTCGGCGTCGTGGTACCGGGCGAGCGTGCCCGCCAGCAGCCCGTTCACGCGTCTGAGCTCGTCACGTTCGGTCTCCGTCTCCTCGAACGCGCGCGCGTAGTCGTCCACCTCGCCCTGCAGCTGCGCGAGCTGCGTCCGCAGGCACGCGACGTCGATCGCGGAGAGCTCTTCGAGCCGGTGGCGAAGCACCTTGACCTCGCCGGCGTGCCGATCCCGGTCCGCGGCGTCGGCCTTCGACTGCTTGCGCAGGATCGTGATCACGCCCCGCGCCTCCGCCAGCTCGCGCTCGGCGCGGTCCAGCTTCTCCGTCAGCTCGGCGTCCGGTTCCCGCTCCGGCGCGTCGAACGGATCCGCGGCGTACCAGGCTTTCACGCTCGGTACCTCCGCCCACTCCTCGGGCAGCGGCGTCCGGCCGCGCGTCTGGAGCAGCCGCGTGATCGCGCCCTGCAGCGCCTCGCCGGACACCGGGCTGGCCGTCTCGACGAAGTCCGGGAGCTGGTCGCACAGCGGTGCGTACAGCCGCGCGCCCTGCGGCACCTCGTAGCCGAGGGGCACGTGCTGGTTGAGGGTGCGGCGGAAGCGGTCGTCGACGTCGAAGACGTTGACCAGGCCGGGCCAGCCCTCGACCGGGATCGTCGGCGGTTCGGTGAGCATCAGCACCGCCGACGTCCGCCACGGCGCCACCAGCGCTTCGCCGAGCAGTTCCGCGACGCGGTCGCACTCCTCGCGAGACCATCCGCGCATTGCGAGAACCGGGGCTTCGATCGGGATTTCGTCACTCCCGCTCGCGCCGAGCTCCTCCAGCCCGATCCGGTGCGCCGGCGCTTCGTGGCAGCTGCGCCAAGGCCGCGAGCACGCGGCGGCCAGCAACCACGCCACGCGATCTTCGCCGGCGTGGTAGCACAGCGAAAGCAATACCTGAACGGAGTAGCGCCCCTCGCCGCCCGTCCACCCGAACTTCAGGTCGCATCGGCGCGAACCGCCGTCGTCGGAGAAGCCGAGATCGGCGACCGTGTAGTCGTCGTGCTGCCGCTGGCGGGCGATCAGCCTGCCGCGCAAGGCGTCCAGGGGGCGTTTTCCCTCGGTGGGGACCAGTCCGTGGTGCCAGATCCGGTGCACCCCCACAGGACTCAACTCCGTTCGCCGGGAACAGGACCTCAGGCGAACATAGCGGATCCTGTGATCGGGCGAACGCGGGGCGTCACCTCAAGTGCGCGTCCAAAAGCAGAACGGGTGCCCGGCCGGATCGAAGCACACGCGGACGTCCGCCTGCGGCTGGAAGTCCGCGACCACGCCACCCGCGGCGGTCGCGGTCGCCGTCGCCGCGTCGAGGTCGTCGACCTCGATGTCGAGGTGCAGCTGCATCTGCTGGGCGCCGCCGGCGGGCGGCCACACCGGCGGGAGGTGGTCGGTCTCGAGCTGGAACGACAGCCCGGCACTGCCGTCGTCCGGGCGCAACGTCACCCACTCCGGCTCGTCGGTCTTGATCGGCCAGCCGAGCAGTTTCGAGTAGAACTCGGCGAGCACACGCGGTTCCGGCGTGCCCAGCACCGTGGAGGTCAGCTTCATGATCCGGTGGTACCCGCCGGCGCGGGACTTCTACCGGCCCGAACCGGTCTGGGTGTCGAAGTAGGCGACGGGCGGGCCGACCTGCCGCCACGACGTCGTCGCGAACACCGCGGCGCCCGACAACGCGAGCAGCGCGGTGACGACGGCGAGCGTGGCGCCGATCCGGCCCGGACCGGGCCGGGTGCGCGCACCGGCGTGGACGCCGAAGACCAGCGCCAGCACGCTGATCGGCAGCAACGCGAACCACAGTGCGCCGAGGACCAGCACGAACGCCTGCGCGACCCAGGAGTACACCCACGCGGTCACGACCGGCGGCCGCACGATCAGCCAGGCCGCCCAGGTGGCGACGGCGAGCGTGAGCCCGGACGCGCCGATCGCGAGCGACGCGATCGCCAGGCCGCGGCCGGGTCGTGTGGTTTCGGCCGGTTCGCCTTCGAACTCCGGTTCCCCCATGCCGGGAACATCTTGGCGAACTGCTTCGGCGTTACCAATCCGGCCAAAAGTAGGCCGACCCCCGAGCGGTACGCAACCGTTGCTGCGGACCGATTCGGCCGTGACTGTGGTCGGATTGGTAACGAACGGCACAGGACGTGGAATACCCCGCCGCTGCGTAGGTTGGTTCCAGGCACAGGCGAACGATCACTGAGGGAGCCACCATGTCGTCCGAGCACATCCAGGGCACCGTCGCCGACGGGTTCGAGTCCGTCCGAGAGGAGTTCGCCGCCGTCGCGACCGGCGAAGGCGGCGACTACGCCGCCCAGCTCGTGGCGCACGTCGACGGCGAGCGCGTCGTCGACCTGTGGACCGGCCCCGAGATCACCGCCGACTCGCTGACCGGCGTGTTCTCCTCGACGAAGGGCGCGGCGCACCTGGTGGTGGCGCTGCTCGTCCAGGACGGCGTGCTCGACCTCGACCAGCGGGTCAGCCACTACTGGCCGGAGTTCGGCGCGGCGGGCAAGGCCGCGATCACGCTGCGGGAGCTGCTCGCGCACCGCGCGGGCGTCGTGGGCGCGGACGCCGGCTTCACGGCCGACGAGATCGCCGACGACCGGGTGATCGCCGAGCGGCTCGCCCCGCAGCGGCCGTACTGGCGCCCCGGCACGCAGTTCGGCTACCACGCGCTGGTGATCGGCGCCCTGACCGGCGAGGTCGTCCGGCGGGTGACCGGCCGCAGCATCCAGGAGCACTACGAGGAGCGCATCCGGCAGCCGTTCGGCTTGGACTTCTACCTGGGGCTGCCGGACGAGCTGGAGCCGCGGTTCCTGACGACGCAGCCGATGCTGCCGACCCCGGAGCAGCTGGCCGAGCTGGAGGCGAACGCGACGGGCCCGGACAGCATCAGCGGCATCGCGTTCAACCGCAACCACCCGAAGGGGCCGGAGCTCTGGGACCTCCCGAACCTCAAGGTGGTCCGCAGGCTGAGCCCGGCATCGGTGGGCGGCGTGGCATCGGCCCGAGGCCTGGCGGGGATGTACGAGGCGGCGATCACAGGGCCCGACCGCCTCCTGAACCCGGAGACGGCGGCGGAGTTCGCCCAGATCCATTCGATCGGAGCAGACCTGTCGACCCGCAACCACAACGCATTCGGCCTCGGCTTCGCGGTCGTCTCGGAGGACTACCCGGTCCTGGGGCAGGGAGCATTCGGCCACAGCGGCGCGGCGGGTTCCCAGGCGTTCGCAGACCCCCGCAGCGGGTTGGCATACGGCTACAACCGCCGCAGGTTCGCATTCCCGGGCGGAGCGGCCCCGGAAAACGTGAGGCTGGTGGCAGCGATCCACAAGGCGGTGACGGACCAGCGGGCGTGACGAGATAGCGGTCCACAAAGGACTCTCCTGACCCGGACGGCCAGGAGGGGGGAGGGTGAGTGCCCGAAAACTGTTCTGCGCCAGCAAGGATCGCCGAGCGCGAGGTCGGTGCGGACAGGTCAGACGCAGAGCTGGCAGGGAGCGGCCGGTCGGCGAGGGGCAGGCCGGGCGCTTAGTAGGCGGGGAGCGGCTAGTCGGCGCAGGGTGAGTTGGCTGCGGGCCGGTGCAGGGCGGCCAAGGCGGCGGAAGTGGCTGGTCAGCGCAGCGTGGTCAGGTGCTGACTCGGCAGGGAATCTGCCGGTCGGTGCAGAGCACCACGGGGGCGGGGCGTGCCGGAAGTGGAGCGGATCGACCGCAATCGGGAGCAGGAAGCGGACTGACCGCAATCGGGCGCCGCAATCGGGCGCTGGAAGCCGGGTGCCGGAGGCGGGGCGCTGGAAGCGGGCGCCGGAAGCAGGCGCCGGAAGCAGGCGCCGGAAGCAGGCGCCGGAAGCAGGCGCCGGAAGCAGGCGCCGGAAGCAGGCGCGCGCAGGTTTGGCGACCCGTCAGCCAGAGCCAAGGCGGGTTCGGCGCGTAGCCGGCACCGCCGACCCCAGGCCATCTCCGGCCAAGGCCAAGCAACCCGACCAAGCCCGCACCTCCGGCCGAACCAGGCGGCAGCCGGCCGAGGGCAAGGAGTCGCCGCGCGCACCCGGCGTAACCCCTCACCCCGGACGGCCCCGGCCCGCACTCGGCCACCCGGCGGGATGCACGTCCGCAATGGACGTCGTTACAGAGTTCACTCGTTAGGACGTTCCGACCGGAGCGTTTGGCCTGATCACACGGTCCGGACTGACTTTCAGTAGCGAAACCCTCCCGATCATTGCTCCGTTGTGGAACTATTGGCCCATTCGCGGGGAGAGGGCCCCGCGAGGGGGACTCACCGTCACGGCGAGCGGCCCCATGCAGATCCCCAGGGGAGAGGAGATCGACCATGTCGACGCCCACGGACACCAAGCCGGAGGAAACCCCGGAGCCGGTCGAGAAGGCCGGACCGGTGGTCCCGCACCCGGAGCCCGACGAGCACGGTTGGGTGCACCTTGACCACCCGCCGCTCAAGGACGGCCCGGTCGTGACTCCGAACTGCGGGTCGCCCTGCTACCAGGTCGCCCGCTGAGCTTCACCAAGCTGTGATCGCCCGCCTGCCGATCTTCGACCGGTAGGCGGGCGTCATTTCGTCACGAGCTGTGCTGTCATAGGGGAGTGCCTGTGACAAACCTGGACCCGCCCGGTGTCATCGACAGGGTCCGCGCCCTTCAGAAAGATGCCACCGATGCCTCGTGCGTGGGGCGCTATCGCGAAGGTGTCAGGCTGCTGCGCCGCGGGATGGGCATGCTGGACTCCATCCACCCGGTGCCGGACGAGCACCGCACCGATTGGCTGGTGACCCGCATCCGGCTCGCGAGTACGTTGGCCGCGATGTCGACCGAGATCACCGGGGACGTGCCGGCCGGGCTGGCCGGGCTGGATGACGTGCGCTTACTGGTCAGCACCGTCTCCGAGCCGGTCCTCCGGGCCGAACTCGACGGCTCGCTCAACCACAACTACGCCGTGAAGTTGATGACCGTCGGGCGCTACGAGGAGAGTATCGGGTACTTCGACGAGTCGATCACGCACCACGAGTACCGGTTGGAGCACGGTCCCAACCCGGAAGTGCGGATGGGCGCCTTCGTCCAGACCCTTTCCACTCGAGGGTGGTCACACACGAAGCTCGGCAATGTCGCCCTGGCCCGGGCGGATCTGACTCGATCCATCGAGCTTGCCGAAAAGTACGAGCTGGGCGCCGTCGCCGCGGATGTCCGGCGGACCCTCGGTGGGCTGGCCCATCGAACCGGTGACGTGCCGGAGGCGCTGCGGCTGTACGAGGAGAGCGAGCGCACCTACCGCGCCCTGGACCGGGAAATTCCGCCGCTGCTCCGACTCGAGCAGGCGGAAGCGCTCCTGGCCGCGGGGCTGGCCGAGGAAGCCGCCGGGCACCTCGACGAAGTGCTCGAACTCATGCGGAACGAACAGGTCATCACTCGCGAGCTGGCGTTCGCGGAGCTCCATCGGGCGTCGGCCGCGCTGCTGAACGACGAACTCGAACTCGCACGGCAGATGGCATCCTCCGCTCGCCGGGGCATGCAGCGCGCGGGATGCCGCACGTGCACGGCCAACGCGACCGTCGTCGGCTTGCACGCGGACACCCGCGAAGCGTTGCGTGCGGGCCACATCCCGGCCGCACTGCCGACCCGGGCGATAAACACGGCCGCGAAGATGCCGATCCCCCAACTCACCGACCAGGCCGCCACCGCTCGGATGCTGGCCGTCCGCCTGGACATCCGGCGCGGCAACCTCAAACGCGCCGTCGAAACCCTGCAAAAAGTCCCCCGCCCCGGCCAGCTGACCCCCATCGACTACCGGATGCTGCGCCGCCTCTGCCGGGCCGAACTCGCCGTTGCCCAGGAAAACCGGGCCAAGGCGCTCACCGAAATCCGGTCCGGGCTCACGGAGCTCGACGCCGTTCGCGACCGGATGGGCGGGCTCGACCTCGTCTCCGGGACCGCGCTCCACGGCCAGGAGCTCGCCGATCTCGCCGTCAAGCTCGTGCTCGAACGCAACGATGCCCGGCGCCTCTTCGTCTGGCTCGAACGGACTCGCGCCCAGACCTACCGCTACGAACCGCTCTCCGCCGGGACCGATCCCGAGCTCGCCGCGCGCGTCGCCGAGGTGCGGGGCCTCGGGCAGGCTATCCAGGAAGCCCAGCACGACGGCCATCCCATCGCCGGGCTGCGGGCCAAGTACAACGAACGGCTCCGCGAGGCCCAGCGGCTCGGCTGGCACACCGGGCGCTGGGGACGGCCGCGGCCGGTGGCCGGGCTCGGGGAGGTCGTCGCGCAGCTCGGGGAACGGGCTCTGGTCAGCTTTGCCGCCTCCGGGGACGAGCTCGTCGCCGTCGTCGTCGCCGGGGGTGAGTGCCGGCTCGTGCGGCTCGGGTCCGCCGAGGCCGCCGCCGAGTCCGCGCGCGTGCTCAACGTCGACCTCGACGCCCTCGCGCCCGACAACCTCCCCGAACGGCTCGCCGAGGTCGTCATGGTCTCCGCGCGCAAGCAGGCCGACAAGCTCGACGCCCAGCTCATCCAGCCTCTGGCGGACATCCTGGGCGACCGCCAGCTGGTCATCGTCCCCACCGGGCCGCTCTACGCCGTGCCGTGGGGCGTCCTGCCCGGGCTGCGCGGGCGGCCCACCGTCGTCGCGCCGTCGGCGACCGCCTGGCTCGCCGCCGAGCTGACGAAGTCGCCGCGGGCCCGCAAGATCGTGCTCGTGCGCGGCCCCGGGCTCGCCGGTGCGCGCGGTGAGCTGGAGAAGCTGACCACCCACTACCGCACCGCGACGACCATGACCGGCGCCAAGGCCACCGTGAAGTCCGTGCTGCGCGCGATGGACGGCGCCAAGCTCGCCCACTTCGCCGCCCACGGCGCGCACGAGCCCGAGAACGCGCTGTTCTCCCGGCTCGAACTCGCCGACGGCGCGCTCTTCGGGCACGAGATGGCCGGCCTGCGGCAACCGCCGCGCCAAGTCGTCTTCGCCGCGTGCGAACTCGCGTTGAACCGGATCCGGCCCGGCGACGAGGCTCTCGGCTTCGCCAGCGCGTTGCTCGCCAGTGGCTCGCGCACGGTGATCGCGCCGCTGTCACGCGTCGGCGACCTGGCTTCGGCGGCCGCGATGGACGACTACTACCGCGCGCTGGCCGTCCGGGACAGCCCCGCACTGGCCCTGGCCGACGCGATCGCCGTCGACCCCTTCCGCCGGCCCTTCGTCTGCCTCGGCTCAGGCTGAGAGCGCTGAGAACGCCGGCGGGGACCACACCAGCCGCGGATCCGTCTGCACGAGGCTGCCGAGCAGCTGGTCGACCCGGGTCAGCACGTCGAGGTCCAGCCGGACACCGGCGGCCTTCGCGTTCTCCGTGACCTGCTCCGGCGTGCTCGCCCCCACCACCGTCGAGGCGACGGTCTCGTGCTGCAACGTCCACGCCAGCGCGAGCTGAGCCATCGTCAGGCCCGCGTCGTCCGCGACGCCGCGCAGCAGCTCCACCCGTTCCAGCAGCTCCGGGATCAGCAGCGGCCGCGCGTGCGCCGGCCCGGCCCCGCGCGAGCCCGCCGGGACGCGCCCGTCCCGGTACTTGCCGGTCAGCACGCCCTGCGCCAATGGCATCGACGCGAACTGCCCGACCCCGATCCGCTCGCCCACCGGCATCACCTGCGCCTCCGGCACCCGCCACAGCATCGAATAGTGCGGCTGGTTGGCGACGAACGGCACGTCGTACCGCGAAGCCGCCTCGTGGGCCTGCAGCAGCTGCTCGGCCGTCCACTCCGACGTGCCCACGTACCGGATCTTCCCCTGCCGCACGAGATCCGAGAGCGCGAGGAACGTCTCCGCGACCGGTGTGCGGTAGTCGAAGCGCAGCAGCTGGTAGACGTCGACGTGGTCGGTGCGCAGCCGCCGCAGCGAGCCTTCCAGCGACGCGATCACGTGCTTGCGGCTCAGGCCGGCGTCGTTCGGCCCCGGGCCCTCGGGCCAGAACACCCCGGTGCACAGCACGAGTTCGTCGCGGCGCACCCCGGAGAACGCCTCGCCGAAGGACGCCTCCGCCGCGCCGCCGTCCCACGCCGCCGCGGTGTGGAACGTCGTGACGCCGGCGTCCAGCGCCGCCGCGACGCAGCCGGGTCGGGAACCGTTCTGCCAGTTGCCGTACGCGATCTCGCTCACGGCGAGCCCGCTCGCGCCGAGCCTGCGGTACTCCACGTCAGCCTCCCTGGACAGCCATCTCGTCGATCCACGCGTCGACCGCGCCCGCCTTGCGCACGAACGACTCCCGCACGCAGGCGTGCGGCAGGATCAGGAACTCTTCGGTGCCGAGGCCGCGCACGACCGCGTCGGCGACGTCCTCGGGTTCGAGCAGCGGCGCCGCCGCGGCGATCGCCAGCGCGGCCGGGTGACCGGCGGCGATGCCGGGTTCGAGCAGCGCCGTCCGGACGCCGAGCGGGCACAGCGCGCTGACCCGCACCCCGCGCGGCCGGTAGGTGATCGCCAGCCACTCGGCCAGGCCGACGGCGGCGTGCTTGGTGACCGAGTACGGCGCGTCGCCGGGGGTGCCGAGCAGCCCGGCGCCCGACGCCGTGATCAGCAGGTACCCTTCGCCGCGCGCGAGCATCGCGGGCAGCACGACCTGCGCGGCGTGGACGTGCTGCATGACGTTGATCTCCCACGACTTCGCCCACTGCTCGTCCGCCGCGTGGACGCCGGTGCCGAACGCCGCGCCCGCGTTGGCGCAGAACAGGTCCACCTCGCCGAACTCGGCGCGAGCGGCCGCGACCAGCGTCTTCAGGTCCTTTTTGGACGTCGCGTCGGCGGTCACGGCGACGGCGCGCCCGCCCGCGTCGGCGATCTCGTCCGCCACTCGTCCGGCGCCCGCGGCGTCGACATCGGACACGACCACCCCGGCCGCGCCCTCGGCGGCGAAGCGCCGCGCCATGGCGGCCCCGATTCCGTGTGCAGCGCCGGTCAGCACGACGACCCGTCCGGTCAGTTCCACGCGGGCTCCAGTAATTCGGGGTGGCATTGTCATCCACGTGCGAAAAATGTATTTCCTGATTGCTATGCAAGTGATAAAAGTGCTGGTCAGGACGTCAACTGCGAGCTATCTGACACTTTCGGAGCTTAGCACGAGTATTGCTTTCCACGTGCTCGGTACGTTATTCCTGGAATCGGTTCGGTGACGATCACCCACCCCGCTCACAGGAGGTCAGCCGATGGCCGAACTCGTCCCGCCGTCGCACGCCCGACGGCTGCGGTGCCCGGGCTTCGGCGACCCCGGCGTGGTCGCCGCGGTCGCGCGCGGCGGTGGCCTCGGCGTGCTCGACGGTGCCGATCCGGCCGCGCTGCGGCTGGTCGCGGCCGGGGTCCGGGTGCCGTACGGGGTGCGTACGGACGGTCCGCTCCCCGAGGGTGCGGCCTTCGCCGTCCGGACGAGAGCGCCTTGGACGGGGGCACTCGCCGAGGTCGCGGACGCCGCCATGGCGGCCGAGGCGGTGAACGGCGGCGCGCTCGGGCTGGTCGCGCGCGGTGGTGAGCTGAGCGATTTCGTTCTGCTGCAACAGCTCTTGACCGCCTTCGACGTTCCGGTGTGGGGAACCGCCGCCGGGCCGCGCACCGCGGTCGGTGCGCTCGCCGGCGGCGCGGCGGGCGTGGTGCTGCCGTCCGCGACGGAAGCCGGCGTGCGCCGGGTCATCGGCGCCGAAGTCCCCGCGGCAGGGTTGGGCACGCGCTTGTGCCGGACCCTGGGCAGCGCGCTCCCGGTCGTCCAAGGACCGATGACGCGGGTCAGCGACCAGCCGGGGTTCGCGGCCGCGGTCGCCGAAGCGGGCGGGTTCCCCTTCGTCGCGGTGGCCACGGCTAACGGCACGCGCACCACCGAGTTGCTCACGCGCACCGCCGAACGCCTCGGCGACCGGCCGTGGGGCGCGGGCATCCTCGGCTTCGTGCCCGACGACCTGCGCGTCGAGCAGCTCGCCGCGATCCGGGCCGCGCGGCCGCGGTGCGTGCTCGTCGCGGGCGGGAAACCGGGGCAGGTCAAGGCTTTGGAGGCCGAGGGGATCGCGACGTTCGTGCACGTCCCGTCGCCGATCCTGCTCGGCCAGTACCTCGACGCCGGGGTCCGCCGGTTCGTCTTCGAAGGCGCCGAATGCGGTGGGCACGTCGGTCCGCGACCGAGTTTCGAGCTGTGGGAGGAACAACTGGCCGTACTCGGCGCGACCGAGGACGTCGAGGTGCTGTTCGCGGGCGGGATCCACGACGCCCGGTCGGCCGCGATGGTCAGCGCGATGGCCGCGCCGCTCGACGCTGTCGGCGTCCTGATGGGTACCGCGTACCTCTTCACCGAAGAGGCGGTGACGCACGGCGCGATCACCGGGCTGTTCCAGGAACGCGCGCTCGCCGCTGAGGCGACCGTCACGCTCGAGACCGCGCCGGGTCATCGCACGCGGTGCCTGCCGAGTCCGTACACGGCCGAGTTCGAGCAGGTCAAGGCCGGTCTGCGTGACATACCCGCGCAGGAAGCGTGGCAGCGGCTGGAAGAGCTGAACACCGGACGGCTGCGTGTCGCGAGCAAGGGCGTCCGGCGCGACGGCGAACGGCTCGACGACGCCACCCAGCTCGCCGAGGGGATGTACATGGCCGGTCAGGTCGCCGTGCTGCGCGACCGCCGGACGACGATCGCCGACTTGCATGCCGACGTCACGTCCGGGAAAACCTTTGCTCGCGAGCCGGAAGCTGCTCCGGCACCGGACACAAAGGACATCGCCGTGATCGGCATGGCCTGCACGTTCCCGGGCGCTCCCGACCTCGAAGCGTTCTGGTCGAACGTCCTGCGCGGCGAGGACGCGGTCACCGAGGTCCCACCGGAACGCTGGGACCCGGAAGTCTACTTCGGACAGTCGACGTCGAAGTGGGGCGGGTTCCTGCCGCCGCTGGACGTCGACCCGCTCGACCACGGCATTCCGCCGTCGGCGATGGGCAGCATCGATCCCGCGCAGCTCGTGTCGCTGGAGACCGCGCGCCGGGCACTGGCCGACGCCGGGTACGGCGAGCGCGACTTCGACCGTGAGACCACGAGCGTCGTGTTCGGCGCGGAGGCGGGCGGCGACCTCGCCAATGCGGGCACGCTGCGGTCCCTGCTCGACGGCTACCTCGACGAGGTGCCGCCGGAGCTGTTGGCCCAACTGCCCGCGCCGACCGAGGACACGTTCCCCGGCACGCTGGCCAACGTCATCTCCGGCCGGATTGCCAACCGGCTCGACCTCGGCGGCGCGAACTACACGGTGGACGCCGCGTGCGGGTCGTCGCTGGCCGCGCTCGACCTCGCGGCGAAGGAGCTGCGTGCCGGGACGAGTTCGCTGGTGCTGTGCGGCGCGGTCGACCTGCACAACGGCATCCACGACTACCTGATGTTCACGTCGGCGGGGGCGTTGTCCCCGACGGGCCGCTGCCGCCCGTTCGACGCGGCGGCCGACGGCATCGCGCTGGGCGAGGGCGTCGCGTGCCTGGTGCTGAAGCGCCTGTCCGACGCCGAGCGCGACGGCGACCGGATCTACGCGGTGGTCAAGGGCGTGGGCGCGGCGAGCGACGGCAAGGCTTTGGGGTTGACCGCGCCGCGGCCGGAAGGTCAGCACCGGGCGCTGGAAAGGGCTTACCGGGACGCGGGAGTGTCCCCTGTGGACGTCGGGTTGGTGGAGGCGCACGGAACCGGCACGGTGGTCGGCGACGCGACCGAGCTGCGGACGTTGACGGGGTTCTTCACCGCGGCCGGTGCTTCGCCCGGTTCGTGCGTGCTCGGGTCGGTGAAGAGCCAGATCGGCCACACGAAGTGCGCGGCCGGGCTGGCGGGGCTGATCAAGGCGGCGCTGGCGCTGTGGCACGAGGTGGTGCCGCCGACGCTGCACTTGAGCCGGCCGAACGCGGCTTGGGATCCGGAGGCGAGCCCGTTCACGTTCACGACGACGGCCCGGCCATGGGCGGATCCGGCCCGGCTGGCGGGGGTCAGCGCGTTCGGCTTCGGCGGGACGAACTTCCACGCGGTGCTGGGGGCGGGACCGGTGGCCCCGGACCGTCGGCACGGACTGCGGGACTGGCCCGTCGACGCTGAAGAGCTCCTTCATAGTGTCCGGAAGAGCGGCGCGGAACCAGGCAAGGTCGCCTTTCTCTTCCCCGGCCAAGGCAGCCAGCGCACCGGCATGCTCGCCGAACTCTTCGTGCACTTCCCCGAACTCGCTGATCTCCTCAAGCTCGCCCCCGACATCGCCGCGAAAGCGTTTCCCCCCAACGCCTTCGACGCCGACACCGCCGAGGCGCAAGAACGAGCCCTCACCGACACCCGCGCCGCCCAACCGGCCCTCGGGCTGGTCGAGACCGCCGTCGCGAGGCTGCTGCAGCAAGTCGGCGTCGAGCCGGCCTTCCTCGCCGGGCACAGCTACGGTGAGCTCGTCGCCCTCTCCGTCGCCGGTGCCTTCGATACCGAGACTCTCCTCCGACTGAGCCGGGCCCGCGCGGAAGCCATCGCCGACACAGCCCGGCCCGGCACCATGGCCGCGGTCAGGGCCCAGCGGGACCACCTCACCCCGACCCTCATCGGCCCGGATGTCGTGATCGCCAACCACAACGCGCCCGAACAGGTCGTCCTTTCCGGACCCACCGCGGCCATCGAACGCGCGATCCGGCGGCTGCGCGAGACCGGTGTCGCGGCCCGGCGGATCCCGGTCGCGTGCGCCTTCCACAGCCCGCTGGTCGCCGAAGCGGGAGACGTCTTCGCACGAGAACTCGCCCAAGAGTCCATTGGGGCCCCGCAGCGAACCGTGTGGTCCAACCGCACCGCGAAGCCTTACGAAGGTGACGTCAAAGAAGAACTCGCAGCCCAGATCGGCGCCCCCGTCCGGTTCCTCGACCAGATCGAAGCCATGTACGACGCCGGCGCGCGGACGTTCGTCGAAGTCGGGCCGGGCCGGGTGCTCACCCGGCTGGTCGGGGAGATCCTCGGCGACCGGCCGCACACCGTCGTCGCATGCGGGCCCGATCTCAAGGCCTTCCTCACCGCCCTGCGCACCCTCGCGCGAGCCGGTGTCGACGTCCGCACCGATCGCCTGCGACGGACCAAACCTCCCGCGCCGTCCCCGACCGCCTGGGCCGTCGACGGACGCTCCGCCCGCGCGCCCGGCGCCGCGACCCCCGCCCTGCCCCCGGCCCGACGAATCCGGAGTTCCGCCATGACCCAGCCCGCTCCCGGCCGCGACCAGGCGGTCGTCGACTTCCTGCGCACCACCCGCGAACTCGTGGTCGCCCAGCGGGAGGTCATGCTCGGCTACCTCGGCAGTGCCCCCGCACCCGTCGTGATCCACGAACCCGAACCGCAACCAGAACGGGAACCACAGCCCGAGACGACCGAAGCCGACGTCCGCGGCACGGTGATCGGCGTGATCAGCGAACGCACCGGCTACCCGGCCGAGATGATCGCCGGTGACCTCGATCTCGAAGCCGACCTCTCGATCGACTCGATCAAGCGCACCGAGATCGCGGGCACGCTGCTCTCCCGGCTGGGGCTCCCGGCCGACGACCGCACCGACCAGCTCAGCCGCGACCGGACCGCCGACGCGCTGGCCGCGCACCTGGAGAGCTGGCTGAACCCCGTCCCGGCGGCCGTCGCGCCCACCCGCTACCGGCTCGACCGGGTGCCCGTCCCGCTGGACCCGGATCCCGGGCGGCTGCGGGGGAAGACCGTGGCGGTGCCGGACGACGCCGTCGGAGCCGCGTTCGCCGCGGCCGGGGCGGAGGTCGTCACCGGGGACGCGGACCTCACCGTGCTGCTCGCCCGGGACCTGACGGACGTGTTCGCCCAGCTCAAGGCGGTGCGGGGGACCGTCCTCGTGGCGGCGGAGCCGGACGCCGTGCCCGGGCTGCGCGGCCTGGTGCGCTCGGCCGCGCTGGAACGCGACGGCGTCACCCGGCTCGTCGAAGACACCCAAGACTTCGCGAAGGTGCTGGTCGACGAAGCTCTCAGCGACGGCCCGGCGGTGGTCGGTCACGACGACGCCGGCCGCTTCACGATCGAGCCGCGGCCCGCGGACCTCGGGGCGATCGCGTACTCGGGGGCCGGGCCGGGCGGAGGTGAGCTGGCCGCGCTCGGCCTCGGCCCGGACTCCGTCGTCCTGCTGATCGGCGGGGCCCGCGGGATCGCCGCCCACACGGCCGTCGCGCTCGCCGCGTCCGGCTGCCGGATCGAGCTGGCCGGCCGCACGGCGTGGCCCGGTCAGCCGGACGACCTGCCCGAAGACCCCACCGCGATGCGCGCGGTGCTGGCCGGGCGCGGTGGCCCGGTCGCCGACATCGAACGCCGCGTGCGGATCGTGCTGGCCCAGCGTGAAATCGGGCGCACCCTCGACGAGATCCGCACCGCGGGCGGGAAGGCGGGGTACACGTCACTCGACGTGCGCGACCCGGACGCCGTGCGCCGCCTCGTCAAGAACCTGCCGGGCCGGCTCGACGGGGTCGTCTTCGCGGCCGGCGTGATCGACGACAAGCTCATGGCCGACAAGGACGAAGAGTCGTTCCGGACCGTCTACGAGACCAAAGTGGACGGTGCGCGAACCCTGCTTGACGCACTCGAAGCCGAACCCGGGTTCGTCACGTTCTTCGGCAGCATCGCCGCCGTGCTCGGCAACCGCGGCCAGACCGACTACGCCGCCGCGAACGACGCCCTGGAGGCACTGGCGGCGAGCTGGCCCGGCCGGGCCGTGACCGTCCACTGGGGACCGTGGGCGCCCGCGGACGACCACAGCGGCATGGTGTCACCGGAGCTCGCGCGCGAGTACGAACGCCGTGACGTCGGCCTGCTCGACCCGGCCGAGGGCACCGCCGCCCTGCTGCGCGAACTCGCCTACGGCACCGACCGCGCGGTCCTGTACACGGCGTCGCTGTGGTGAGCCAGGAGCCGGTCGCGATCGTCGGCATGGGCGTGTTCCTGCCCGGCGCGTCCACAGTGGACCAGTACTGGCGGAACCTCGCCGAGGGCGTCGACGCCGTCACCGAGATCCCGCCGCACCGCCGCGACCCGGCGTTCCACGGCCACGACGCCACCGCGCCGGACCGGACCCACGGCCACCGCGGCGGGTTCGCGCCCGACACGCTCGCCTTCGACCCGGTCGCCCACGGCGTCCCGCCGACGTCGCTCGAAGGCACCGAGCCCGACCAGCTGACGGCGCTGGCCGTCGCCGTGGCCGCGGTCGACGACGCGGGCGGTCTCGGCCGGCTCGGCGACCCCGAACGCATCGGGGTCGTGCTCGGCCGCGGCGGCTACCTCTCGCCGGGGCTGCGGGGCTTCGACCAGCGCGTCCGCACCGTCCGGCAGATCACCCGCACGGTCGGCGAACTCCTACCGTCGGCGGGGCCGGACGTCCTCGACCGGCTGCGGACGGCGCTGCTGGAGCCCCTCGGCGAGTTCCGGCCGGAGAGCGCGGCCGGGCTCGTGCCGAACCTCGCCGCGGCCCGCGTCGCGAACCGGCTCGACCTCGGCGGGCCGGCGTACACAGTGGACGCCGCCTGCGCGTCTTCACTGGTCGCGGTCGACCAGGCGATCGGCGAGCTGACCCGGCACCGCTGCGATGTCGTGCTGGCCGGGGGTACCCACCAGACGCACGACGACACGCTCTGGTCGCTGTTCACCCAGCTCGGCGCGCTGTCGCCGAGCCAGCGGATCAGCCCGCTCTCGCGGGAGGCGGACGGCATGCTCATCGGCGAGGGCACCGCGCTCGTCGTGCTCAAGCGGCTGGCCGACGCGCGGCGTGACGGCGACCGCGTGTACGCCGTGATCCGTGGCAGCGGCACGTCGAGCGACGGGCGCGGCGCGAGCCTGCTCAGCCCGTCCGTCGCCGGACAGACGCTCGCGCTGCGGCGGGCCTGGGACGGGCTCGACCCGGCGGAGATCGGCCTGCTCGAAGCCCACGGCACGGCCACGCCCGCCGGGGACGCCGCCGAGCTGACCACCGTCGCCGACGTCTTCGGTCAGGCCGACGGGGCGCGGTCGGTGATCGGCTCGGTCAAGTCGATGATCGGGCACACGCTGCCGACGGCCGGGGTCGCCGGGCTGGCCAAGGTGGCGCTCGCGCTGCACCACGGGGTGCTGCCGCCGACGCTCAACTGCGCCGACCCGAACCCGCTGCTCGACAAGACCCGGTTCCGGGTGCTGGCCGAGGCCGAGCCGTGGGGCACGCTCCCGCGCGTCGGAGCGGTCAACGCGTTCGGCTTCGGCGGCGTCAACGCGCACGTCGTGCTGGAGGCCGGGGATCCGGTGCCGAAGCGGCGGGTGCGCGTCGAGGAGCCGGAACGCGTGCTGCGGCTGGCCGCGAACACCCCTGGCGAACTCCTGGACCGGCTCGACCGGCCGGAGGAGAGCGACGGCCCCTGCCGGATCGGGATCGTCGGCCCGGACGAGCGCAAGCTGGCCACGGCCCGGAGGGTGCTCACGAAGGTGGCGGCCGAGGGCCGGTCGTGGCACGGCGGCGGCGACATCTGGTGCTCGGTCGATCCCTTGCTGCCGAACGGGAAGATCGCCTTCGTCCACCCGGGACTGGAGGCCGGCGCCGAGCCGCGCATCGACGACGTGGCGAAGCACTTCGGACTCAACTGTCCACAGTGGTCCACAGCGAGCGTGCTCGACCGCGCGGCGAGCGTGTCGGCGACCGGGCTGGTGCTGGACGAAGCCTTGCGGCGGCTGGCGATCCGGCCCGACGCGCTGACCGGGCACAGCGTCGGCGAGTGGACCGCGATGCAGGCCGCCGGGATGTACCGGGCGGAGCCGGGCCTCCTCGAGCACTACTGGCCCGACGGGTTCGAGCTGCCCGACGCGGACTACCTGGTGCTGGGTTGCTCAGCAGAACGGGTGGCCGAGCTGCTCCCCGGCGACCTCGTGGTCTCCCATGAGAACGCCGCCCGCCAGACGATCGTGTGCGGCCCGCCCGACGCCGTCGCGAAGTTCGCCGAGACCTGCCGTGGCCTGGGGATCGTGGCCCGGACGCTGCCGTTCCGGTCCGGCTTCCACACTCCGCTGATGCGCCCGCACCTCGCGCCGTTCGCGCGGCTCGTCGCGGAGCTGGACCTGCGCGAGCCAGTGTTGCCGGTGTGGTCGGCGACGACCGCGCGGCCCTACCCGGCCGATCCGGACGCGGTCCGCGAGCTCTACCTCGTGCACCTGATCCGCCCGGTCCGGTTCCGGGAGCTGACCGAAGCACTGCACGACGCCGGGTTCCGCGCGTTCGTGCAGGTCGGCGCCGGACAGCTCGGCTCGTACGTCACTGACACGCTGGGCGAACGTCGGCACCTGGTCGTCGCGGCCGCGTCCGGCACCCGGTCCGGGCTCGCCCAGTTGCGCCGCGTCGCGACCGCGTTGTGGACCGAAGGCGGGAACCCGGACTTCGGGGCCCTGGAGCCACGGCAGATCCGGCTCGTCACCGGGAACTCCCTGCTGTCGCTGGGAGATTCGGCTCGCGGGTTGCTCGACGACCACGCGCTGCCAGCCGGGGTGCCGGACGCGATCGTCGCCGAGTTCACCGCGCTGCTCACCGAGACCCGCCGGACCGCGGCGGACGTCGTCGCCGCAGCCGCGAGCCGGTGCGTCGAGTCCACTGTGGATGTGTCCCTGACCGCGATGCCGTACCTGCGCGACCACCGGTTCTTCCGACAGCGCGAAGACTGGCCAGACGAGTCCGACTTCCGGCCGGTGGTGCCGGCGACGACGCTGGTGGACCTCGCCTGCCGGGCCGTCGAGCGCACGTGGCCGGGCACGACGGCGGTCGCGGTGCGGGACGCCGTGTTCTCCCGATGGCTGATTGCTTCGCCGGCGCAGCGGGTGCCGTTGTCGATGAGCCGCGAGGGCGACCGCGTGAGTGTCGAGATCGGACCGTACGCGCTGCTCACCGTCGAGCTGGGAACGTTCGCTCCGCCGCCGTCTCCGGCCGGGGTGCCCGGCCCGGAGACGACACCACCGCTGACCGCGGAGGAGATCTACGCGCAGCGCGAAATGTTCCACGGCCCGGCGTACCGGGGTCTGTCCCGGCTGACCGGCCTCGGCGAGCGGCACATCCGCGGCGAGCTGGTCGTCCCGGACGCGCCCGGTGGGCTGCTCGACAACGTCGGCCAGCTGCTCGGGTGCTGGCTGATGGCCGCCCGCTCCGACGGCCTGCTCGCGTTCCCCCGGTCGATCGGCCGGCTCACCTGGCACGGGCCGGAACCGGTGCCCGGCACCCGTGTCTCATGCCTCATCCGCGTCCGGCTGCCCCGGCCCGACGTGCTCGAGATGGACGCCGAATTGGTGCGCGACGGCCGTGTACTGGCGAGCATCGAGGGCTGGCGGGACGTCCGGTTCCCCTGCGATCGCGCGGCCCACCGCGTCTACGCCTTCCCAGATCGGCACCAGCTCGCGGAACGGCGGGACGACGGCTCGGTCGCGGTCACCGACCGCTGGCCGACGGTCGCCGCGCGGGACATCTACGCCGGCATCTACCTCAGCGCCGAGGAACGCGCCGAGTTCGCCGCCGTGCCCCCGCGGCGAGCTCGCGGCTGGCTGCTGGAGCGCATCGCGGCGAAGGACGCCGTCCGGGTCCGGCTCGCCGAACCCGTCTACCCGGCGGAGATCCGCGTCCACGACGACGGCCGGGTGTCCGGGCGCGGCCGCGAACTCCCGGACTTCGCCGTCACGGTCGAGCTGACCGGCGACACCGCCATCGCACACGTCAGGAGCACGTCATGACCATCGACCACGCGTCCGCCGTCTTCGACATCGTCGCCGAGCTGCTCGCCGAGCTCGTCGGCGACGCCGAGGTGCTCGGCACCGAGATCACGCCCGGCACGACGTTCCACGAGGACCTGCAGCTGGAGAGCATCGACCTGGTGACCTTCGCGAGCATCCTCACCGAGCACTTCGGCGCCGAGGTCAACCTCGCCGAGTACCTGGCGGAGCAGGACCTCGACGACGTCATCGGGCTCACCGTCGGCGACATCGCCCGGTTCGTGGGGGAGCGCACGTGCCCACGATGACCGTGAACGGGCTGCGCACCAACGTGCAGCTCGTGCCCGCCGGCGGCACCGAGACCGTGGTGTTCCTGCACGGCATGGGCACCGACAGCCTGGCGAGCTTCTACCTCACGCTGGCCCCGCCGGTGGCCGCCGCCGGCATCGACGTCATCAGCTACGACCTGCGCGGGCACGGCAAGACCGAGCGGCCGGTGCGGGGCTACACGCTCGGGGACTTCGTCGCCGACCTCGACGACCTGCTGAAGCAGCTCGACGTCGACCGGCCGGTGCACCTGGTGGGCAACAGCTTCGGCGGGACCCTCGCCTACAGCTACGCCGTGGCCAATCCTTCACGTGTCCGCAGCATCGTGTGCATCGAGAGTGAACCCGCGACCGAGGTGTGGGCGGGCAAGATGGCGGAGATCCTCGCGTACACCGTGAAGTTCCTGCAGGTGGAGGAGAGCTTCGACTGGATCGAGGCGAACTTCAGCGCCCACCACCGGCGCCTCGCGAAGATGGCAGCGGAGCGGATCACGTCGACGAAGATGGCCGAGGAGGTGCCGCTCGGGCCGTTGCTCACGTGGGAGCAGGTGGCGGCGATCGGCTGCCCGGTACTGTCCATTTTGGGCAGTCACGGCTACCAGGCCGACGACCTCGAAGCGCTGACGTCGCTGCTGCCGCACGGCGAGCTGCACGTGTTCGAGGGGCAGGGGCACTCGGTGCTGGTGGAGCAGCACCGAGAGGTACGCGAGCTGGTGCTGCGCTGGATCGAGCGGCACGCGGCGTGAGGTTCCTGCTGGTCGTGCCGCCGCTGGCCGGGCACGTGGCGCCGTTGCGCGGAGTGGCTTCGGTGCTTGAGGCGCGGGGTCATTCCGTGGCGTGGTGCGGTCCCGAGCCGGAAGTGTCCACTTTGGTCTCCGGACGCGTCTTCCCGGCAGGGGACTCCGCACCGTTTTCGTTGGCGTTGCGGCCACCCGGGCTGCGCGGGTTCGCCGCGTTGAAGTACTTGTGGGAGGAGTACCTGGTTCCGCTGGCGGACGAGATGGTTCCGGGTGTCCTGTCGGCTGTCACTTCGTTCGCGCCCGACGTGGTCGTGGTGGACCAGCAGGCGATGGCGGGAGCGCTGGTGGCCGAGCGGTGCGGGCTGCCGTGGGCGACGTCGGCGTCGACGTCCACCGAACTGGCGGATCCGCTGCGGGCGTTGCCGAAGATCGCGTCCTGGGTGGACGAGCTGCAGGCGGGACTGCGGGCTCGTCACGGCGTGCTGCTCGGGGACTTGCGGTTCTCACCGCACCTGGTGCTGGCGTTCACGACGCGGGCGCTGGCCGGCCCGTCTCGCCTCGCGGCTCCGGTGGCTTACGTCGGTCCGGCGCTGCCGGCCGCTTCGGGTGAGTGGTCTCTTGTGGACGATCGGCCCCTGGTCGTGGTGACGCTGGGGACGTCGAACGCTTCGGCGGGGTCACGGTTCCTCGCCGAGAGCGTGGACGCGCTGGCCGGGATGCCGTCCGTGCAGGGGCTCGTCGTGGACCCCGCTGGCTACTTGATCAGTGAAAGCGTCGGGCTGGCGCGCCGGATCCCGCAGGTGACGGTGTTCGCCCGCGCGTCGGTGGTGGTGTGCCACGGCGGTCACAACACGGTGTGCGAGGCATTGGCGGCCGGAGTGCCGCTGGTGGTGGCCCCGATCCGCGACGACCAGTCGATGCTGGCCCAGCAAGTGACGGCGGCTGGGGCTGGGGTTCGGATCCGGTTCGACCGCGCGAAGGCGGCGGACATCCGCAAGGCGATCGAGTCGGCCGAGACATTCCGGCCCGGCGCAGCGAGGATCCGCGAGTCGTTCGCCGCGGCCGGCGGGGCAGAAGAGGCCGCGACCCACCTGGAATCCCTCGTTTGAACCCGCGACTCGCGTGATCAGAGCCGTAACTCGCGTGATTGAAGCCGGAACTCGCGAGTTCCGGCTTCAATCACGCCAATCACGTCACTGATCACGTGAGTTACGTGCGGGCTCGGAAGGTGCGGGCCGCCAACGAAGAGCCCGCCACCGCTGCCACCGCGGCGATCGCCAGCGCTGCTGCCACGGACCAGCCGATCGGGCGGGCCAAGGCCAGCGCGCGGGTCGCGTCGATCGCGTACGTCAGCGGGTTCACCGCCGAGACCGCGCGAACCCACGTCGGCATCGTGTCCAGCGGCATGTACGCGCTGGAGGAGAACATCAGCGGGAACATCACCACGAACGACGCCGCCTGGAGCGTCTCGGCCTTGCGCAGCCACGTCGTGATCGCGACGAACACCCAGCTCAGGCACCAGCCGACCACCATCGTCAGCAGCAAAGCGAGCGCGAGTCCCGGCACCCCGCCCGCCGGCCGGAAGCCCAGGAAGACCACGCTGGCCAAAGCCGTCACCACCAGCTGGACACCCAGCCGCGCCGAGTCGGCCATGGTCCGGGCCACCAGCACCGAGAACAGCGAGATCGGCAGGCACCGCAGCCGTCCGGTGAAGCCGCCGTAGATCTCCGCCAGCAGGCCCGCGCCGGAGCTCATCGCCGTCGTCATGGCGATGTTGACCAGCGTCGCCGGCACCAGGAAGTTCACGTAACCCTGGTACGCCGCGACGCCGGGCAGCGCCCCGACGCCGCTGAACACCTGGCTGAACAACAGAAGCAGCACCACCGGCTGCAACAGTCCGAAGAAGACCAGCCGCCGGTCGCCGAACGCCGTGCGCAGCGACCGGGCCGCCAGCACGCGGACCTGTGTCCAGAAGCCGGATTCGGGCCAGGCCGCCGGGTCCGCGAGGGCGGCCATCGCCGCGCGGTGCCGGGCCTGTGTCACGACGCCACCGCCGTCCGGTGCAGCGAAAGGTAGACGTCGTCGAGCGTCGGCTCGGTCACCGTCAGGTCCCGCAGCGGCGCGCCGGCCGCGTCGAGCGCGCGCACCAGCACCGGGATGTCGCCCGGCCCGCTCAGCGGCGCCGAAAGCACCAGGCCGGTGCGGCCCGCCGCGAGCCCGAGGCGGGAGAGGGCGTCCACCGCGCGCTGCAACGCCAGTTCGGTGCCGAACGTCAGCGTCGCCGTCCGGTTGCCGAGCCGTGCTTTGAGCTGCGACGGCGTCCCCGACACGGTGATGTGGCCGAAGCCGAGGACGACGACGTGGTCGGCCAGCCGGTCGGCCTCCTCGAGGTACTGCGTGGTCAGCACGACGGTCGTGCCCCGCGCCGCGAGGCCTTCGACGACCGACCACAGCCCGGACCGGCTGACCGGGTCGAGGCCGGTGGTGGGCTCGTCGAGGAACAGCACCTGCGGCGCGCCGACCAGGCCCGCGGCCAGGTCGAGCCGCCGTCGCATCCCGCCGGAGTAGGTGCCGGCCGGGCGGTCCGCCGCGTCTTCCAGGCCGAACGACGCGATCAGTTCGGCGGCCCGCGCCTGCGCCTGCCGCGGTCTCGCGCCCAGCAGTCGCGCGATCAGCACGAGGTTGCCGCGGCCGGACAGGGCGTCGTCGACCGCGGCGAACTGCCCGGTCACCCCGATCCGCCGCCGGACCGCGCGGCCGCGCTGCACGACGTCGTAACCGCAGACGCGGGCGGTGCCGGCGCTCGGCCGGACGCGCGTGCTGAGGATGTCGATCAGCGTCGTCTTCCCGGCGCCGTTGTGGCCGAGGACCGCCAGCACCGCGCCGCGGGCGACGCTGAGGCTGATCCCGGCGAGCGCGGTGACTTCGCCGTACCGCTTCGCGAGGTCAGTCACGGCGATGACCGGCTGGTTCATGGCCGCTCCTTTCCCTGCCCGGAAAAAAGGTATCCGGACCCGGTGGTGACGAGCAAGAAGATGGCCGCCATTCGCCGTGCGCGTGACAATTTTCGCGGGCGCCGATCGTCCGCGAGTGACAACCGCTGACCTGCGTGACCCTTCGCGGAGAGGGCGATCCCCTGCGCGTGACAAAGAATTCGGGGCCGCTTGTTAACCCGGTTTTACGGAGGTACTTTTCGCTGAAATTCCCCCATTCCCCGAGGTGACGCGCCGTGAAGTTTTCGTGGAAGTCGAGAAAGCCCGCCTACGGCCTTGCGGTCGCGACCGTCGCGGGCATCGCGGCGACCGTCGCGCTGGTCGGGGCGGGGCCGACCCAGGCCGCACCGGTGAGCCTGACGCTGAACTACAACTGCCCGTTCCCGCTGATCGGCGACCAGGTCCTGGCGGTCAAGATCGACACGAACCTGCCCGACGACGCCGTCGCGGGCGCGTCGTCGACCCCGATCACGTTCGACGTCGACGTCACCGTGCCGGAGACCGCGACCGAGGGCCTGGCGCTGGTCGGGTCCACGTCGCTGGACGGTTCGGCGAAGGCCGCGGCCCAGCTCAAGTACCCGGTCGACAAGACGCTGAACTTGAACCTGCCGCTGACGATCGCGTCGACGCCGGTGCCGCCGTCGGGCGCGTTCCACGTCAAGAGCAGCGGCAAGGCGCCGGCGGTGACGTTCCCCAGCCCGGGCACCGCGTCGGTGACGGTCGGGAACTTCAGCACCACGATGACCCCGCGCACCGCGGACGGCCAGCCGACCGACCTCGGCACGTTCACCTCGGACTGCGTCGCCGTGCCGGGCCAGAACCAGCTGCTGGGCACGTTCGAGGTCAAGCAGGCGGGCGGCACCACGACGCCGACCACGCCGACGACCCCGACCACGCCCACCACACCGACGACCGAGCCGACGACGCCGACCACGGAACCGACGACTCCCACGACCGAGCCCACCACTCCGACCACGGAGCCGACCACCCCGACCACGGAGCCCACGACTCCGACGACGGAGCCGACGACTCCCACCACCGAGCCGACGACTCCGACGACCGAGCCGACGACGCCCACCACGGAGCCCACGACTCCGACCACTGAGCCGACAACGCCGACGACCGAGCCGACCACTCCGACGACGGAGCCGACCACCCCGACCACTGAGCCGACGACCCCGACGACGGAGCCCACGACTCCGACGACGGAACCGACGACCCCCACTACCGAGCCCACGACGCCCACCACGGAACCGACGACAACCCAGCCGACCACGCCGCCGGGCGGCATCGACGTCAAGTACTCGGTCAAGGGCAAGTCGACTCTCAAGCAGCTGCACGCCACACTGCCGCTCGGGCCGGGCAGCCTCGACGCCAAGCTCGACGCGGCGTCCGGCAAGTTCGGGGCCCGGCTCGCGCTGCCGAAGTCCGATGTGGACTTCCGGGTGCTCGGCTTCATCCCGGCGTCCGCGACGGTGAAGCTCGTCCAGGTCGGCGCGATCAACGGCACGCTCACCGGCGGGGCGGTCAAGGCGAACGCGCAGGTGGACGTCCAGCTCACCAAGGTCCGCGTGTTCGGGTTCCCGATCCTCTCGTCGACCTCCTGCCACACGGTGAAGCCGGCCGACGTCCCGCTCGCCTCGGCGTCCGGGTTCGACCCGCTCAAGGGCGGCAAGCTGACCGCGACGTACGGCATCCCGCAGTTCACCGGCTGCGGGTTCCTCACCGGCCTGATCACCGGCATCACGTCCGGCCCTGGCAACAAGTTGGAGATCACGCTCACCAGGAAGTGAAGTCGTGACGCGGAAACGCAGACCCGCGTGACAAGAATGAGAAAACCCTTGTGCAGCAACGAGAATCGTCAGTAGCTTCGGAAAGGATCGCCTTCGATGAGGAAGTCCGAATGTCGCTGCTGACCCGGTTCTCGCTGCCGCTGGTACTCGTGCTGGTGGCGTTCTCGCTCGGTGCCGCGGAAGCGGCGCCGAGCGAGACGGCGGCCCAGCCGCAAGCGGCCACGCAGATACCCTTCGGGTTCACCCTCGGGGACGCCCGGCAGCCGACCACGAGCCACGTGGCCAAGCTCGGTTCCGACATAGCCTTCCCGCCGGGCACCTTCGACGGCGCGCTGGGTGGTCTCACGAACACCGTGCCCATCACCGGAAAGCTGAGCATCCCGCCGACGGACGGGTACTTCGTGGCGTTCCGGTTCATGGCCACCACCGGCCGGGTCGAGATCATCCCGGACGGCGACGCCACGGGAACGGCGACGGTGCACACGGGCAAGGACAAGGACTGCAAGGCCACGCAGACGAACATCTGCGCCGACACGGACGTGACCGCGAAGGTGTTCATCAAGCTCTCGGACGTGAAAGTGGGCGGCAAGACCCTCGACGTCGGGCCGGACTGCCGGACGGCCCAGCCCGCCGCGGTGACCATCAAGGCGCTGGTGCCGATCTCGCTGCCGGCCCCGCCGGTGAAGGTGACCTCCACCTTCACCGCGCCTCCGTTCGCCGGGTGCGTCGGGCACGAGGACCTGAGCCGGTTGCTCACCGGCCTGGTTTCGGGGCCGGGCAACACCTTCGTCTCGAACCTCCAGTTGCGCTGCTTCAGCACCGGGTGCAAGGCATGACGATCCAAGTGCAGCAACGGGCCGCGAACGGCCTGCGCGAGTTCGGCCGCATGTGCGCGATGGGCCTCGACATCATCCTCGCGATGTTCCGCCGCCCGTACCAGGTGCGCGAGTTCGTCCAGCAGTTCTGGTTCATCGCCAGCGTGTCCATCGCGCCGGCGATCCTCGTCTCGATCCCGTTCGGCGCGGTCATCTCCCTGCAGCTCGGCTCGCTCACCAGCCAGATCGGCGCCCAGCAGTTCAACGGCGCGGCGAGCGTGCTGGCCGTCGTGCAGCAGGCGAGCCCGATCGTGACGACACTGATCATCGCCGGTGCGGGCGGCAGCGCGATCTGTGCCGACCTCGGTGCGCGCAGCATCCGCGAGGAGATCGACGCGATGGAGGTGCTGGGCGTCTCGGCGATCCAGCGCCTGGTCGTGCCGCGGGTGCAGGCCGCGGTCTGCGCGTCCGTGCTGCTCAACGGCCTGGTCAGCGTGGTCGGCGTGCTCGGTGGCTACTTCTTCAACGTGATCATCCAGGGCGGCACGCCCGGCGCGTACCTGGCCAGCTTCAACGCCCTCGCGCAGCTGCCGGACCTCGTCGTCAGCTCGGTGAAGGCGGTGATCTTCGGCTACCTCGCCGGAGTCGTCGCGTCCTACCGCGGCCTGAACCCCAAGGGCGGCCCCAAAGGCGTCGGCGACGTCGTCAACCAGTCCGTCGTCATCACGTTCCTGCTGCTGTTCTTCGTCAACACCGTGCTCACCGCCCTGTACCTGCAACTCGTTCCGGCGAAGGGGACCTGAGTGGCCATCCTCGGCAAACCCGGCGACCGGCTGTTCGACCTCGGCGACCAGCTGCTGTTCTACGTCCGCGCGCTCGCGGCCGTCCCGCTCGCGGTGACGCGCTACTTCCGTGAAGTGGTGCGGCTGCTGGCCGAGGTGACGTTCGGCAGCGGCGCGCTCGCGGTGATCGGCGGCACGATCGGCGTGATGGTCGGGCTGTGCGTGTTCACGGGTGTCACGGTGGGCCTGCAAGGGTTCAGCGCTTTGAACCAGATCAACATCTCCGCGATGACGGGGTTCCTCACCGCGTACTTCAACACCCGCGAGATCGCACCGCTCGTCGCGGGGCTCGCACTTTCGTCCACTGTGGGCAGTGGGTTCACCGCGCAGCTCGGCGCGATGCGGATCTCCGAGGAGATCGACGCGCTCGAGGTGATGGCCGTGCGGAGCATGCCCTACCTGGTCACCACCCGGATCATCGCCGGGTTCATCGCGATCATCCCGCTCTACGTCGTCGGGCTGCTGATCTCTTACCTCGGCTCGCGGCTCACCACGGTCGTCTTCTTCGGACAGTCCGGCGGCACCTACGACCACTACTTCACGCTGTTCCTGCCGCCGGGTGACGTGCTCTGGTCGTTCGGCAAGGTGCTCGTCTTCAGCGTCGGCGTGATCCTGACGCACTGTTTCTACGGCTACCGCGCCTCGGGTGGCCCGGCCGGCGTCGGCGTGGCGGTGGGCCGGGCGGTGCGGACGTCGATCGTGCTGATCAGCGTGCTCGACCTGTTCCTGTCCCTGGCCATCTGGGGCGCGACGACCACGGTGAAGGTGTCGGGATGAGCCGGTTCGGCACGCAGCTCGCCGGGGTCGCGTTCCTCGGTGTGCTTGTCCTGCTCGGCTATCTCGCGATCGCCATCTACGACAAGGACTTCGACGACTCCGAAGTGGTGACGCTGCAAGCGGATCGCGTCGGCAACCAGCTCGCGCCGACGGCCGAGGTGAAGGTCAAGGGCGTGCCGTTCGGCGAGGTCCGGGCGGTGCGCAGCACGCGCACCGGCGCCGAGATCGACCTGGCGCTCGACCCGGCGAGGATCGGGACGCTGCCCGAGAACGTCTCCGCGCGGCTCCTGCCGAAGACGGTGTTCGGCGAGCGGTACGTCAACCTCGTCCTGCCCGACCTGCCACGCGGCTCGCTGCGCGCGGGAGACGTCATCGCGCAGGACCGCTCGTCGAGCGCGATCGAGCTGGAACGCGTCCTCGGCGACCTGCTGCCGCTGCTGCGGGCGGTCCAGCCGCAGAAGCTGAACAGCTCGCTCGGCGCGATTTCGCAGGCCCTCGACCACCGCGGGCAGCCGATCGGCGAAAGCATCGTCAAGCTGCAGGACCTCCTGGCCCAGGTGAACCCGCTGATGCCGCAGTTCAAGGCGGACATCACCGGGCTGGCGAACGCGGCCGACGTCTACACGACCGCCGCACCGGACATCCTGCAGGCGCTGACCGACCTCTCGACCACCGCGAAGACCATTGTGGACACCCGCGCGGACCTCGACAACCTCTACTCGAGCGTCACCAGCGCGACCGGGCACCTGAACGACTTCCTGCGGAAGAACAAGGACAACATCATCGGCGTCTCGGTGGAAAGCCGGCCGTCGCTGGAGCTGCTTTCCCGATACTCGCCGGAGTTCCCTTGCCTGTTCGACGCCGTCAACCGGCTCAAGCCGCTGATGGAGAAGGCACTCGGCAAGGGCACGAACGAACCGGGCCTGCACGTGACGCTCACCGTGCGGGACCCGCGCGAGAAGTACGTTCCCGGCCGCGACACCCCGCGGTTCGACGCCACGGGCGGGCCGAAGTGCTACGGCGGCGGCGCGGCGGCCTCGGGCGCCACCGACGGTGACCTCGGCCCGGCCAACTCGCCCGGCGAACGGCAGCTCGTCGCGGAGTTGCTGAAGCCCACGCTGGGGGACGTGCCGGACTGGAGCAGTGTCCTGATCGGACCGGCGTTGCGCGGGACGGAGGTGACCGTCCGATGAGGAGCGTCGCCGGTCCCGCGATCAAGGGCCTGATCTTCTTCCTGGTCACCGCGGTCGCCACCGGGATCCTCGCGATCACCATCGCCAACTCCAGCGTCGGCGCCACCATCGGCTACACGGCCCGGTTCACCGACGCCACCTCGGTCAACCCCGGCGACGAGGTCCGCATGGCCGGCGTCCGGATCGGCCAGGTCGACGAGGTGCACGTCGTCGAACACCGGCTGGCCGACGTCGCGTTCTCCGTCGACCGCACGCACCGGCTCACGGCCTCGGCCTCGGTCACCATCCGCTACCGCAACCTCGTCGGCCAGCGGTACCTCTCGGTCGACCCGGGCGCCACCGACACGTCGCCGACCCTCGGCGAAGACGCGCAGATCCCTCTCGAGCGGACCACGCCCGCGCTCGACCTCACCGCGTTGTTCAACGGGTTCAAACCGCTCTTCCAAGCACTGTCGCCGAACGACGTCAACCAGCTGTCGTTCGAGATCATCCAGGTCCTGCAAGGCGAGGGCAGCACGATCGAAAGCCTGTTGCGGCACACGGCGTCACTGACGTCCACCTTGGCCGGAAAGGACGCCGTGATCGGGCAGGTGATCGGCAACCTCAACACTGTGCTCGACACCGTGAACGCCCAAGGCGACCAGTTCGACGCACTCGTCGACACGACCGCGCAGCTGGTCACCGGCCTGGCCGCGGACGCGAAGCCGATCGGCCAGGCGATCGGCGGGCTCGGCGAGCTGACCACCGCCACCGCCGGGCTGCTGGAACAAGGACGTCAGCCGCTCAAGGACAGCATCACCGCCCTCGGCGACCTCTCGAAGAACCTGGCCGACAACACCCCGGTGTTCCAGCAGTTCCTCGACAACCTGCCGAAGAAGCTCGACCGCATCGGCACGCTGTTCTCCTACGGCTCGTGGGCGAACTTCTACCTCTGCTCGGTGGAGACCGACGCGAAACCCGCGCCGGGCGGACAAGTTCCAGGCATCCCCGTGACCGCTGAGAGGTGCCGATGAAACCGCCCCGCATCAAGCCGTTCCGCAGCCGCAACCCGATCGTCGTCGGCGCGGTGACCGCACTCGTCATGGTGCTGGCCGGCAGCGCCACCTTCTTCTCCGACGACCTGCCGATCCTCGGCGGCGGAACCACCTACAAGGCCGAATTCCACGAGGCCGCCGGGCTGAAGCCGAACGACGAGGTCCGCGTCGCCGGGGTGAAGGTCGGCGAGGTCACCGACGTGCGGCTGGCCGGCGACCACGTCGAGGTGCTGTTCCGGGTCAAGGACACCTGGATCGGCAACCGGACCACGGCGGCGATCAAGATCAAGACACTGCTCGGCCAGAAGAACCTCGTGCTCGACCCGGTCGGCAACGGCGAGCTGAACCCGGACCAGCCGATCCCGCCCGAGCGGACGAGCTCGCCCTACGACGTCACCGAGGTGTTCAACGACCTGGCGAGCACGGTCGGGGCGATCGACACGAACCAGCTCGCACAGGCGTTCCGGGTCCTGTCCGACACGCTCGGCGCGTCGGCCCCCCAGGACGTGCGCACCGCGTTCGACGGCGTCGCCGCCTTGTCGCAAACGCTTGCGTCCCGCGACGACGAACTGGTCAAGCTGTTCCAGAACACCAACCAGGTGTCCAAGACACTCGGCGAGCGCTCCGATCAGATCCAGGCGCTGATCCGCGACGGCAACACGCTGCTCACCGAGCTGAACGCCCGCAAGGACGCGATCGCGTCACTGTTCAGCGGGGTCAAGAACCTCTCGATCCAGCTGCGCGGGCTCGTCGCGGACAACCAGAAGACGCTCGGCCCGGCGCTCGACCAGCTCGACCGCGTCGCGACCGTGCTGCAGCAGAACCAGGGGAAGCTGGCGGACAGCCTGCGCCTGGCCGGCCCGTTCTACCGGCTGCTCGGCAACGCCGTCGGCAACGGCCGGTGGATCGACACCTACATCTGCGGGCTCATCCCCACCGGCACCACACCGGGCAGCTGCCTGCCGCCGAAGAACGGGGGACGCTGATGGCGCACCAGCTCATCGACCTGGGAGCGCAGGCGCGCCGGCGGACGAGACTGCGGGCGCTCGCGCTCGGCGTGCTGCTCGCTTTGACCGTCACGGCGGTGTGGCCGCTCGCGACCGCCCCGGCCGAACGCACGCTGACCGCGTACTTCGCCGCCGCCGTCGGCGTCTACCCGAACTCGGACGTCCGCGTCCTCGGCGTCGCCATCGGGTCGGTGTCCAAAGTGGAACCGAATGGCACCGACGTCAAGGTGACCATGACGCTGCATCCGGACGTCCAGCTGCCCGCGGACGCCGGGGCCGTCGTGATCACGCCGAGTCTCGTCGCCGACCGGTACGTGCAGATCACGCCCGTCTACCAGGGCGGGCCGCAGCTGGCCGACGGCGCGTCGATCCCGCGGGAGCGCACCGCGACCCCGGTCGAGGTCGACGACCTCCTGCACAGCCTCAACCAGCTGATGACGGCGCTCGGCCCGCAGGGCGCCAACAAGGACGGCGCGGTCAGCGAGGTGCTGACCAAGTCCGCCGAGTACCTGAACGGCAACGGGCAGACCATCGGCACGGCGATCAAGAACCTCGGCGAGTTCGCGCGTGCCGCGAGCGACTCCAAAGACGACCTGTTCGGTTCCGTCGACAACATCAGCAAGTTCACCGCGATGCTCGCCGCCAACGACGGCCAGGTGAAGCAGGCCATTTCGCAGATCGCGTCGCTCAGCAAGGTCCTGGCCGACCAGCGCGACCAGTTCTCCGGCGCGCTGACCGAGCTGACCCAGGCGCTGGGCGTCGTGCAGGGGTTCATCAAGGACAACCGCGGCAAGGTGCAGTCCAACGTGGACAAGCTCGCCGACGTCACGAAGGTGCTGGTGGACCAGAAGGACTCGCTCGCCGAGGCCCTCCAAGCGGCCCCGAACGCCCTGACGAACCTGCTGGGTGCCTACGACAAGGCGAACGGGACCATCGACGGCCGCGGCAACCTCCTCGAGTTCCCGGAGCCGAAATGAAGTCCCTGATCAAGGTCGCCGCCGTGGTGACGCTCGCGCTGGTCACCACCGGCTGCGGACGCGGGGTGAGCGTCTACGACATCCCGCTGCCCGGCGGCGCCGCGCTCGGCGACCACCCGATCCACGTCACCGCGAGCTTCACGAACGTCCTCGACCTGGTGCCGCAGTCCGGGGTCAAGGTCAACGACGTCCCGGTCGGGCAGGTCGTCAAGGTCGAACTGGCGCCCGACGGGCACAGCGCGCGCGTCGACCTGCTGGTCAACGGTGACGTCGACCTGCCGGGCAACGCCGTCGCGCGGCTGCGTCAGGCCAGCATCCTCGGTGAGAAGTTCGTCGAGCTGGCCCCGCCGGACGACGCGACGCCGTCGGGCCGGCTCCTCGACGGCGCGGCGATCCCGCTGGACCGGTCCACTTTGACGCCCGAGATCGAGGAGGTCTTCGGCGCGTTGTCGCTGCTGCTCAACGGCGGCGGGGTGGCGCAGATCCAGAACATCAGCCACCAGCTCAACGAAGCCCTCGGCGGCCGCGAAACCGCGGCGCGCAGCCTGCTGTCCAGTTTGGACGCCTTCGTGAAGGGCCTCGACGAGCATCGGACCGAGATCACGCGGGCTATCGAGAGCGTCAACAAGCTCGCGGAGACGCTCAACGCGCACACCGACCAGATCACCACGACACTCAACGGCCTGACACCCGGCATCGGTGTCCTCAACCAGCAGCGGGAAGCGCTGGTCGGCATGCTCAAGTCCCTCGACGGCCTGACTTCGGTCGCCGTCGACACCGTGAACGAGAGCAAGGACGACCTCGTCGCGGACCTCAAGGCCCTCGAACCGCTGCTGCGGCGGCTGGCCGACTCCGGGGACAAGCTGCCGAAGGCGATGGAGATGATCTTCACCTTCCCGTTCCCGGACGCCGCGCTCGACACGATCCGCGGCGACTACCTCAACGGGTTTCTCAAGGTGGGCCACTGATGCTGACCCGGTTCGTGCGCGTCCAGGTGACCCTCTTCGTCGTCATCGCCGTGCTCGGCGTCGCCTACGTCGGAGCCACCTACGCGGGCCTCGACAAGGTGTTCTTCGACCGCGGGTACACCGTGAAAGCGCAGTTCCCGACCGGCGGCGGCATCTTCACCAACGCCGAGGTCACCTACCGCGGCGTGCCGATCGGCCGCGTCGGCGAGCTGCGGTTGACCCCGGCCGGGATGGAGGCGGACCTCGAGATCGACTCCGGCACCGCGCCGGTCCCGGCCGACACCGAAGCCGTCGTCGCCGACCGGTCGGCGATCGGTGAGCAGTACGTCGACCTGCGGCCGCGCACGGACGGCGGGCCGAAGCTGCGGGACGGGTCGGTGATCACCCAAGCCGACACGAAGATCCCGCTGCCGGTCGACGTCGTCTTGTCGACAGTGGACTCGTTCGCCAATTCGGTGCCGAAGCCCGCCCTGCGCACGGTCGTCGACGAGCTGTACAACGCGACGTCCGACGCCGGCCCGGCGCTCGACCAGCTCGTCGGCCGCGGCATCGAGTTCGTGCAGGCGGCGAGCGCGCACGTGGCGCCACTGACCCGGTTCGTCACCGACGCGCACGTCGTGCTCGACACCCAAGTGCAGCAGGCCGACGCGATCCGCAGCTTCGGCGCCAATGCGAAACTCCTGGCCTCGACGTTGAAGCAGGCCGACGGCGACCTGCGCACGCTCATCCCGGCGGTGCCCGCGGCGGCGAACGAGGTCGGCGCACTGATCCGCGACTCCGGACCGCAGCTGGGCGTCCTGCTCGCCAACCTGCTGACCACCGCGGACGTCCTCGAAGCGCGCCAGAGCGGACTGCGGCAGCTGCTGATCACCGCACCGGAGGCGGTCGCCGCGGGCAGCGCGGTCGTGCGGCCGGACGGCGCACACTTCGGGTTGTCGCTGACGTTCTTCGACCCGCCGCCGTGCACCACCGGGTACACGACGCCGTATCACGACGGCCTCGACACGTCGACCCGTCCGCTGAACACGGCCGCGCGGTGTGCGCTGCCGAGGGGCGATCCGACGAACGTGCGGGGTTCGCAGAACGCACCGGGAGGACGGCCGTGAGGATCTTCGCGTGGGTGGCCGCGGTCTTGGCGACCGTCGCGGCGGGCTGGTCGGGGTTCACCTGGTGGCAGGCGGCGCACGACGACGGCGTCGCGCGCGCGGTCGTCCGGGAGGATGCGCTGCAGGCGGGCCGGACCGCCGTCGCCGGGCTGACCACTTTGGACTACCGGCAGGCGGCACCGGGGTACCAGCACTGGCTCGAGCTGTCGGGCGGCGCGCTGCACGACGAGCTGGCCGCCGATCGCCAGGGCAGCCTCGACCGGATCGCGCAGGCGAAGACCGTCACCGCCGGCAAGGTGACCGACGCGGCGGTGACCGAAGTGGACACCGGCGCGGGCACGGCGAAGCTGATCGCGTCGGTCGAGCTGGTGGTGGCGCCCGAAGGCGGCGACGCCGTGACGAAACGCAACCGGTTCCGGGCCGACCTGACGCGCGGCCCCGAAGGCTGGCGGGTCACCGGGCTGGGCCAGGTCCCGACGGGGGAGGCGCCATGACCACGCCGACGAAGAAGCGCCTGGCGAAGGTGGCCGGTCGGCACCACGACCCGGCACCTGTCGAGACACCGGTCGTGACACCTCGTCGCCGGGCGCCGTGGGTGCTCGCCGCGGTCGCGGTCGTGATGGCGGTGCTCGCCGGGTGGTTCACGCTCGAAGCGAGGAGCACGAACGCCGTCGTCGCGCACAACACCGCGCTTTCCGATGTCGCGGGCACCGCGGACGCCGGGAAACAGATCAGCGCCGCGCTCGGCACGCTGTTCTCCTACCGCTACGACGACCCGGGCAGGAACGAACAGGCGGCGAAAGAACTCCTCACCGGCCCCGCGCTGGCGCAGTACGGGCAGCTCTTCGGCGAGGTCCGGAAGCTCGCGGCCGACCAGAAACTCGTGGTCACGTCGACCGCCGTCGCATCCGGGGTGAAACTCCTGGACGGCGACCGCGCGGCACTGCTGGTGTTCCTCGACCAGACCGGAACCCGAGGCGACGGGCAGCACAGCACCGGTGCCGCTCAGTTGAGCGTCACGGCCGAGCGCGTGGGCGGGAAGTGGCGGGTCACGGGGATGTCCGCCGCGTGACTATCACGGTGACCACAGGCGTTGCCCGTGACGCAGTGAACGGAGTGACAAAGTATTTCCGCGCATTCCCGGTTCGTTGACAGGGATTCAACGGGGGAAATACGGTGAATCACCGGTCCGCCGCGAGAAATGCGCGAGGAATCCATGCTCACGAGTGCTGAACGTCTGTCTGCTTCGGACACGAGTGGATACGCAGTGCCGGCCGTCGATATCGTCGATGACCTCGGTGGCGTGCGATGACCGACCCCGGTGAGCTGCGCCGCTGGCTCACCGAGCGGATCGCCGGGCTCGCGGGTCTCACGCCGGAGCAGGTCGACGCCGGGGTGCCGCCGTCCGAGCTGGGCCTGTCGTCGCGGGATGCGGCGACCGTCGCCGCCGAACTCGGTGAGCTGCTCGGCCGCGAACCCGACCTCGCCTTGCTCGGGCGGTACCCATCGATCGCCGCGCTGGCGGCGGCGCTGGCCGAGCCGGACGCCCGGCCGCGGCCCCGGGCCGGTGAGCCGGTCGCGGTGCTCGGCGTCGGCTGCCGGTTGCCGGGCGGCGTCGAGTCGCCGGACGAGTTGTGGCGGGCGCTGCTGAGCGGCACCGATTTCGCCGGCGCCGTGCCGCCCGACCGCCGTCCGTGGTTCGAAGACGATTTCCGCGGCGCGTTCCTGGCCGACGTCGCCGGGTTCGACGCGGCTTTCTTCGGGATCGACCCGGCCGACGCCGCGGCGATGGACCCGAGGCAGCGGATCCTCCTGGAGACGACGTGGGCGGCGCTCGAGCACGCGGGCATCGCGCCCGGCACGCTGCGGGGCAGCCGGACTGGCGTGTTCGCGGGCGTCTCGGCGGCGGACACCGGGTCGGCTGCATCGATGATCGCGAACCGGGTGTCGGAGAGGTTCGACCTGCGCGGGCCGAGCGTGGTCGTGGACACGGCGGGCTCGTCGGCGCTGGTCGCGGTCCACCATGCGGTTCGGGCGTTGGCCGCGGGGGAGGCCGACGTGATGCTGGCCGCGGGGGTCCATGTGCTGTTCGCACCGCCGGCCGACGGCACGGTGTGCGGCGAGGGCTGCGGAGTGGTGGTGCTGAAGAGACTCGCCGACGCCCGCCGAGACGGCGACCGAGTGTTGGCGGTGATCCGCGGCAGCGCGGTGGGCTGGTCCGCGCCTGAGCAGATCCTGGCCGACGCGCACGCGGTCGCCGGATCTGACTTGTCCACTGTGGACTACGTGGAGACGCAGGCTGGCCTGGAGGAGGCACTCGGCCGAACCCGCGACCCGCGGCGGCCAGTGCTGGTGGGTTCGGCGAACTCACAGTTCGGCGACCTCGGCGCGGCATCCGGGATCCTCGGGTTGATCAAGGTGGTCCTGTCCCTTTGGCACAGCCGGATCCCACTGTCGCCGGACAAGCTCACCGACTGGCCGCGGTACGCCGGCACCGCTCGCGCCGGTGTCTCGGCCTTCGGTGCCGGTGGCACGGGGGCGCACGTCGTGGTCGAGGAATGGTCGAAACCCCTCGAACCCGCCACCCCCGGTTCCCGGTGGAACGGCCGCCCGCAGATCTTCACGGTCTCGGCCCGCTCGGAACCCGCCCTGCGCCGACGGGCCGGCGAACTCGCTGACTGGCTCGCCGGCCCCGGCCGCGGGACCGCACCCGGCGACCTTGCCGCGACGCTCGCCCGGCGCCGGGAGCAACTTCCGCTGCGGGCCGCCGTCATCACGTCCTCCCGCGCCGCACTGATCGCGGGACTGCGGGCGGTCGCCGAGGGCCGGACCACGGCCGATGTCGTCCGGGGGACGGCCGGGCGCGAGCCGCGTCCGGTTTTTGTGTTCTCGGGGGCCGGGGCGCAGTGGCCCGCGATGGGACGGCGGATGCTCGGCGCCGAGCCGGAGTTCCGGGCCGCCGTGGCCGCGCTGGAACCGTTGTTCCTGGCCAAGGCGGGATTCTCGCTGCGGGGCGCCCTGCGCCGGCCGCTCGGTGACCCCGCCGTCGTGCCGCCGCTCGTGTTCGGCCTGCAGGTCGCCCTGGCGGAGTGGTGGCGCGCGCACGGCGTCGAGCCCGCCGCCGTGCTCGGTCACTCCGCGGGCGAGATCGCGGCGGCCGTTGTCGCGGGCGCGCTGGACGCCGGGACCGGGCTTGACATCGTCGTCAGCCGGGCGAACCTCCTCTCGGAGCTGCCCGCCGGCACGATGGCCGTCGTCGAGCTGTCCGCCGCCGAGGTGCTCGAGCTGGGGTTCCCGGGCATCACGGTCGTCGAACACGCTTCGCCGGCGCAGTGCACGGTCGCCGGCAGTCCCGAGCAGCTCGCCGTATTGGTGTCCTATGTGGATAGTCTTGGTCGGTTGGCGCGCCGGCTGGCCGGAACCGGGAACTCGGCCGCGGTCGAACCGATTCTGGGCCGGTTCCGGTCCGGGCTGGGGGAACTGCGGTCGTGGCCACTCGCGACGGCCTTCTACTCCAGCGTGCTCGACGACCCGCGTGCGGTGCCGCCCTTCGACGCCGGCTACTGGACGGCCAACCTGCGCCGTCCGGTCCGGTTCACCCAGGCGGTCGCCGCCGCCGTCGCCGATGGGCACCGCTGGTTCGTCGAAATCTCGCCCCATCCGATCGCGCTGCCCGCTGTCGAGCAGACCGCGGCCGGCGTCCGGACGCTGCCCACCCTGAGCCGGCGCGACGGCGAAGAAAACGTTTTCGCGCGTTCGCTGGCCGAGCTGCACACCGCCGGGCACCCGGCGGTGCTCGACCGGCGGTACCCGGAGGCGCCCGTGCTCGACCTGCCCCCGCCCCCTTGGGAACACCGGACGTTCCGCCTACCGCGGCGGACCGCCGGCCATCCGCTGCTCGGCACCCGCGTCGAAGTACCGGACGAGGGGCGCCACCTGTGGCAGTCGACGATCGGGCCGGAAGCACCGGACGAGCACCGCGTGCACGACGTCGCGGTCTTCCCGGCGGCCGGTTTCCTGGAGCTGTTCCTGGCCGGCGCCCGGCAGCTGTTCGGCACCGCGCGCGTCCGGGTCGACGGCCTCGAAGTCCACCGGATGCTCGCGGTGACCGGGGAGACCTTGCTCAGCACGGAGATTCGAGCTGACGGCACCGCCGTGGTGCGGGCGAGAGCCGGAGCGAGTTGGGTGCGCCACGCAACGGCGTGGGTCGCACCGGACACCGAACCCGCGCCGGCACCGATTTCCGAAGTGGACCACGGCCCGGTTCGCGGGCTCCGTGCGGCCCTTGCCGCGACGTTGCCCGAAGACGTTGTGCCGAAAGGATTCGGCCGGGTACGGCTGCTCGGCGACCCGGGCCGGAGTGTGCGATGCATGGCTGACGGCAAAGGCGCGGTGCAGCTCGTCACCCAGGACGGCGAGGTCGTCGCCGACGTCGGCGACATCCGCGTCCAGACCTCCGTCAGTGTTCCGCTCGCCGCCCGCGCGTTCGGGATCGACTGGCCGCGAGCACCGTTGCCATCGACCCCGCCGGACGGACGGCGTTCGTGGTTGCTGCTCACCGACGAGCACCCGGCCGCGCTCGCCCGGGTCGTCGCGCTCGCCCTGGCACTGGCGGCGGCCGGCGACGAAGCGCTTTCGCTGCCGCAGGACGACCTCGACGAGCTGCCGGCTTTCTTGGCCGAACGCTCGGTGCGCGGCGTCGTGTTCCTCACCGGGGCGCCCCACGCCTACCGCGATCCCGAGGACGCCCAGGATCTCTTGCGTACCGTCCTTTCGGTACTTGCCCGCCTCGGGTCCGGTGTCCGGTTCCACCTGGTCACGCAGTCGAGCGGCGAGCCGGGACTGGTGTTCCTGCGCGGCTTGGTGCGGGCGCTCGCCTTCGACCGGCCGGGACTGCGGGCGACGCTCGTCGACTGCGACGCGCGGTCCCATGTGGACGTTCTCGCGCGCGAGCTGCGGGCGGACGCGCCCGACGACGAAGTCCGCTGGCGCCACGACGTCCGGTACGCGGCCCGGTTGACCCGCCTGCCGCTCGTCGACGGCGTGTCGACGGGACCTGGCGCGTACGTCGTCACCGGCGAGCCGGGGGCGGCCACCGCGCGCTGGCTGGCGAGCAATGGCGCCACCAGGATTGTCCTTTGCGGACTGTCCATTGAGGATGTACCAGGAGTGGACGTCGTGACTGTCGACGGCGACATCGCGCAACCCGGTGTCGCGGAACGGCTCGTCGCCGCGGCCACCGCGGATGGCCTGCCGCTGCGGGGAATCGTGCACGCGCCCGGCGGCGACCTCACGGCCGTGTGGCGCCCCAAAGTGCTCGGCGCACGACGGCTGCACGAGGCGACTGCCGACACCCCGTCCGACTGGTGGCTGCTGTATTCGTCGTCGGCCGCGCTGGTCGGCGCGCCCGATCGGATGGCCGTCGCGACCGCGGACGCGTGGCTGGACGCGTTCGCCGCCTGGCGGCGCTCACGGGGACTGCCCGCGACGACGGTGAGCTGGGGCTCGGATCCCGTGCTGGAGCGGCTGCCGGTGGCCGAAGAACTCGACGCACTGCCCGCGGTGCTCGCGGCTGACCGGCCGTCGGTCGGGATCGCGCGGCTCGACGCGGCCCGCGTCGCCGGGCACTTCCCGGACCTCGCCCGGCGGCCGTTCTTCTCGGCTGTGCTGACGGCCGTCCCGACGCCGGCGACCGCGCACGAGCGGCTCGCGGCCATCGTCGCGGGACTGCTCGGGGGCGCGGTGCCCCGGGACGTGCCGCTGGTCGAGCTGGGCCTGGACTCCCTGACGGCGATGCGGGCGCGGGCCGCGGCCGAGCGCGAGTTCGGCGTCACGCTGCCGGTGCCGCTGCTGCTGGGCGGCGCGAGCCTGGACGACCTCGCCGAGTACGTGACGGGCCCGCCGGCATCCTTCCCCGACAGTCCGCCGTGGCTCGAAGGCGCGCCGCTGGTGCTGTTCGGCGAGCCCGTCGTGTACCGGCCGCTCCTGGACCGGCTCGACGGCGTCCCGTGCCACCGCGTCGAAGCGTCCGATGTGGAGGGTTGCGTCGCGTCGCTGCGGGAGGTGCAGCCGGCCGGGCCGTACCGGCTGGGCGGTTGGGCGGCCGGCGGCGTGCTGGCGTTCGAGACCGCGCGACGGCTGGCCGGTGCGGGTGAGCGGGTGGACGTCGTGGTGCTCTTCGGCTCCGAAGCGCCGCCCGACGCGGCGCCGTACGCGGGTCGCGTCGTGCTGTACCAGGCGGGAGACGCGGCCGCGCCGGGTTGGGCAGAGTGCTGCGCCGACCTGCACATCGAGCCCGTGCCGGGCGACCACCGGACGATGCTCGACCCGCCGCACGTGGCGGTGCCGGCCCGGCACCTCGCCGCCGAGCTCGCCGAACTGGCCGGCCGCACGAGCCCCGGCACCCCGGTCTGACGCGAGTCGACCCTTCAATCACGAGTGATGCCCTCCCAATCACACGTGATGCCCCTCTGGTCACGCGAGATGCCTCCTTCCGCGCGCCGGCCGCTGTGCGGAAAGGGGCATCGAGCGTGATGGAGCAGGCATCACGCGTGATTGAAGGGGCATCACTCGTGATCAGAGGGTCGACACGGCTAGGTCAGGGTGGCGCGGAGGGCGAGGATCATCTCGAAGCGGTCGTCCGGATCCCGCAGGTGGTCCGCGAACAATGTCTCCAGCTCCTGGGCCCGCGCGCGGACCGTCTGCGGGTGGATCGCGAGGCGGTCCGCGACCTCGCGGACGTTGCCGCACGTCTCCAGCCACGCCAGCAGCGTCCCCGCCAGGCGGTTGTACTGCTTCGGGGTCAACGCCGTCAGCGGGGCCAGCCGGCGCCGGGACACCTCCGTCGCGAGGAACGGCTCCTTGCGCAGCCACAACGTCGCCAGGTGGTCTTCGCACCAGGTCAGCGGCTCGTCCGGGAGGACGTCGGCCGCGGCCAGGCGCAACGCCTCCTGTGCCGTCGCCAGGGAGCTTGCGGCCTGACGGGGCGGCACCGGCGGGCCGACCGCGGCCCGGTGGCCGGCCAGGGCCGCCGTCAGATCCGACCGGTCCGACGGCGCCGGCAGCAGCAGCCGCGGTGTCCCGTCCTCGAAGTCCTCCAGCGCGTCCAGCCCGACGATGTCGGCCGGTTCGTCCAGTGCCACCGCGACCAGCCGGTGCGGCAACGGCCAATCCGCCGCCGTCGCCGCTTCCTGGACCGTCCGCGACGGCGACGGCGGGTCCGCCAGCAGCAGGTCCAGCAGCCGGCGGCGACGTCGTTCCAACGCTCCCGCCGCCCGCGCCTGCGCCGCCGCGTGCCCTTCGATCGACAACGCCGACAGCTCGTCGATGTAGGCGAAGATCGCCTCGGCCAGCACGCACAGCGTCGCCGACGGCACGCCGGCCCGCGTCCCCACCTCGGCCATCCGCCGCCAGGTGACGCGCGCGCCGACGCGGTAGGCCGCCTGCAGGACGTCGAGGTTGCGGCCCTGCGCGAGCTCGTGCACGCCGAGCCCGACGAACACCCGCCGTCGCTCGTCCGAGACCGAGCCCGCCGCCGCGATCCGGTCGATGAACTGCAGGATCGCCGCCTGCACGCCCGCCCGCAGCGCCTTGCCGAAGGCGCCGTCGAGCGGCCGCGCGTAGTCCGGGATGGTCCGCTGGATCTCGCGCAGCACCTCGTCGGCGACGTCGAGCATCCGCGGCCGGAACACCGCGGCCAGCTCCCGGGGGAGCATGGCCCACAGCTGTCCCGGCCGCCCGTCGCCGCTCAGCATCGGCCCGAAGCTCGTTTCGCCGGACGGCCCCGTCACAAGCCTCACCACTCCTTCGGGATGAGCCGGACTCAGGAACCGAGCAGGGCCTCCGCCCGCAGCGCGATCTCCATGTCGAGCCGGTCGTCGGCGTTGTTGAGCCGATCACCGAACAGGTCGATCAGCTGGTGCATGCGGTACCGCACGGTCTGCGGGTGCACCTTGAGCTTCTTCGCGATCTCGGGCGCGCTGCCGCGCGACTGCAGCCAGATCAGCAGCGTCTCGCCGAGGCGCGCCCGCTGCTTCGGGGTGAGGTCCCGGAACGGCTCCAGGCTGCGGGAACACAGCTCGCGGACCAGGAACTCGTCGGCGAGCAGCCACAGCGTGGACAGGTGGTCCGTGCAGCGCGTGACCGGCGCGTCCGGCAGCACGCCGCGCTGGACGAGCTTCAGCGTCCGGCGCGCCCACAGCAGCGACCGCGGCGCGTCGGTGAGCCGCACGGTCGGGCCGATCACCGCGCGCCAGCCGCCCAGCCGCTCGGTGAGGTTCTTCAGGTGCTTCTCCGCATCGCCGGTGACCAGGCACGGCTCGCCGCCCTCGAGGTCGACGAGGACGTCGGAGTGCAGGTCCGGCGCGGCGAGACTGTGCTGGTCGGCGCGGGGTTCGAGGGCGACGACCGTGACCTCGGCGGGCAGCGCCCACTGCGCGGTCGCGGCCTGCGCGCTGATCGTCTGCGGCGCCGACGGCGGGTCGGCGAGCAGCAGTTCGAGCAGCCGCCTCCGTCGTCGCGCCCGGGTGCCGGCGGCGCGGGTCTGCGCCGCCGTGTAGCCCTCGATCGAGAGCGCGGAAATCTCGTCGACGTAGGCGAAGATGGCCTCGGCGCTGGTGCACAGCGTGTCCGCGGCGAGGCCGTTGGCCTGCCCGAACTCCGAGATGTGCCGCCACGCGACGCGCCCGCCGACCCGGTAGGCCGTCTGCAGGCAGTCGAGGCTGCGGCCCTCGTTGAACTCGATCTTGCCCAGGTTGCGGAACACGGTCGTCCACGTCTCGAGCGGCACGGCACCAGGGGTGCCGACACTGTCGAGGCACTGGATGATCGCCTGCCGGACACCCTGGGTGATGATGTGCCCGAACGCGCCTTCGAGGGGCTGGCGGTACTCGGGCACCGCCCGCTGGACCTCCTGCAGGACGGCGCGGGCCAGCGGGTCGACCCGCGGCTTGAAGCGGATCGCCAGCTCACGGGGCAGGGACGCCCACAGCCCGATGGCGCCGGAAGCGCGCACGGGCCGGGGTTCCCCCGAGGTCCGCTGAGCCGGCGGGTAGGCGGTCCGGGGCCGGTCGGCCGACACGGACTGCTGCCGGTACGCCGGTCCGGAAGAGCGCTCGCCGGGGTTGGGCCGGCCCGTCCGCAAAGCGGGGGCGGCGAACCCGGTGTCCACGTCGGTCATGTTTTATCCTTGCTGGCAACAAAACCGGCCTCTTCGTCGTCGAAGCCGGTCCGGATTTTGTGGCTCAGGCAACATAATTTCGCGCGAACGGCACTGTCAACGGGTTCTCCGCTGACTTTGCGGTAACCCGTCCGGACTACACCCGAACGGGTGGAACGGCGCGAGGTGAGGTGACACTTCCGCTTCGGGCGGATGGTGCGCGGATGACAACTTTTCAGGAGGGCTCGCGCACCGTGTTTTCGGCGGCCTGCGCGGCCGTCAGCCGCTCGGCGACGTCGTCCAGGGTCAGCCGCGCGGGTTCGGTGCCCCGGACGAACTCGTTCAGCAGCACGCAGAACCCGTCCGGATCGGACACATGTGGAAAGTGTTTCGCGTTTTCCCGCACGGTCAATCGGCCGTTCGGCAGCAGCCCGGCCGTCCGGCGGCCGTGCGCGACGGGGATGAGCGGGTCCCGCGCGCCCCAGACCAGCAGCGTCGGCACGGCTTCGGCCAGGTAGAGCTTCTCGACGGCGCTCGCGCGCTGCCCGCGCAGGTCGATGAGGCTGCGGGCGATGAAGAGGAACGCCCGCCGCCGCGCGGGGTCGGCCAGCGAGCCGAAATGCCGGGCCAGCTCCCGTGTTTCAGCTTTCAACGACCCGCCGAACCGGCGCCCCAGCCGGGCCGCGGCCCGCGCGATCACCAGCGTCACGCGGTTGACGGCCAGGGCCAGCACGGCCGGTGCACCCGGCAGCGCCGTGGCCCGCAGCACCGGGCTCACCTCCGGGCCGAGCCCGGCGCTGGCGACCAGCACCAACCGGTCGCACATTTCCGGGAACTGGTAGGCGAACTGCATCGCGACGCCGCCGCCGAGCGAGTGGCCGACGACGGTCGCGTGCCGCACGCCCGACACCGCCAGCACGTCCCGCACGGTGCTCGCCAGCGCGCCGAGGCCGTAGTCCGCGCGCGGCGCTTCCGATTCGCCGTGGCCGGGCAGGTCGGGTGCCAGCACCCGCCGGCCGAGCGCCGCGCACCGCGCCAGCACCGGCGCCCAGGTCTCGGCGCTGCCCGCGATCCCGTGCAGCAGCACGATCGCTTCGTCACCGGCACCTGACGGTGACGGCTGCTCGTGCAGCCGGATGCGGCGGCCGTGCAGGGTCAGGGAGTACGTCTCGATGGTCATCGGCAGCCTTTCTCGCGAACCTGAAAATAGGGCATCCGACTACTTGCGTCCGGTGTGGCGAACACCACTTACGCCGAATGCGGGTGTGCGTGACAACAACGGGACCGAAAAGGCGATCGAGGGTGCGGGTTCTCCCGGATTCACCGGTAATGCGTATCGACATTCCGCGGGTATCCGCGTATTCCTCGAAGGTATGGTCGCAATGACGCACCGGACGCGCTGATGTCCTGCCGCGCGAGTTTTCCGTCACCCCAGCGGCAGCTCCGGCCGCAGCGGCCGGGGTGCCGCCCGTGGCGGCGCGTGCTGCCGATGCCGGTGCGCGCGCTCGACCGCGCCGTCAGCGTTCCCGTTCACCCTCCGGCCGGTGCGCGCGCATGAGCAGCTGAGCACGCAGGGCGAGCTGCATGCCGAGGCGGTCGTCGGCGTCCTTGAGGCGGTCGCCGAACAGCTCCTCGAGCTGCCGCAGCCGGTTGCGCACGGTCTGCGGGTGGACGCCGAGGCGCTGCGCGATCTCCGGTGCCCCGCCGCGTGTCTCCAGCCAGGCCAGCAGTGTCTCGCTGAGCCGGTCGCGCTGCTTCTCGCTGAGGGAGGCGAACGGGTCGAGGCTCTGGCGGGCCAGCTCGGCGGCCAGGAAGTCCTCCGCGAGCAGCCAGAGCGTCGCGAGGTGGTCGCGGCACCAGATGATCGGGCCGGGGATGTCGGGGCCGGACAGCAGCAGCGCGCGGCGGGCGGTGCGCAGCGCGGCCGGGGCGTCGGCCAGGGGAACGGTCGGGGACACCGCGGCCCGCCAGCCGTCGAGCTTGGCTTCCAGGGGCGCGAGGTCGGCGTCGGGATCGCGGGTGAGCAGGTGCGGCTCGGGGCCGTCGAGGTCGGCCAGGACGCCGTCGCCGAGCAGGTCGGCCGGGAAGCCGGCGGCGTCGGGGCCGCGTTCGAGGGCGACCATCGCGGCGGCCTCCGGCAGCGGCCAGCCCGCGCCGCCGGCGAGCTCGGCGATGCTGCTCGCCGCGCCTTCGGGGGCTTGGACGATGAGCTCGAGCAGGCGCCGGCGCCGGACCGGGACGGCGCCCTCGGCCTCGGCCTGCGCTTGCTGGTAACCCTCGATCGCGGTGGCGCACAGCTCGTCGACGTAGGCGAAGATGGCCTCCGCGGCGACCGAGATGACGGCCGGGTCGACCCCCGCGGCGACGACGCCGGGGTGCATCGCCCGCCAGGCCACCCGGGCCCCGATGGTGGCGCTGTCCTGCAGCGCGTCGAGGTTGCGGCCCTCGGTGAACTCGATGCGGCCGCGGCCGCGGTAGAAGTCGGTCCAGTGCTCGTGGGACAGCTCCGGCTCACCCATCGAGTCGACGCAGTGCTGCACGGCGTACTCGACGCTCTTGACCAGGACCTTGCCGAACACGCCCTTGAGCGGCAGGCCGTAGGCGGGGACCGTGCGCTGGACCTCCTGGATCATCGAGGCCGCGGCGTGCCCGACGTGCGGGCGCAGGCCCGCGCCCAGCGCGCGCGGCAGCGAGGCCAGCAGGCGGAAGCTGCGGTACTCGACCACGAATCCCCCTTCGAGTTCGTCCAAGCGGAGCAGAGCGTATCCGACGGTTGTGTCACTGAAAAATCAACGAGGTGTTCCCGGAAAAGGTGACGCGGTGACGTCCTTTTGACACGGACGGGTGGGCGATCTACGCTCCGTGTCAGATGGCGGGTGTATTTCGAGGCGCCAATTCCCCAGTGGAGGACCGAATTTCCATGCGCGGTTCCGCTGCCTCGGACGGTTCGGTGTGGGCCCGGCTGCCCCACGAGCTCGGTGACGCGGTGCGGCCGCGGATCCCGGAGATCGCGCGGGCCTGCATCGACGGCATCGCCGCCGAGATTCCGGAATATTCCGGTACTTTCGGCCGCGGTCCCACCCGGACCGCGGCGATCGAGCAGGCGCGGCGCGGGATCGAGCGGGACATCGACCGCGTCGGCACGCCCGCGATGTGGCAGGCCGACCGGCTGGCCGAGTTCCGCGGGCACGGGCGCGAGGCGTTCCACAGTGGTCTGAGCCGCGAGTCGGTGCAGGCCGCCGTGCGCGTGTCGAGCCGGGTGACGTGGCGGTGGATCGCCGACATCGCCCGGGATGCCGGCTTGTCCGGCGACGTCCTGTACGGCGCGGCCGAGGGGATGTTCTCCGACGTCGAGACGTCGATGGCGGCGGTCGCTGAGGGCTACCGCGCGGCGGAAGCGGCGATGTCCGGCACGGGCGAGCGCCACCGGCGGCTGCTGCACGCCCTGATCGGCGGCCGCGCACCGGCCGAAGTGGACAGTCTGCTCGCGGCGTCCGGGCTGCCGGTGCCCGCGCGCGTGGCGGCGGTGGCGTTCCGGGCGTTGCCGGGCGCGCCGGAGTTCCCACCGGGGTTGCTGCCCGAGCACGTCCCGGCCGACCCGCTCGGGAGTCCGCCCGCGGCGCTGACGCCGGCCCCGGACACGGACCTGGCGGGGCTGGCGTCGTTGCCGGCCGGCTGGATGGCGGCGGTCGGGCCGCTGGTGCCCCCGGTCGAGGCCCCGGAGTCGTTCCGGGTGGCCCGCCGGGCACTGGACCTGGCGGCGCGGGGCTTGCTGGACGCGCCCGGCCCGGTGGTGTGGTGCCGCGACCATTTGACGACGCTGTTGCTGCTCGCGGACGAGTTCCTGGTGGCTCAGCTGGCATCGACGACGTTGGCGCCGTTGGCGGAGTTGTCCGGGCGGCGGCGGGAGCAGCTGGCGGAGACGTTGCTGGCGGTGGTCCAGACCCGGGGGAGCGCGCCCGAGCTGGGTCGGCTGCTGGACCTGCACCCGCAGACGATCCGGGCGCGGTTGAAGAAGCTGTCCGAGTTGTTCGGGGCGCGGTTGGACGATCCCGGGGAGAGGTTGCGGCTGGAGTTGGCGCTGCTGGCGGAGCGGGCGTTGCCGGGCGAGGAGTGAGCCGGGCGCTGGGCGGGCGGCTGCCGACGGCCACGCTCCTCCCGGACAGGGCCTCGGCAGAGACGGATCCCCGGCGGATGTCTTCGGCGGGCGCAGGGGCGGCCTCACCGGCGGTTGTCTTGAATGAGTCATTCAGGGCGTGGGAGGTCCTGAATGACTCATTCAAGACGTTTGCCCAGGCCACCACGCCCGTCGACCGACGCATCCACGAGCCCTCCACGCTGACCGCCTCGCGGTCCGGGAAGCCTCTCTACGACAAGCTCGGCTTCACCACTCTGGGCGACGCCAACTGGTGGCGTTGAGCCCGGGAACACCCACCGCCGGTAGCCGTACCAGCGGAACGCCGTGCCCAAGCCCGTCCCCAGCACCATCCCCGCCACGAAGTCGGCGACCTCCTGCGCCAGGTAGCTCACGTGCGGTACCGCCAGCCCCAGCGCGTACCGCGAGACCAGCGGCGGCACCAGGTTCACCGCCACCGCACCCGCGTTGACCACGAAGAACAACGCCGCCTCGCGCAGTCGGTGATGGCCGCCGCGGCCCGCGAACGACCAGCGCCGGGACAGCAGGTACGCGAACGCCGTCGAGGCCACCGTCGCGCAGAAAAGCGCCGTTACCGGTTTCTCACGGAACACGGTGAGCTTCAGGCTGTAGTCGCCCAGTAGGGTGACTCCGTACGCGGCCAGGCCGACGACGGCGAAGCGGAGCAGCTCTCGCGGCTCGGGCATGGTTCCTCCAGGTGACGCCGACAGGGTGGAGGTCTTTCGATGGCACGCACGGGCGGTGAGGGTGAGCTCCCCTCGGTCGCCGAACTGGTGAACCTTTCGCAGACGAAACCGCTGATGATCCGCGGTGACCTCGATGCGATGCTCGCCGCGGCGTCCGCGCCCGAACCGGAGCCCGAGACCAAGCCCGACCCCCTGGCCATCCTCGACGCCGAGCTCGCGGCGCCGGAACCCGAGGACGAGCGCCCACTGGAGGCGCCGCCCGCCGAGTCCCGCCGGACCAAGCCGTACGTCCTCGCCGCCGGTGCGGCCGTCGCGCTCGGGCTGGCCGCCGTCGTGCTCTTGCAGCCGCAGCAGGTCGGCGGGACGGCCACGCCGCCGCCGGGCGCGACCGCCCCCGCCGCGCCGCCCGCCTCGAGCGACGCGGTGGAGACGATGAGCGCTTCCGCGGAACCGCCCCCGCTCACCGCGCAGGTGCACGACTCGCCGGTCCGGACCACGGGCGCCCCGGCCGCCGCGGGACGCAAGCCCGCGCGCCCCACGCCGTCGGCATCGCCGGTTCAGGACACCTGGCAGCAGTACGTGAGCTCGGTGATCAGCTCGTGGCAGCAGCAGCACCCGCACGGCAGGCCGAACCGCTGATCAGCAGTTCGACGTCGCCGGCTTCCCGGCGATCCGGTCCTTGACGAACGCCAGGACGTCGGCGTTGCCGGTGTAGACCAGCGTGATGTGGTCGGTGTCGTAGGTCTTCCACGTCTCCTGGACGCCGGCCGCGCAGTACGCCTTGTGCAGACTGTCGGCCTGCGCGAACTGCACCAGCTGGTCGCCGGTCCCGTGGTACTGGAACACCGGGACGCGAGGCGGGCTGCCGCCGAGCTTGTTCTCGGTCAGCCGCGCCACCCACGCGGGCTTGATGTAGCCCGGGCCGGTCGTGTAGTCCGCGATCTTCTGGTTCGCGTACGTCGTGAGCAGCTCGAACGTGCACGCGCTCTGCTTCATCTCGGCCAGCTTCGCGCGGCCGTTGTCGCTGAGGAACGAGTCGAGCCGCAGCTCCGGATAGGCCTGGTCGAGGCCCAGCAGGGCGTAGGCGAACACGCCGAAGCCGGACTTGCCGTCGAGCTGCAGCGTCACCTGCACGAGGTCGGCCGGCACCCCGCCGGCCGCGACGCCGACGAGGTTCAGCTCCGGCGCGTAGGAAGGCTGCAGCTCCCCGGCCCACGCCGCGGCGCCGCCGCCCTGGGAGTAGCCGCGGAAGACGACCTTCGCCGTCGCGGACAGCCCGGCGGCGGTGAGCCGCTGGGCCGCGCGGACCCCGTCGAGCACCGCCGGGCCTTCGGATCGGCCCACGACGTACGTCGTCTTCGGCGTGCTCTGGTAGCCCTCGTAGTCGGGGACGGTGACGGCGTACCCCGCGTCGAGCAGGTCGTCGAGGCCGGGCTGCTCGTAGAACGCGCCGATGTCGATCATCTTCGACGGCGTGCAGCCGAACGCCGGGCCGTGCGTGCCGGGGTCGAACGAGACGATCGGCGCGCTCGCGCGGTCGGCGTTCTTCGGCACGAGCACGGTTCCGGTGACGGCGTCGGGCTGCCCGAGCGCGTTCGTGGACAGGTACATCACCTGCCACGCGTCGACGGATGCCTTGCGCGGCCCGGCGTTCGACGTCCGCCAGCGGATGACGTCGCCCGGTTCGCCCGCGGGCAGCGGCGAAGGCGGGGTGTAGAACGAGTCGTCGAAGGGACCGGGAGCCGGTGCCGCCGAGGCTGCCGGGGCGAGGGCCGCGGTGACGGCCAGCGCGACGAGCAGGGCGAGCGCGCGGCGCGTCACGAGCCCGTCCCGTAGACGCGCTTGCAGGTCGCGGACTCGCTGAAGGCCAGGTTCAGCTCGGGGTTCGCCTTGAGGTCCTTGATCGGGCCTTCCGGATCGGCCAGCTGCCCCATGGTCGCGTCGGCTTCGGAGATGACCTGGCGCAGGCTGGGCTGGTCGGTCACCTTCGCCTGCTCCATCTTGGACTTCGTCTCGGCCAGCTTGGTCCGGGTCTCGGTGAGGTTGCCGGTCGCTTTGTCCACTGCGGACTGTCCATCCGGGACAGGAGGGACGCCGGCGGTGCGGATGCCGCCCGCCATGTCCTCGAGGGCCGAGCCCAGGCGGCCGAGGAAGTCGACCATCGCGTCCCGGGTCTTCACCGGGTCGGCGTCGTCGACCGCCGGCGGCTGCGACAGCTTCGCCGAGCCCGCGGCCACCCCGGTGCACACCTTGTCGACCCAGGCCAGCGCCGCGGGGTCGGCGTGCCGGCCGGGATCGGCCGGGGCGTCCGACCCGCAGGCGGCGCACGACAGAAGTGCGGCCGCCGCCATTGCGAGCACCGCGCTGTGCATTCTTTTCATGGGTTTCGAAGCTACGCGGCGCGGTTGTGCGCGAGCAAGGACAGAAAAGCGGATTGGCACTCGCGTCAACATTTCGAGCCGGAGATTTGTCATGCGCGTCAGCGGTTCGGCGTCCGTGCTGTGCTGGGGAAACCTTCCCGTGCCTGCTAGGAACCCGGGTCGGCCGACGTGCCGGTGTGACAATTTACCGAGACGGCGTGACGTTTTCACCAAAAGCCCTTGATCGGCGCCATTGGTGCTCGTTAGCTTACGGTCCGGTCGCGATTCTCGAATAGCGCGGGCCGTTTCGTATCACTGTTGATACACGGAAGGACCATCGTGAGTCACCCAAGAGGCAAGAAGAAGACGGTCGCGGCCGCCGCGGCCGTGGGCGCGGTGGGGCTGATCGCCACCGCACTCGTCGTCGGGGCGCAGGCCAGTGCCGCCGACCCGATCTCGCTGACGCTGAACTACCACTGCACGCTGCCGCTGGTGGGTTCGCAGTCGCTGAAGGTGGTGATCAACACCGACCTGCCGACCACGGTGAACACCGGGCAGCCGACCGGCGCGTTCGACATCAAGGCCGTGTCCACCATCAACGCGGACACCGTCGCCGGGCTGAGCCTGATCGGGGCCACGACGATCGAGGGCACCGCGACGGCCGCCGCGACCGTCGCCGCGCCGAGCCTGAACCTGCCGGTCAACGTCCCGATCACGCTGGACAAGACGAACATCCCGGCCTCGGGTGAGCTGAACATCAACGCGGCGGGCAAGACGCCGTCGCTGACGTTCACCCAGCCCGGCCAGGCGAAGATCACCGTCGGCGACCTGAACCTCAAGGTCACCCCGCGCAAGGCCGACGGCTCGGTCACCGGCATCACCCCGGACGGCACGATCGACGCGCCCTGCACGCAGGACGCGGGCCAGGCCAACACCCTCGCCACGATCACCATCGCCGGCGGCGGGACGACGACCCCGCCCACCACCACCCCGCCGACGACGACACCCCCGACCACCACGCCGCCGACGACCACCCCGCCCACCACGACCCCGCCGGGCGGGGGCATCAAGTACTCCTTCGGCATCACCGGGTCGACGTCGCTCAAGTCGCTCGGCAGCACCGCGCCGATCACCGGCTCGTTCGACGCCGACGTCAACCTGTCGGCCAAGACGTTCACCGGTGACCTGAAGCTGAACCCGACGCACACCGACTTCAAGCTCTTCGGGTTCATCCAGGGCAGCTCGGACGTCAAGGTCGTGCAGAACGGCCAGCAGACCGGGGAACTGGTGGGCACCGGCTTCAAGGCGCACATCAAGTTCGACACGTTCCTGACCACCGTCAACCTGTTCGGCATCCCGATCAGCACGGACCCGAAGTGCGGCACGACCACCTCGTCGACCAGCGAGATGACCACCGGCGCCGACTTCGACCTGCTCAAGGGCGGCAAGCTGTCGGGCACCTATTCGCTGTCCGCGCTGCAGAACTGCGGCTCGTTCAACGACATCATCAGCGCGTTCGCCAAGAGTGACGGCAACTCGCTGGACCTCGTGCTCGCCAAGAAGTGACCCGAGCTGCCGGCCCCCGTCGCGCCGCGGCGGGGGCCGGTGCCATGCCCCGGAAGGAGAGAGCCCGTGCGGAAAGCCCGGTCGTTGCTCGCGGCGGGCCTCGCCTGCCTGGTGCTGCCGTTCGCCGTCCCGCCCGCGGACGCGTCGACGCCGATCGACAAGAAGCTCGGCTTCACCTGCCCGTTCCCGTTGATCGGAAGGCAGCAGCTCGACGTCGAGGTCAAGGCGTCCTTCGAGGTGCCGTCCGCACCCGGCGGGACGTTCACGACGGCGGACCTCACGGTCGCGGTGACCGTGCCGGACAAGTCCACCCGGGGCCTGGCCCTGGTCGGTGCGGCGAGCATCGAAGGGACGGCGTCCGCAGGGGTGACGCTGGCCAACGGCTCGCTGACGCTGCCGCTCGCCCTGCCACTGACCGTGGCGAAGACAGTGGTGCCGCAGTCGGGGGCGTTCACCACCCGGGCCACCGGGTCGGTCCCGCCGGTGCGGCTACCGAACGCGGGCAAGACCACGCTGACGATCGGGGACTTCAGCACCCGGCTGACGCCGAAGAAGGCGGACGGCTCGTTCACCGGGCTCAGCTCGTTCACCTCGGACTGCACACTCGACCCGGGCCAGGACCCGGTGCTGCTGAGCTTCGACCTGGGCGGCACGCAGCCGTCGTATGAGTACGGCGTCACCGGGACGACCACGCTGAAGGCGCTCGGGGCGACGGCGCCGGTCACGGGGTCGCTGGGCGTTCCGGCCTTCGGCACGGCGTTCGACCGGACGCGGGCGGAGTTCAAGGTCTTCGGGTTCGTGCCCGGGACGGCCGAGCTGCGGTTCGGCCCGGACGGCCCGCAGACCGGCGAGCTGACCGGCGACGGGTTCGTCGCGCACGCGAAGCTCGCGCTGGCGTTGCCGCAGGTGACGCTCTTCGGGCTGCCGGTCGCCGACGCGGGGTGCCGGGCGAGCGCGCCGATCGCGGTCGACCTGAAGTCGGGCAGCGGTTTCGCGCTCGCGTCGGGCGGTCCGGTGGGCGGGGAGTTCACGATCCCGGCGCTGACCGGCTGTGGTGCGTTCACGGAGTACCTGAGCTCGCTGGTCCAGGGACCGGGCAACGCGTTCGCGCTCACGTTGACCGCGCGCTGAAGAAGTTCTCACCGCCCTGTCGATTTCGCCCTCCCTCGCGTGACGGAGTAGGAAAGGACCACGACGAGAGGAAACGGACATGGCGCAGTACGCGGTGCTGATCTACGAGCGGGTGGCCCCCGAGGACCTGCCGAAGGAGATCATGGACCGGCACCTGGGGCTGCCCGACCGGATCGCCGCGCAGGGCGGCAAGGTGACCGCGGGCCTGGCCCTGCAGCCCAACGAGACGGCCACCGCGATCCGCGGCGACCTGGTGACCGACGGGCCGTTCGTGGAGACCAAGGAGGTGCTGGCCGGCGTGTACGTCCTGGAGGCCCGCGACCTCGACCACGCCCTCGCCTGCGCGAAGCTGACGCCGGTCGTCGAGGGCGGCGTGGAGGTCCGGCCGCTCGTCGACTTCCAGGTGGTGCCGGACTGACCTCGGTCGCGGACGCCGTCGCCGAGGCGCACCGTCGCGAGTGGGCCTACGTGCTCGCCGCGACGGTGCGGGTCACCCGCGACCTCGACGAGGCCGAAGAAGCCGTCCAGGACGCCTACCTCCAGGCGCTGAAGCGCTGGGCGAGTGACGGTGTCCCGGACCGGCCCGGTGCGTGGCTGACCACGGTCGCGCGCCGGACCGCCCTCAACGGCGTCCGGCACCGGGAAGTACTGCGGCGCAAGCTGCCGCTGCTGGTCGAGCCGGACGCCGCCGAGCCACCCGAACCGACCGGGCCGATCCCGGACGACCGGCTGAGGCTCGTCTTCACCTGCTGCCACCCGGCGCTGGCGCAGGAAGCCCAGATCGCGCTGACGCTGCGGCTGGTGTGCGGCGTCGCGACGGCCGACATCGCGCACGCCTTCCTGGTGCCGGAGCCGACGATGGCCGCCCGGATCACCCGCGCCAAGAAGAAGATCGCCGCCGCGCGGATCCCGTACGCGGTGCCCGCGGCCGAGGACCTGCCGGCGCGCGTGTCCGTCGTGCTGACCGTGCTGCACCTGCTCTACTCGGCCGGCCACACCGCGGCGTCGGGGGACGACCTGGTGCGCGACGAGCTGACCGGGCGCGCGCTGGACCTGGCGCGGATGCTGCGGGCCCTGCTGCCCGCGGACACCGAGGTCGCCGGCTTGCTCGCGCTCCTGCTGGTCCACCAGGCCCGCCGGGCCACCCGGACCGACGACGCCGGCCGGCTGCTGCGGCTGGAAGACCAGGACCGGTCCCGCTGGGACACCACGATGATCGCCGAGGCCGACCGGCTCGTCGTGGAAGCGCTCAAGGGCGGCCCGCCCGGGCGGTTCAGCGTGCAGGCCGCGATCGCCGCCCTGCACGCCCAGGCACCGAGCTACGCCGAGACGGACTGGCCGCAGATCCTGACCCTCTACGACGTGCTGCTGCGCCTGTGGCCCTCGCCCGTGGTGGCGCTCAACCGCGCGGTCGCGCTGGCGATGGTGGACGGCCCGGCGGCGGCGCTCGCCGAAATCGCCCGGCTGGAGGACGACGGCCGGCTCGCCGGCTACCGCTACCTGCCCGCCGCCAAGGCCGACCTGCTGCACCGCCTCGGCCGCGACGCCGAGGCGGCCGAGGCCTACCGGGCCGCGCTCGCGTTGAGCGACAACGCCGTCGAGCAGGAGTTCCTCGCCGCGCGGCTCAGCGGGGCCTGAACAGCAGGACGTACCCGGCAGCCGAAAGGACCAGCGCGGCCAGGAAGAACGCGCCGTGCGGCACCGCGCCGACGGCGATGTCCGCGAACAGCTGCAGGACCAGGTCCACGACGCCGAGCGCGCCGACGATCGCCAGCGTGACGCGGGTTCCCTTGACCCCGCGGTACACGCCGAGGACCAGCAGCGCCCACAGCCCGGCGCAGACGACGTACGCGAGGATCGCGACCGGGAGTGGGACGGCGGCTTCGACGGCCGTCCGGCGCCCGCCCAGCAGCGAGCCGAGCAGCCAGCACGCCGTCGCGCCCCACCAGGCGAAAGCGGCGCGCGGTGCCCGGGTCGGGGTCATCGCCGCAGCGTAGGACGGGATCGTCCGGTTCCGGCACGGTCACGACCCGAACCGTTACCCGCGTGGTGTCACACCGGGGTGCTATAAAGCGCTACCTGTCGTGGGACCGGTTTCACGGCCGTAGGCGGCCACCGCCGGTGCCGCTAGGGTGATCGTCTGGATGTGCTGGCTCACGAGCAGCCGAACGGGAGAAGCCGGTGACCGCCGCGCACGACTCATCGTGGGACTCCGGCACCCGTCTGCGCGTGCTGCTGGTGGAGGACGACGACGGCGACGCGCTGCTGGTCGAGGAGATGCTGGCGGACACCGCCGTGCCGTTCTCGCTCGAACGCGTCGAAACGCTCGCCGCCGCGCTGGCCGGCCCCCTCACCGCCGACTGCGTAATCCTCGACCTGCAGCTGCCCGACGCCATGGGCCTGAGCGGCCTGACCAAGCTGGGCCAGCACGCGCCCGGCGTCGCGATCGTCGTCCTGACCGGCGGGCACGACCAGGCCACCGGCGTCGCCGCGGTCGCCGCCGGCGCCCAGGACTACCTCGTCAAGGACCAGGTGGACGGGCCGCTGCTGGTGAAGGCGCTGCGCTTCGCCCGGGAACGCAAGCGCGCCGAGCAGGTCGAGCAGCAGTTCCTGCAGCAGCAGCTGCTCGCCCGCGAGAACGCCCGGCTCGAACGCGGCCTGCTGCCCGTCCCGCTGCTGCGCGACCCGCACCTCGAGCTCGCCTCCCGCTACCGCCCGGGCCGCAACGGATCCCTGCTGGGCGGCGACTTCTACGACGCGATCGAGCTCTCCGACGGCACCGTGCACATGATGATCGGCGACGTCTGCGGCCACGGCCCGGACGAGGCCGCGCTCGGCGTCGCGCTGCGGATCGCGTGGCGCTCGCTCGTGATGGCCGGCCTGCCGATGGCCGACGTGCTGAGCATGGTCGAGCGGGTGCTGGTGCACGAGCGGATCGAGCCGCTGTTCGCCACCGTCTGCATGGTCGTCGTCGCACCGGACCGAAGATCCCTGCGCCTGTCGCTGGCCGGGCACCTGCCGCCGCTGCTGCTCACCCCGGGCGACGGGCACCTGCTCTCCGGCAAGCACCTCGGCGTCCCGCTCGGCGTCGTCGAAGGCACGAAGTGGGAGGCCCTCGACGTGCCGCTGGAACCGGGCTGGTCGCTGCTGCTCTACACCGACGGCGTGTTCGAAGGCCGCGTCGGCGCCGGGTCGGAACGGCTCGGCCACGAGCGGATGGCCGCGATCGTCCTCGACATCCAGCACCAGGCCGGCCTGGCCGGCACCGACCTGCTCGACGAGCTGATCGCCCGCGCCGAGCGGCTCAACTCCGGCCCGCTCGACGACGACGTCGCCCTCGCTCTGCTCAGTCACGACCCGGGGAAGCAGGTTCGATGAGCGCTGAAGCACGCGGCTGGACGATCCGCCGCTGGCTCACCCTGCTCGCCGTGACCGAGGCGGTGCTGCTGCTCGCGGCGCTGGCCGGCGGCGGGATGGCGATGAACAACCTCACCGACGCCCGCAACCGCCTGCTCGACGTCATCGGCGCCCAGCGGCTCGCCGCCATCCAGCTGTCGACGGCCCTGCTGAACCAGGAGACCGGCGTCCGCGGTTACCAGCTCGGCCGGCAGCCGGACTTCCTCACCCCGTACACCGACGGCGTCCGGTCGCAGGCCGACGCCGTCACCCAGCTGCGGCGGCTCGGGGCCACGCCGGGCACGCAGATCGGCGACGACCTCGACCGCGTCCAGCGGGCCGCGTCGACCTGGCAGGCGACGATCGCGCCCACCATCACCCCGGCCGCGCCCCCGGTCACCCCGGCGCAGGCCGACCGCAGCCGGACCCAGTTCGACGCGGTCCGCGGCGCCCTCGACGCGCAGGCCGCGCACTTGGCGACGCTGCGCAACGAGGGCCGCGCCGACCTCGACAGCGCGGCGAGCTTCCTGACCGCGATGCTCATCGCCGTCGCGGTACTGGTGGTGCTGCTGTTCGTGGTCCTGTTCCTCGGCCTGCGGCGGGTCATCACCCGGCCGATCCTGCGGCTGGCGGACGAGGTCCGCCACGTCGCCGACCAGGACGTCCACCGGCCGGTGAACGGGAACGGACCGCGCGAGATCGCCCAGCTCGGCGCCGACGTCGAGGCCATGCGGCAGCGCATCCTCGACGAGGTCGCCGAGCTCGAGCGGGCGCACGCGATGCTGGACCGCCGGACCCGCGAGCTGGAGCGGTCGAACGCCGACCTGGAGCAGTTCGCCTACGTCGCTTCGCACGACCTGCAGGAACCGCTGCGGAAGGTGGCGAGCTTCTGCCAGCTGCTGCAGAAGCGCTACCAGGGCCTGCTCGACGAGCGCGGTGAGCAGTACATCGAGTACGCCGTCGACGGCGCGAAGCGGATGCAGGTCCTGATCAACGACCTCCTGGCGTTCTCGCGGGTCGGGCGCAAGCCGGGCGAGCACGTCGTGGTCGAGGCGGGCAGGCTGGTCGACGACGCGGTCGCGAACCTGGAGGTGGCGCTTTCGCTGAGCGCCGGCAAGGTCGAGCACGGCGAGCTGCCCGAGGTGCGCGTCGAGCCGGCGCTGATGACGGCCGTGTTCCAGAACCTGATCGGCAACGCCCTGAAGTTCAAGGGCGAGACGCCGCCGGAGGTGCGGGTCAGCGCGGACCGCGACGGCGAGGACTGGGTCTTCTCGGTGTCGGACAACGGGATCGGCATCGACGGGGAGTACGCCGAACGGGTCTTCGCGCTGTTCCAGCGGCTGCACACCCGCAGCGCGTACCCGGGCACCGGCATCGGCCTGGCCCTGTGCCGCCGGATCGTCGAGTACCACGGTGGCCGGATCTGGCTCGACACCGAGGCGGACGACACCACGTTCCGCTTCACCATCCCGGTCGCCGGGGACGAGGGGGACGCATGACGCAGGCGCACGAGCCGATCGACATCCTGCTCGTCGAGGACGACCCCGGCGACGTGCTGATGACGCGCGAGGCCTTCGAGCACCACAAGATCCGCAACGCGCTGCACATCGCGAGCGACGGCGTCGAGGCGCTCGAGTTCCTGAAGCGGAAGGGGCGCTTCGGGCAGGCGCCCCGGCCGGACCTGATCCTGCTCGACCTCAACCTCCCCCGCAAGGACGGCCGGGAGGTGCTCGGCGAGATCAAGCAGGACCCGGACCTGCGCACGATCCCGGTGGTCGTGCTGACGACGTCCGAAGCGGACGAGGACATCGTGCGCAGCTATGACCTGCACGCCAACGCCTACGTCACCAAGCCGGTCGACTTCGAGAAGTTCGTCGAGGTGGTCCGGAAGATCGACGAATTCTGGGTCACGGTCGTGAAGCTGCCGCGCCGCTGAAAGGCGTCGATGGCGGGGCGGCGGAGATTGGGGCACCATAAAGGGCCGTGACCTCTTCATCCCGGGATCTCCCCGCCGTCGAGCTGGCGGTCACGCTCGACTGGCGGGACACGGCCGCGGTCCTGTGCGTGGCGGGGGAGATCGACCTGCTGAGCGCGCCGGAGTTCGAGGAAGTCGTCGACGTCGTGCTGGCCGGCGAACCGCGGACGCTGGTGGTCGACCTGCGCGCGGTGACGTTCTTCTGCTCGGCGGGCCTGCAGGTGCTCGCGGCCGCGCACCGGCGACTGCCCGAGCGGGCGCTGCGGGTGGTGAGCGACTCGCCGGTGACGTCGGGGCCGCTGAAGACCACCGGTCTCGACACGTGGATCGGCATCCACGCGACGGTCGACGAAGCGCTGCGCAAGTGACGGGCGCGGAAAGGCGACTGCCGATGGACGAACCCCCGGGGCCGTTCCGCTGCCACGGCGTGCAGGCGGTGCCCCAGGACCTGCGGCGGCTCCGGCACGACCTGACGGCGTGGGTCCTCTCGGTGGGCGTCGACGCGGGCCGGGCGCAGGACATCGTGCTGGCGAGCTACGAGGCACTGGCCAACGTCGCCGACCACGCGTACGAGGGGGCGGGGTCCGGCGTGGTCGACCTCGACGCTTCGGTGCACCGCGACCGGATCGAGGTGGTCATCAAGGACCACGGCAAGTGGCGGACCCCGGTGGTGGACCCCCGCCCGGTTTCGGTGCGGGGGCGCGGGTTGACGCTGCTGCGGGCGAGCGCCGACCGGGCGGACATCTCGTCCGGCGAAGCGGGGACCGTGGTGACGCTGGCCTGGGACCTGGCGCCGGTGCACCCGTCGTGAGCGGAAAATGGTGAGGCGACCCGGCGTCCGGCTGGTAGCGTGGCGTCGGCCGTGACCCACCCGAGGAGGTGAGACCCGTGAACGCAGTACGTACGTGGGTGCTCCCCCTCGCCGTCATGGTCGGGCGATAGGCCTCGGGAGCGCCGTTTCCGGCACTTCCGAAAGGCATTTCCATGGATCCTCTGCTTTTCACGTCCGAGACGAGCTCGGACGGCGTCGTCGAGCGCGGCTTCACCGTCGGCGACGTCCCCGGTGTCCTCTGGTCACCCGCCTCCGGCCCTGAACACGCGCCCGTGGTGCTGATGGGCCACGGCGGCGGCCTGCACAAGAAGACGCCGGCCCTCGCGGCCCGGGCCCGCGACGCCGTGACCCGTCAGGGCTTCTCCGTCGTGGCCATCGACGCTCCCGGGCACGGCGACCGGCCGCGCACGGCCGAAGACGAGCGGGTCCGCGCCGGCTTCCGGCAGGCACACGCGACGGGCGACCGGGAACGGTTCCGGTCGGTCAGCGTCGACTACGCCCTCTCCCTGGCGGAGCGGGCCGTCCCCGAATGGCGGGCCACGCTGGACGCCCTCCAGCGGCTGCCCGAAATCGGCCGCGATGCCCCGATCGGTTACGGCGGCGGCATCTCGCTGGGCACCGCGATCGGGATCCCGTTGACGGCGGCCGATCCGCGCATCTCCGCGGCCGTTTTCGGCGGCGGGTTCTTCGTCTACGAAGAGCTGCTCGAGGCGGCGCGGCGGATCACCGTGCCGGTCCAGTTCCTGCTCCCGTGGGACGACGAGCACGTCGACCGGCAGTCGTGCTTCGCGTTGTTCGACGCCTTCGCCACCGAAGAGAAGACGTTGCACGCCAACCCGGGCGATCACCGCCGCATCCGCTGGATCGGCGTCGACGAGGGTTTCCTGGCCCGGCATCTGAACTGAGCCTCGCGAAGGAACGGGCCCGTGGCGGAGTCGCCACGGGCCCGCGCTCCACTGTGGACTAGCTGTGCACCACGGCACCGGTCTTCGGGTCGAGCGTGACCTTCTTCGCCTCAGGCCACCAGAAATCGAACATCCCGTTCATCGACCCCGCGCGGGAGTCGAACGACGAGTCGCCGATTCGGCCGGCGAACCAGTTGTCCTCGATGAACTTCAGCACCGAGGTCTGATCCGTCAGCGAGTGGTCGACGTGGTTCACCTTGCTGTACGGCGAAATCACCAGCAGCGGCAGCCGGGGGCCGTAACCGCAGCGGTCCGCGTACGTGCCTGCCGTCGTCGGCTTGCCCGTGCACACCGCCTGGTCCTGCGCCGCGTCGTGGGAACCGTTGATCACCTTCGACGCCTGGTGGTCGTACCAGCCGTCCGAGTCGTCGTAGGCCAGGACGATGGCCGTCGACTTCCAGTCCGGGGACTGCTGGATCTTGTTGATCTCGCTGACCACGAACTGCTGCTCGTCCAGCGGGTCCGAGTACCCCGCGTGGCCGTCCTGGTACTCCGGGGCCTTCAGGAAGCTCACCGCGGGCATCGAGCCGGCGCGCAGCGCGTCGTCGAAGTCCGAGGTGTCGTACTGGTGGTTCGCGCGGTCGGTCTGGCCGATCGCCTGCACCGACGACGGCGGCAGGTGCTTCGGGTTCGCCGTCGACGGGTAGTACTGGAACGGCTCGTGGTGCGGGCTGTAGTCCACCGCCGCGTTGCCGCCGACGTTGGTGTGCGTCGCACCGCAGACCGCGTAACCGCCGGCTTCGCCGGTGGGGCGGAAGCCGCCCTGGAACCAGCCCCACGTCACGTGGCGCTGGTTGAGCAGGTCACCGACGTTGCGGCCGTGCATCGTGGCCAGGTTGTCCTTGCTCGTGTGGTTCTTGTCCGAGCAGTCGTCCCACGCCGGGTCCGGGTCGTTGATCATCGTGCCGATGCCGTTCGCGTCCGGCGACTGCACGGCGTAGGCGTCGCTGACCGGCTCGTGCGTCACCGGGTCGACCGCCTGGACGCCGTGGGTGTTGCCCGAGATCAGGTCGATCGCGCCCGGGCTGGACGGGCCGAACACCGTGTTGAACGAGTTGTCGTTCAGCGCGTAGTGCTGCGCGTAGTTCCACATGCCGGTGACGGTGTTGCCGTCGTAGTAGTCCATCACCAGGCCGGGCTCGCCGAACAGCACGGGCTGGCCGGTGCACTTGTCCGTCTCGGTCTTCTCGACGAACTTGTCCATCTTGCCGCCGTTGAAGGCGGCCTGCTCGGCGCCGTAGTTGTGGTTCTGGTCGCAGGTCATCGCCTGCTCGTGCGTGAGCCGCTTCGGGTCGTACGCGTTGGGGTTGTTCGTCAGCAGCTTGTGGTCCAGGCCGTTGACCTTCGGGGTGTTGCGCGCGGCCTGGAACGGGGTGCCGTCCGTGTTGGCCGCGTTCGGGTAGGTGCCGAAGTAGTGGTCGAACGAGATGTTCTCGCCGAAGATGACCACGACGTGCTTGATCGGCGTCGAGGTCGGGATCCAGTGCGCGGGGAACAGGTTCAGCGGCTGGGCTTCCGCGGTGCTCGCCGCGGAACCGGTGACGACGGCCAGCACGGCGACCGAGGCGAGGGCCCCGGCGCCGAGCAGGCCGCGTCGCCGGCGGCGGATTCTCGTGTCCACAGTGGATTCCTTTCGTGGTGGGTTCGCCGGTCAGGCGAGCAAAGAGCGGCCGAAGTGGTCGTCCGGCCCGGTGACGCCCGGCAGCGCGAAGAAGTAGCCGCCGCCGAACGGGGAGATGTAGTCGGTCAGGGGTTCGTCGGCCAGCCGCGTCTGGACCGCCTCGAACTGGCGTTCCAGGTCCTGCTGGTAGCAGACGAAGATCAGGCCCATGTCGAGGTTGCCGTTGCTGTCGATACCGCGGTCGTAGTTCACCGCGCGGCGCAGGATCCGGCTGGCGTCGGTTTCCGGCGTGCGCGGGTTGGCTTTCCGGATGTGGCTGGTCAGCGGGATCACGGTGCCGACGGGGTCGTCGGCGTAGCGGGGGACGTCGGTCTCCTCGGTACCGTCGAGCGGGGCGCCGGTGTCGCGGCGGCGGCCGAACATGTTCTCCTGCTCGGCCAGCGAGACCCGGTCCCAGAACTCGACCAGCATCCGGATCAGCCGGACGACCTGGTAGCTGCCGCCCGCCGCCCACGCGGGTTCGCTTGGTGCGGACGTCCACACGAGACGGTCGAAGTCGGCTTCTTCCGGGTTGGCGGTGCCGTCCTTGAAACCCATCAGGTTCCGCGGGGTCCCGGCCGGGCGCGGCGGGGAGCTGAAGCCGTTGAGCTTCCAGCGCAGCTGCATGCCGCCACGGGTCGCGCGGGCGATGTCGCGCAGCGCGTGCAGGACGGTGTCGGTGGAGTTCGCGGACAGCGTGAGGCTGAGGTCGCCGTGGCACTGGGCGGGGTCGAGGGCGTCGTTCGCGAACGTCGTCATCGGCTTCAGCTTGGCGGGCTTGAGTTTCGCGAGGCCGTACCGGTCGTCGAACAGCGACGCACCGGCGCCGAGGATCACGCCCAGGTCCCCACCGGGCACAACGGGCCCGAGAACACCGGAGTCGGCGGGCGGCGCGCTGATCCCGAGCGCGGCGGGCGCGCCGCCACCGGTGAGGAACCGCGCCCGCTCGGTGATCGCACGGAAGAGATCGGTGAGCTCGGCCTTCGACTCGGCGACGACATCGAAGGAGGCGACGATGGTTTGAGTGGGCGGGGTCCGCAGGATGGCGGCTTGGGTGGCGCCGTGGAAGGCAACGGGGGAGGTGCCCTCGGTGACGGCGGAGGAAGCCCCGAGCCCGGCCCCGGCGGCGACGGTGAGGCCGGCGCCCATCGCGGCCCGGCGCAGGAAGGAACGCCGGGGGAGGCCGGTGGTGGGCTGCTGGGCCGGGTGCGGCACGGGACAGCGAGGCTGGTCGGTCACGAGACCCTCCTCGGCTCGGCGATCGCCGCGATCGGGGCCAGCAGCTCCGTCAACTCGCTCACGTCCGCGTTCAGCTTCTGCCTCTCCTTCAACGGCAGCTGCGCCAGCGGCGTCCAGCTGCCGTCCGGCCGGTGGGCCGCGTCCAAAGTGGTCTGAGTGCGGTTCAGCCAGCTGTCCACCTTGGACAAATCCGGGTACCTCGGCGCCAGCAGCGGGCGGAGGACGTCCAGCACCGCGCGGGTTCCGTCGAGGTTGGCGCGAGCCGTGGCCAGGTTGGTTGCGCTGCCGTAGTCCGTGCGGCCCGTCAGTTCGAACTGCAGCGTGTTCTCCATGATCTCGTGCGCGCGCAGGGCCAGGTCGTTGCCGTCGACCTGGCTGTCGGCGAACGACGCCTGCAGTGCGCGGGCGTCCGTGTCCAGCCGGTCGGCCACCGCCCCGAGCGCGCCCAGGTCCTCGTTGTGCCACAGGCCCTGCTCGAGGCGGTGGAAGCCGGTGAAACCCTCGTCCGACGTGCCGTTCGGGAGGCCGTCGGCGGTGCCGTTGAGCGCGCCGTCGGAATCGCCGAACGCGTCGTACGCCGCGCCCAGCCGCTCGTACGTCAGGTGGGCCGTCAGCCAGGCCGCCTCGCTCACCGAACGGTCGCCGCCGTGGATCGCGTTCTTCAGCGCGCCCGTGTTCGCGACCAGCTCGCCGAGACCCGTCGTGACGTGCTGCTGGTAGGCCTTGAGCGGCCCGAGCAGGTCGTTGTGCGTCACCGGCGCGACACCCGGCCCGGTCCGCTCGGCCCCGCCGCTGACCTGCACCGCCGGCCCGACGATCGCGCCCGCGTCCTCCGGCAGGCAGCGGAACGCGTAGCTGCCGTTGCCGAGGTTGACCTGCAGCGGCCGGGTGGTCGCCGCGCCGAGGCCCTCGACCTCGCCGTAGATCACCCCGGTCGCCGGGTCGATCAGGTCGACCTCGGCGGTCACCGACCCGGTGTTGTGCAGGCGGAACGTCTGCGGCCCGGGCTTCGGGTCCGACCAGCCGGTGCCGCACGCCGAGCGCGACACCGCGATCTCCGGGTCGCCCGCGGCAGCGCTGTCCGGCCAGAACGCCACGACGGCTCCCGCCGCGACGGCCACGACCACGGCCGCCACGATCCAGCGGCTACGCACTGACCCCGGCACGCACACTCTCCCGTCACTCGATCGGACCATCACCGGTCACGGATTATGCGAGCCTATCGCCCGAAAAACCGCATCGGATGCCGTCGAGAGGAGGGAATTCACCGGGACTTCAGCCCGGCGCCCACGAAAGGGGGAGAAATCAGACGATTTCGTGTGCCAGATCTGTCTGGTTGGGAAGGTTCGTCCGGTTGGTTACGCTCCGGGCAGCGGCGACCCGGTCTCCAGCAGCGTCTTCAGGCTCGAGAGCAGCGCGGGCCAGCCCTCGCTGCACATCGCCATGACCGTGCTGCCGGGCTCGAAACCGTCGTGCAGCACCGTCAGCTTCACGGTTTCCCCGTGCGGTTCGAGCGTGAAGCTGACCTTCGAGCGGCCTTCCCGCTGCAGTTTCGCCAACGTTTCGGCGTCGATTCCGTTTCCCTTCGCCCATTCTTCGGTGAACGTGTGCCAGGTGTAGGAAAGACGGCGGTACGGGTCCGATTCGAGGACGACCTGGTCGGGATGGCTCGTTTTCGCGCCGCTTTCTACCCAGACCATCGGCGATCCCTTTTTCCAGTCGGTTTCGAAGGCGACACCCCAGTACTGCCGGGTGAACGCCGGTTCGGTAAGCGCTTGCCAGAGCTTTTCCGGGGTCGTGCTGATATGGGTGGTGTACGCGAATTCGTTCATGGGTTCGGACTCCAGGGCTCGTTTCAGATCGGCCAGCGCGCCGGCCCGCTGCCGGTCGAAGCGGGTCATCCAGCGCTCGGCGATCGCGTTGATCGGCGCGGCGTCGAGGTGGTGCAGCTTTTCGCGGCCGCGCCAGGTCGTCGTGACCAGGCCGGCCGCCTCGAGCACGGCCAGGTGCTTGCTCACCGACTGGCGGGCCATGTCCAGCCCCGCGCACAGTTCGCGCAGGGTCTGGCCATTGCGCTCGTTGAGCACGTCCAGCAGCTGACGGCGGCTGGGGTCGGCCAGCGCCTTGAACACCTCGTCCATCGCGCCTTCCTTCAAACATGCAGCCAATCGGCTGCCTATGCACGATAGGCAGCCGAAAGGCTGCATGTCAACCGGGGGTCAGCGGAAGCGGATCGCCGTGATGCCCGCGAGCACGAAGAACACGAGGATGACCAGCGTCCCGGTCTGCCCGCCGGACGACCGCGTCACGACCTGGTCGACCGCGCCGGTCAGCCGCACCCCGCACTCGGCGATGACGGTGTGCCGCCCCGCCTCGATCCGCGTGAACTCGACCGGCGCGGTGAAGGCGCCGGAGCTGTCCGCGTAGGCGGAGCCGACCTCCATCCCGTCGGAGGTCAGGGTGACCATCCGGCTCGGCTCGCAGCCCTTCCCGGACGCCGACAGCTCGTCGCCGGGCTGCACGCTCGGCCGGTCGAGCACCAGCTCACCCGGCTTGGGCTCGGTGCTGGTGGTGGCCGGGGTGCCGGGGGTGGTCGGCGTGGTGGACGTCGGCGGCGTGCTCGTGGTGGTCGGCGGGGTGGTCGTGGTCGAAGGCGGGGTCGTGGTGATGCTGGGCTTGGACGGGCGCGTGGTCACGACTGGCGGCGTGGTCGTCGTCGGCGGCGGAGGAGTGGTCGTGGTGACTCCGGTGACGACGAAGGTGCCGCTGGCGGTTTGTTTCTGGCTCGTGCAGGTCGCGGTCACCGTGTACGAGCCCGGCTTCGCGCTCGCGGGCACAGCTGTCGGGAACTGCCCACTGGTCGCCGGGGCCACCTTGGAGCCGAGGGACGTACCCGCCCAGAAGAAATTGATGATCCGGCACGTCGGGAAACCGTTCCAGGAAATGGTGAACGAGCTGCCCGCCGGCCCACTCGACGGTTTCAAACCAACCGAAGGAGGAACCTGTGCATTGGCGTTACCTGCGACCGCGAGCAGAAGTATCGCTCCGGCCACGGCGCCGAAAAACAGCCGAACCACGAATCGCATTGGGACGTCCCTCCCCGGTGTGTGCTCGCTGTAGCATTCCGGACCAGTCGGATAACGCAAGTAGGGGATGCCCAATGGGACGTGTCATCGCGGCGGGGGTTGCGTTGGGTTTGTGCGGGGTGCTGCTCGGCGCGCTGCCGGCGTCGGCGCAGGCAGCGCCGGCCGGGTCCGGCTCGCTCGGCGTGCAGGTGTCGATCGACCGGCGGCCGATCGCCGACGCCACGGTCCCGATCGACCCCGCCAAGCAGGTCGAGCTGCAGGTCGTGGCCACCAACTCCGGCGCCGCCCCGGTGAAGGTCCGCAGCGTGCGGCTCTCCGGCGTCGCGCTCGCCCTCACCTTTTTCGCCTACGACACGACCGCGCCGTTCGAAGTGCCGGCGCGGGGGTCGATCACCCGGACGTTCGTACTGGACCTCGGCGACCTCGCCGGACAGGCGACCGGGCTGCTGCCGTCGTCGGTCGAGCTGCTCGACGCCCAGCGTGCCACGCTCGGCGAGGCGACGACGGTCGCCGACGTCCGCGGCTCCTTCTGGTCGGTCTACGGCGTCTTCGGCCTGGCGATGCTCGTGCTCACCGTCCTGGCCTGGCTGGCCGCGCTGCTCGCGCTCGCCCGGCACCGGCTGGCGCCCAACCGCTGGCGCCGCGGCCTGCGGTTCCTGCCCGCCGGGTTCGGCACCGGGCTGGTCGCGGTGATCACGCTGTCCGTCCTGCGGCTGGTCCCGCCGGAGCCGGCGATCGAGATCCCGGTGGTGCTGGGCGCCGCGGCGATCGCGTTCCTGCTCGGCTATCTCACGCCGCACCCTGCGCCGCCGCGGGCCGACACGGGCAGTGACACGCCCAGCAGCGACACCACCGTCCGGATGGCTATCCCGCCCTCCCAGGAATTCACCCGATGAGCGCACCGGCCGAGCTGGTCGCCGCCCTCCCGCAGTACGACATCGGCGCCGAGATCGGCGAAGGCGGCATGGGCGTCGTCTTCGCCGGGACGCACCGGACGCTCGGGCGCAGCGTCGCGATCAAGCAGCTGCCCTGGGACGTGCTCAACCACACCACGACCAGTGAGCTGTTCGACCGCGAGGCCCGCGTGCTGGCCAGCCTGGACCACCCGCACATCGTGCCGGTGTACGACTACGTCCGCACCGGCCGCGAACACCTGCTGGTGATGGAACGGCTCGACGGCGGCACCGTGCACAGCCGGTTCCACGGCGGCGGCGTCAGCGGCGAGCAGGCGTGCGCGATCGGCCTGGCGACGCTCGCCGGGCTGCACGCGGCGCACCGGGCCGGCGTGCTGCACCTCGACGTCAAGCCGCGGAACCTGCTGTTCAACCTGCAGGGCGTGGTCAAGGTGGCGGACTTCGGCATCGCGCGGGTGATCAGCGAGGGCGCCACGCTCGTCACGCACGGGGGCGAAATCCTCGGCACCCCGGCGTACATCGCGCCCGAGCAGGCGATGGGCAACGCGCTGAGCCCGGCGGCCGACGTCTACGCGACCGGCACGGTGCTCTACGAGCTGCTGTCCCGGCAGCTGCCGTTCGACAACACGCGCGGCGCGATCAGCATGATGCGCCAGCACATGTTCACCGACCCGCGGCCGATCGCGGGCGTCCCGATGCCGATCGCCGGCGTGATCATGCGCAGCCTCGCGCGTGAACTCGATTCGCGTTATCGCGAGGCGGAGTCCTTCGCGGCCGACCTGGCCGCGGCCGCGACCGCCGTCTACGGACCGGGCTGGCTCGAGCGGTCCGGGGTGCCGGTGCTGCACCTGACGCCGCGGGTGATCGCCGGGCTCAACTCGCCCACCGCGCCGGCGCCGCCGGGGGAGGCCCGGACGCGGCCGGTCCAGCGGCCGCCGGGGCCGAACGCGACGCTGGTCGCGCCGAGCGGGTCGCTCGACACGGGTTCCGGCCCGGTGACCGGCGGTCCGGGCTCCGGCTGGGCGGACGACGGTTCCGGTCCGCAGGCCACGGCGTCCGGCTCGAAGGCCGCGGTCCTGTGGCTGCGGCTGGCCGCGGCGGCGGCCGCGGTCGTGCTGGTCGTCCTCGCGCTGCTCAACCCGGAGCAGCTGCCGCACCAGGCGTCGCCGACGTTGCTGCTCGGCAGCGAGCCCGTCACGACGCCGGTCGAGGTGGACCTCAGCAAGCCCCTGACGCTGGCCGGCACCGGCAACCCGGGCCCCGTCGCGCTCACGCTGTCCGCGGCCGGGATCCCGCTCGGCTCGGCCGAGACCGACGCGAAACCGGCGGGCAACGGCTTCACCGCGCAGCTCACCCTGCCGGCGATCGCGCGGTGGGTCGTCGGCGGCGCGGTCACGGCGACGGTGCGGACCGGGCCGGTCACGCAGACGTTCACGCTGCGCACCAGCCAGCACCCGCTGGCCAGCGCGATGGGCGCGGGCAGTCTCATCCTGGCGCTGTTCGCGCTCGCCTACCTCGAGTCCGGGCTGCGGACGATCCGCAACGGTCACCGGTGGCGCGGCGCGCTGGTCGGCGGGCCGGTGCTGGGCCTGCTGTTCGGTGCCGTCGCGTGGCTGTGCGTTTCGGTGCTGCGCGTGCACGAACCGGCCCCTGGCTTCGGCGCCGGGTGCGCGGTGGCGGGCGCTGTCGCGGCCGGGCTCGTGGTCGCGGCGGCGCGGCGCCGGGCGTCCACAGTGGTCAGTCGACCATCCGGACGGTGACGTGCGGGCTGTAGCTCTTGCGCCGGCTCCACCCGGTTTCGGCGCAGAGGCTCAGCTGGATGGCGCGGTCGGCCGGTGCCCAGTAGCCCGTGCGGACGAAGTAGCCCTCCATCGTGTTCAGCGCGCCGAGGCGCTTGCGGGCCGAACACATCTCCCAGCCCCACTGCCGTCCGGTCTTCTCGACGCCGTTGCGCCGCACGGACAGGCACGGGTTCCCGACCGCTCGGATGTCGGCGTCACCCTCGGTGACGTAGACGACGCCGTCGATCTTGTAGAACCGGTTGTTGTCGAGCAGGGAGACCTGCCCGGAGAGCGTGACCCCGACCCGGCCACCGTCGTCGCCCGTGAGCGTCCAATCGAGACAGAATTCCTGGACCGGGAGTTCCAGCGACTGGGTCATGGCGATTTCCCCTGTTCTAGCGGTGCGTCCCTTCCAGAAGATAGGGAAAATCCGGACGCCGGGAAGGGATGCGGACGATCTTCACCCGAAGCGGTTCCGGGACGACGAATGCCTTGGCGTGCATGGGTTTTCAAGCGAGTGGGTGACGCCGGGCACGCGAGGTGACATCGGGGCGTCTCTCCGGGTGGCGCCGGCCGCACGGTCGAGTCAGCCCTGGTCTTGATCACTCTCCGTGAGTTGAAGGTAAAGGAACCATTACCTTCGGCGGGGCGTTGACGGGGCATGAGCGAGCCCACGGTGATCGAGCTCGGGCCCCGCGACCTGCTCGTGGTGGCGGGCCTGCCCGGCGCGGGCAAGACGACGATGCTCGAGCACGCCGCGCCCGGCCTGGTGGTGCTGGACTCCGACCAGGTCCGCGCCCGGCTGACGGCGGTGCCCTTGCCGTACCGGTGCTACCGGCCGGTGGTCCACGCGTGGCACCGCGCCCGAGTGGTCCGGCGGGCGCTGGCGGCGGGGCCGATCGTGGTCCACGAGCCGTCGACGCGGGCTTCGACGCGCGCGATGCTGGCGCTGGTGGGGGTGGTGAGCGGCCGGCCGGTGCGGTTGCTGTTCCTGGACGCGACGGCTTCGGAGGCACTCGCGGGCCAGCGCAGCCGCGGGCGGATCGTGCGGCCGCGGTCGTTCGCCCGGCACGTCCGGCGGGCGGGGAAGTGGCGGGAGGAGCTGCTGGCTTCGCGGGTGCCGGTGGGGTGGAGCAGCGTGCAGGTGATCGACCGGGCCCGCGCGGTGCGGACGCGGGTGGTGGCGAAGCTGCTGGTGGGGTGCTGAGCGACCGCGCTGCGGTGCACCCTGCGAGTGCTTCGGCGGGCGCGAGGTCGGGCGGCTCCCATCGGCGGTGTCTTGAATGAGTCATTCAGGTCTTCGGAGGTCTTGAATGACTCATTCAAGACGCTCGCCGGACTCGCAGGTGCCCGTGGCCGGCGCAGGAAGAGCGGCGGGGCGAGCCGGCGCCGCCGGGCGGGGCGTCACCCTCAGCTGGTCTGGACATTTTACATATTGGTCTAGACAATATCGGTAACTCCCCGACTGGAGGACCCGATGAGGCGTTCCAGACTGTCCGCAACCCTCGCCGCCTTCGTACTGGCGCTCTCCGGTCTCGCGGCCGGTCCCGCCGAAGCGGCCAACCTCCTCGCCAACCCCGGTTTCGAAGCCGGCTCCCTCTCCGGCTGGACCTGCGCCAACGCGACCACCGTCAGCACTCCCGTGCACGGCGGCGGGTACGCCCTCGCCGGCACCCCCGTCGGCGCCGACTACGCCCAGTGCTCGCAGACCGTGTCCGTTCAGCCGAACACCACCTACACCGTCTCCGCCTGGGTGCGCGGGAACCCCGTCTACCTCGGCATCACCGGCGGCGCCTCGACCTGGTCCGGCAACGCGAGCGCCTACAACCAGCTCTCCCTCACCTTCACCACCGGCAACCAGACCTCCGCCCAGCTCTACCTCCACGGCTGGTACGGCGCCGGCACCTACTACGCCGACGACGTCGTCCTCGACGGCCCCGGCGGCAGCACCCCTGGGACTCCCGGTGCGCCCGGCACCCCGGCCACCGGCGGCGTCACGAACTCCTCCATCGCCCTCAGCTGGGGTGCCGCCGCCGGGACCGTCACCGGGTACCGCGTCTACGAAGGCAGCACCGCCGTCGCGACCGTCACCGGGACCAGCGCCACCATCAGCGGCCTGGCCGCCTGCTCGACGCACAGCTACGCCGTCGTCGCCTACAACAGCGCCGGTGAATCACCGAAGAGCTCGACCACCAGCGCCACCACCACCGGCTGCGTCGACACCGGCCTGCCGAAGCACGCGCTGATCGGCTACCAGCACGCCAGCTTCGCCAACGGCTCCGGCTACATCAGGATGGCCGACGTCCCCGCCGCCTGGGACATCATCGACCTCGCGTTCGGCGAACCGACGTCCGTCACCTCCGGGGACATCCGCTTCAACCGGTGCCCCGCCACCGAATGCCCGAACGTCGAGAGCGACGCGGACTTCACCGCCGCCATCAAGGCCAAGCAGGCGCAGGGCAAGAAGGTCCTCATCTCCATCGGCGGCCAGAACGGCCAGGTCCAGCTGACCACCGCCGCCGCGCGCGACAAGTTCGTCAGCTCCGTCTCGGCGATCATCGACAAGTACGGCCTCAACGGCCTCGACGTCGACTTCGAGGGTCACTCGCTCTCGCTCAACGCCGGCGACACCGACTTCCGCAACCCGACCACGCCGGTGATCGTCAACCTGATCTCCGCGCTGAAGTCGCTCAAGGCCAAGTACGGCTCGGGCTTCGTGCTCACCATGGCGCCGGAGACGTTCTTCGTGCAGGTCGGCTACCAGTTCTACGGCGGCTCGGGCGCCGGCGACGCGCGGACCGGCGCCTACCTGCCGGTGATCCACGCGCTGCGGGACTCGCTCACCGTGCTGCACGTCCAGGACTACAACTCCGGCCCGGTCATGGGCCTGGACAACCAGTACCACAACATGGGCGGCGCGGAGTTCCACATCGCGATGACCGACATGCTCAAGGCCGGCTTCAGCGTCGCGAACACCGGGCAGTTCTTCCCAGGGCTGCGGCCGGACCAGATCGCGGTCGGGCTGCCGGCGGCGGTCAGTGCCGGCAACGGCTACACGTCACCCGCGGACGTCCAGACGGCGGTGAACTGCCTGGTCAAGGGCAGCGGCTGCGGCTCGTACACGCTGCGCGGCGGGACGTCGCCGGCGCTGCGCGGGCTGATGACGTGGTCGATCAACTGGGACAAGTACTACAACTGGGAGTTCCAGAACAGCCACGAGCCGTTCCTGAACTCGCTGCCGTGATGCCGGGCGGTGTGCCCCGCCGCGCGAGCCGGGGCACACTGCCTGACGTGGCGAAACGAGACTCCGTGCTGACGCGCGTCGTCCGGATCTTCGAGACGTTCGAACCGGACGCGCCCGCGTTGCGCGTCACCGACGTCGCGCGGCGGGCCGGGCTGCACGTCGCGACGGCGTCGCGGCTGATCGAGGAGCTGGTCGGGCACGGCTGGCTGCTGCGCGACACCGATCGGAGGGTCCGGGTGGGCGTCCGGTTGTGGGAGCTGGCTTCGCGCGCTTCCCCGACGTTGGGGCTGCGCGAGGCGGCGATGCCGTTCATGGAGGACCTGCACGCCGTCGTCGGGCACCACACGCAGCTCGCCGTGCTGGAAGACCACGAGGTGCTGTTCGTCGAGCGGCTTTCGGCGCCCGGCGCGGTCGTCAACGTGACGCGGGTGGCCGGGCGGCTGCCGTTGCACGCGTCGTCGTCCGGGCTCGTGCTGCTCGCCCACGCACCCGCCGACCTGCAGGAACAGGTGCTGGCCGGTCCGCTCGGCGCGTTCCGCCGGACCACGCTGACCGACCCGGCGCGCCTGCGGCGTTTCCTCGCCGACGTGCGGCGGGACGGCTACGCGTACTGCGCGGGTTTCATCGACGAAGAGACCACGGGGATCGCCGTTCCGCTGCGGGGACGCGGTGGCGACGTCGTCGCGGCGCTGTCGGTGATCGTGCCCAACGACGACTCCGCGCGGATGCAGATCCCGGCGTTGCGCGCGGCGGCGCGCGGAATCTCGCGGACGCTCTCTCACTGAATGAGAATGTCGTAGTGGGCGCCGCGGTGGGTGGCCCATGCTCGGGCTCTCCGCGTGAAAGGACGTTGCCGTGCGCACCCAGGTCGTCATCGTCGGCGCCGGCCCGGCCGGGCTGCTGCTGTCCCACCTGCTCGGCCTCGAAGGCATCGACTCGGTGCTGCTCGAACGGCAGACCCCCGAGTACGTCCAGGCGCGCATCCGCGCGGGCATGCTCGAGGCGGGCACGGTCGATCTGCTGCGTGCGGTGGGTCTCGGCGACCGGCTCGACGCCGAAGGCATGGAGCACCGCGGCATCCACCTGCAGTGGCCCGGCGAGCGGCACCACCTGGACTTCGTCGATCTCGTCGGCCGGTCGGTGACGATCTACGGGCAGACCGAGATCACCAAGGACCTCATGGTGGCGCGGGAGAAGGCGGGCCGCCCGGCGTACTACTCGGCGTCGGACGTCACCCTGCACGACGTGGCGGACTCGCCGTCCGTGACCTTTGTGGACGCCGACGGTGCGGCGCGGCGGATCGACGCGGACGTGGTCGTCGGCTGCGACGGGTTCCACGGGCCGAGCCGGCTGTCCATTCCGGACGCGCGGGTCTGGGAGCGGGCTTACCCGTTCGCGTGGCTGGGGGTGCTGGCCGACGTCGCGCCGTCGGCGGACGAGCTGGTCTACGCGTGGCACCCGGACGGCTTCGCGATGCACAGCATGCGCTCGCCGCGGGTGAGCCGGTTCTACCTGCAGGTGGCGCCGGACGAGGACATCGAGCAGTGGAGCGACGACCGGATCTGGACGGCGCTGTCCACCCGGCTTGCGTTCTCCGGCTGGACGTTGCAGACGGGCGCGATCACGGAGAAGAGCGTGCTGCCGATGCGGAGCTTCGTGGCGACGCCGATGCGGCACGGAAACCTTTACCTGGCCGGGGATGCGGCGCACATCGTGCCGCCGACGGGGGCGAAGGGGCTGAACTTGGCGGTGGCCGACGTGGCGCTGCTGGCACGCGCGTTGACGGCGTCGTTCCGGGGCGACGACTCGCTTGCTGACGCGTACTCGGAGACGGCGTTGCAGCGGGTCTGGCGGTGCACGCACTTCTCGTGGTGGATGACGTCGATGCTGCACCGCCACGGCGACGACTTCGACGCCCAGCTCCAGCTCTCCCAGCTCCGCCGCACGGTGAGTTCGGTGTCCGCGGCCACGGAACTGGCCGACAACTACTCAGGCATCCCCCTGTAACCCGTGACGGAGGGGTCGACACGCGTGATTGGGGAGTCGACACGCGTGATTGAAGGGTCGACACGCCGCGCGCCCCGGACCCGCGCCGTGTCGACCCGCTAATCACGCGTGTCGACCCTTCAGACACGCGTGTCGACCTTCTGATCACGCGGCTTGTCTGGTTCTGGGTCTTGACGTCCGTCGCTTGGCGAGCGCACCATACCCGCGTAGTAATTCGAATTATCAGCGCCGGGGAAGGCTTCATGAGGGAACTGGACACGGAGATTCTGGTGGTCGGCGGGGGACTCGGCGGGGTCGCCGCCGCGCTGGCCGCGGCGTCCCACGGCCGGCGGGTCGTGCTCACCGAGGAGACCGGCTGGCTCGGCGGGCAGCTCACCGCCCAGGCCGTGCCGCCGGACGAGAACCCCTGGATCGAGCGGTTCGGCTCCACCCGCACCTACCGCGACCTGCGCGCGGGCATCCGCGACCACTACCGCCGTCACTACCCGCTCCGCGCCGAAGCCGCGAAGCGCCCGGAGCTGAACCCGGGCGCGGGGCGGGTCAGCAAGCTCTGCGGCGAACCCCGCGTGGCCCTGGCCGTCATCGAAGCGATGCTCGCGCCGCACGTCAGCGCCGGGCGGATCCACGTCCTGCGCCACCACCGCCCGGTCGAAGCGCACACCACCGGCGACCGCGTCGACGCCGTGGTCCTCGAAAGCGGCGAAGGCAAAGTCACCGTCAACGCCCAGTACGTCCTCGACGCCACCGAGAACGGCGACCTCCTGCCGCTCACCGGCACCGAGCACGTCACCGGCGCCGAATCCCACGCGGACCACGGCGAGCCGCACGCCCCCGCAAAAGCCGACCCGGCGAACCTCCAGGGCATCACCTACTGCTTCGCGGTTTCCCACCACGAAGGCGAAAACCACGTCATCTACAAGCCGGAGATGTACGGCTTCTGGCGCGACTACCAGCCGGACTTCTGGCCCGGCCCGCTGCTCGGTTTCGTCGCGCCCGACCCCCGGACGCTCGAGCCCGTCAAACGCACCTTCGTCCCGAACCCACCCGGTGACCCGCTCGCCGTGAGCGCCGACCAGAGCGCCGACGCCGGTGACAAGGAACTGTGGGCCTTCCGCCGCATCCTCGCCCGCAACCTGCACACCGACGGCGCCTTCGACTCCGACATCACGCTCGTCAACTGGCCGCTCAACGACTACTGGCTCAAGCCCGCCCTCACGATCCCCGGCCACACCACCGAAGCGGACGTGGCAACAGCTCACCACGAAGCCAAGCAGCTGAGCCTGTCCGTCCTGTACTGGCTGCAGACCGAAGCACCCCGCGCGGACGGCGGCACCGGCTTCCCCGGCCTCAAGCTCCGGCCCGACGTCACCGACACGGAGGACGGCCTCGCGAAATCGGCGTACGTACGGGAAGCCCGGCGCATCAAGGCCGTCACGACCGTCACCGAGCACGACGTCTCGGCCGAAATCCTCGGCGTCGACGGCCGGGTCCGCCGCGAGGACGCCGTCGGGGTCGGGAGCTACCGGATCGACCTGCACCCGTCGACCGGCGGGGACAACTACATCGACGTCGCGAGCGTGCCGTACGAGATCCCGCTCGGCGCACTGCTGCCCGTCCGGACGGCGAACCTGCTGCCCGCCGGCAAGAACATCGGCACCACGCACATCACCAACGGCTGCTTCCGGCTGCACCCGGTGGAGTGGAACATCGGCGAGGTCGCCGGGCTGCTCGCCGCGTTCGCCATCAGCGAGGACGTCGAGCCGCGGGACGTCAAGACCGACACACGCCTCTTCGACGACTTCGCCCGCGTACTGGACGCCGCCGGGGTGGAACGCCGGTGGCCGGAAGTGCGGGGGTACTGACCGTGCCGCCGGTAAGGTCTGACGGAGTCGCGGAGGGAGTCACGGATGACGGCGGGTTCGGGCCGGGTCACGCAGGCCCAGGTGGCGCGCCTGGCCGGCGTCTCGCAGGCCGTCGTCTCGATGGTGCTGAACGGCTCCGACAGCCTGCGCATCACCCCCGAGACCCGCGACCGCGTGCAGCAGGTGCTCCGCGAAACCGGGTACACCGTGGACATCATGGGCCGCCGGCTGCGCGGCGGGACCAACCAGATCCTCGGCGTCTTCACCTACGAGTCGGTGTTCCCGTCCGGGGTGGCCGACTTCTACCGGCCGTTCCTGCTCGGCATCGAGGAGGAAGCCGAGGCCCAGGGCTTCGACCTGCTGCTGTTCACCAGCGGTGGCCGCCGCGACGGGCGCCGCCGCATCTACGACCAGGGCACGAACCGGCTGCGCATCGCCGACGGCTCGATCCTCCTCGGTCGCCACAACGACCCGCAGGAGCTCGCGCAGCTCGTCGAGGAGCAGTTCCCGTTCGTGTTCGTCGGGCGCCGCGAGTCGCCGACCGGGCCGATCAGCTACGTCGGCGCGGACTACGTCGCGGCCACCCGTGAGGTCCACGAGCGGCTGTGGACCCTCGGGCACCGGCGGATCGGCCTGCTCAGCGTGACCGAGGAGAACGAGCCGACGCTCGATCGCCGCAGCGGGTACGAAGCCGCGGCGCGCAAGAGACGCCGTCCGCCGCTGGTGTTCCTCGAAGAGGACCCGGCGCTCGCGCTGCGGCAGGTGCTCGACGAAGGCGTCACGGCGTTGCTCGTCGAGAGCTCGGCGATGGCCGACGCCATCCTCGCGTGCGCGCACGACCTCGGCCTGGACGTGCCCGGCGACCTGTCGATCGTGGTGCTGGGCGACGCCGACCCGTCGCAGCAGCCGCACGCGCACGCCGTGCCGAGCACCGCCACGGACTGGTCGATGTTCCGCATCCCGCGTCACGAAATGGGCGGGCACGCCGTGCGCGTGCTCGTCGGGTTGCTGAAGGACCCCAAGCCCCGGCAGCTGCTGCTGCCGTGTTCGTTCCACGAGGGCGCCACCACGGCGAAACCCTCCACTGTGCACATTCACTGATCGGCGCACATCCACTGACCGGCGGTAGCGCCGGTTGACAGCCCCGCAAGCGACGCTTACGGTCGCTGCTAATTCGAATAACCAGGAGGCATCGTGGCCTACCGCAGAACCCGGTTGCTCGCCGCCGCGGCCCTGTCCGCCGTCGCACTGGCTTCGACCGCCTGCTCCGGCGGCGCCGGCGACGACACGAACATCGCGCTGCGCATGACGGTCTGGACGACCGACAAGAACCAGCTCGCCCTCTTCGACTCCATCGCCGCCGAGTACCGCAAGGCCCACCCGGAGGTCGCGTCGGTCAAGTTCGACGTCGTCCCGGGGGACACCAGCGCCTACTCGGCCGCGCTCACCACCCAGCTCTCCGGCGGCAACCCGCCCGACCTGGCGTGGATCCTCGAACGCGACGCGCCCGACTTCGTCCAGTCCGGTGCGCTCACGAACCTGAAGCCCACTTTGGACGCTGCCGCCGGCTACAACGCCGGCGAGCTGGTGCCGTCCGCGACGAAGCTGTGGACCAAGGACAGCGGCCTGTACGCCTACCCGTTCTCGACGTCGCCGTTCGGCATGTTCTACAACAAGAACCTGCTCACCCAGGCCGGGATCACCGAGACCCCGGACCAGCTGCTCGCGAGTGGACGGTGGACCTGGGACGCGGCCAAGCAGATCGCCACCCAGGTCGCCGCGAAGGACACCGGCAAGGCCGGCCTGGTCATCCGCGAGTTCGAGTACAAGCAGTGGGTGCTGCTCGCCTCGGTGTGGCGCGGCTTCGGCGCCGACGCGTGGGGCCCGGACGGCAAGACGTGCGGGTTCGCGACACCGGAGATGACGTCTGCGATGACGTTCCTGCACCAGGCGATCTTCACCGACAAGGCACTGCCCGGCCCGGGCACGACGGCGGACTTCTTCGCCGGGGAGAGCGGCCTGACCATCGCGCAGATCAGCCGCGCCGGGCTGCTGAAGGCCAAGCCGTTCGAGTGGGGCATCGTCCCGCTGCCCGCCGGCCCGAAGGCGAACGCGCAGGTCATCGGGCAGGCCGGGATCGGCGTGCCGGTGAAGGGCAAGCACGCCAAGGCCGCCGCGGACTTCCTGGCGTTCTTCACCGACCCGGCCAACTCGGCGAAGCTCGGCCAGTACTTCCCGCCGGCCCGCGACAGCCTGCTCAACGCGGCGACCCTCGCCAAGGCGAACCCGCTGTTCAGCCAGGAACAGCTGCAGAACGTCGTGGTGAACGGGATCAAGACCGGCGCGGTGCTGCCGTCGCACACCGGGAGCGCGCGGATCGCGTCGCTCGTCCAGTCCGCTTTGGACCCGATGTGGAAGCCGGACGCGAACGTGCCCGCCGCGCTGGCCGGTGTCTGCCAGGCGATCGACCCGGCGCTGAGCCAATGACCCTGACTTCGAAGAAGCGCGAGGAGCTCGCGGGGTGGATCTTCATCGCCCCGCAGGCCCTCGGCTTCCTCGCCTTCGTGGTGGCGCCGCTCGCCGCGGTGGTCTGGTACAGCTTCCAGGACGTCAACCTGCTGGCCGGCACGTCGGCGTTCGCCGGCGCGGACAACTACGCGAAGCTCTTCGACGACCCGACCGCGCCGAAGGTCGCCCGCGCCACGGCGATCTTCTGCGTCGGCCTGGTCGTGCTGAACCTGGCGCTCGCGCTCTCGCTGGCGTTGCTGCTCAACCTGAAGCTGCGCGGCACCACGGTGTTCCGGACGGTCTTCTTCTCGCCGGTGGTCGTCACGCTCGTCGCGTGGACGATCGTGTGGAACTTCCTGTTGCAGGACAACGGCGGGATCAACTCGCTGCTGCAGACCATCGGGATCGACGGGCCGAACTGGCTGCGTGGCAACGGCACCGCGATGCTGTCGGTGATCGTGGTGCAGGTGCTGAAGAACGTCGGGCTGAACATGGTGCTGTTCCTGGCCGCGCTGCAAGGGATCCCGGCGTCCATCATGGAGGCGTCGCAATTGGACGGTGCCGGGCCGTGGCGGCGGTTCCGCTCGGTGATCCTGCCGATGATCAGCCCGACGACGTTGCTGACGGCGATCATCACCGTCGCCGGCGCGCTGCAGGTGTTCGCGCAGATCCAGGTGCTGACCCTCGGCGGGCCCGCCGACAGCACCAACGTGCTGGTGTTCTACTTCTACCAGCAGGCTTTCGCCAACCACGACCTCGGCTACGGCTCCGCGCTGGCCGTCGTGCTGTTCCTCGTCATCCTCGTGCTCACGCTGCTGCAGTGGCGGATGCGGAAGCGGTGGGTGTTCCATGAGTCGTAGGGCCAAGATCGCCTGCTACGTCGTGATGGTCGTGCTGGCCGTGCCGTTCGTGTTCCCCACCTGGTGGATGATCACGGCGTCGCTGCTGCCAGCCAACGAGGTGCTCGCGTACCCGCCGAAGCTGTTCCCGGCATCGCCGCAGTGGGAGAACTACAAGACGGCGTTCACGGACTTCCCGTTGGCGCAGCAGTACTTCAACAGCCTGTACATCGCCGTGCTCGTCACGCTCGGCACGATGTTCTTCTCCTCGCTGGCCGGGTACGCGTTCGCCCGCATCCGGTTCCGCGGCGAGAAGCTGTTCGGGCTGATCCTCATCGGGCTGATGGTGCCGAGCGAGGTCACGATCATCCCGCTGTTCCGGCTGGTCGACGACCTCGGGCTGACCAACACGCACTGGCCGCTGATCGTCGTGCCGATCTTCGGCGCGCCGAGCGTGCTGGCGACGTTCGTGATGCGGCAGTTCTTCATCACGATCCCGGGCGAACTCGAGGAGGCCGGGCGGCTCGACGGGCTCTCGCGGTTCGGGCTCTACCGCCGTGTCGCACTGCCGATCGCCAAGCCCGCGCTGGCCGCGGTCGCCATCTTCACGTTCCTCAACACGTGGAACTTCTTCCTGGAACCGCTGGTCTACCTGACCGACAAGAGCATGTTCACGCTGCCGGTGGCGCTGACGCAGTACGTCGACGTCTACGGCGGTCACCTCTGGAACGTCCAGCTCGCCGCCGCGACCACCACGGTCGTGCCGGTCCTGGTCGTCTTCATCATCGCGCAGCGCCAGTTCGTCGAAGGGCTCGCCCAGAGCGGCCTCAAAGGCTAGGAGGCAGTCGTGATCGAACGCAGAACATTCCTCGGTGGTGCCGCAGCCGCCGCACTGCTCGGCTTGGCGGGCGCTCGGGCGGCGTCGGCCGCCGTGCCGCCGCCGGCGGGGCCGTTCCCGCCGCTCGCCCCGCTGCCGCCCGGCGCGCCGAACCGGCGGCTCTTCTCGCCCGCGGAGCAGCGTTTCGCGCCCTACCTCGCCATTTTGCCGGGCATTGTCAACGATGTCAGCACCGATCCCGCCACCCTGGGCTTCTTCGGTGGCGGCTGGTGGCGGACGCCGAGCGAGCCGTACAACGCCCGCGTCCAGGAGCACGTCTACACGCTGAGCTGGTTCTACGCGAACCGGCGGCCGTGGAACCCGTACTACCTGGACCCCGCCCTGCGGAACCGGCTCGAAGCGGCGATCGCGCACTACCTGAACCTGCAGCACGCCGACGGCTCGTTCCCGGAGTACTCGATCACCGAGAAGTCCAAGGCCGCCACCGGGTTCGGCCTGGGCTACCTCGCCAAAACGCTGGCCAACCTCCGCCAGGTCAACGCGCTGCCCGCCCGGCGCACGCAGCTGGAAGCCGCGCTGCACCAAGGCATGACGTGGTTCCTCGACCCGGCCAACCCGATCTGGGCGCACCCCATCGAGTACGCCAACCAGAACACGTCCGGGCTGTCGTCGTCCCAGCTGGCACTCAAGCTGAACCCGGACGCCGCGCTGGCCAAGCAACTGCACGACCGGATCGAGTTCCTCGCGGCGAACGGCCAGAGCCCGGCCGGGTTCTTCTACGAGCCGACCGGGATGGACGTCAACTACAACTTCGAGGTGATGCTCCCGGAGCTCGCCGAGATCTACGCGCTGACCCGCAACCGCACGGTCGTCGGGATGGCCCGGAAGTTCGCGGACTGGTTCGGCCACAACGTCGTCCGCGAACCGGACGGCTCGGGCTCGCTGACCTACGTCGCGACGTCGAGCCGTACCCACGTCTCCTACTACGACGACGTCATCCCGGATCCCGACCGGACCAACCTCGCCTCGCTGTTCGTGCCGGAGGTGCCGGACCTGGCCGCGTTCTTCACCACCCGCGAGGACCGCGCCGAGACGCGCCGGCAGTGGGCGAAGACGCCCGGCCCGGCGATCGGTCCGGCCAAACAGGACACTTCGCCGCGCATCCTCGCGCACGTCTCCTACGGTGAGGCTTTCCCGTCGCACGGCGAGAAGCAGGCCTCGATCCGGCAGCTGCCGTACCTGCGCTCGACCGACTTCGCCGTCCAGCGCCGGGACGACGAGCTGAACCAGACCTACGTCTACGTCCGGCGCCCGCAGCTCTACCTGGCGGGTTTCTGGGGCACGCGGCCGTCGACCTACGTCCGGGGCGCGCAGGGCATGCTGTGGCATCCGCGGGCGGGCATGGTCGTCCACTCGCAACAGGACGACACGCAGTGCTGGGCCAGCCTGCTCCCGAACGGCAGCCCGGACGCCCGCGGCCTCCTGGACGCGACGTACGCCATCGGCGACCGCACCTGGGACGGCAGCCGCAAGGTGCCCGGGTCCGCGCCGGTCGTCGTCCGGTACGGCCTGGACACCCGGATCCGCACGGACCTGACGATCACGCGCGACACCGTCACCCGCGCGGTCCGGGGCACGACCCCGCTCACCGAGCAGATCCCGCTGGTCCTGCACCCGGGCGACGACGTGCGCTTCGCCGACGGCACGCCGGTCGCCTATGGTGCCGACGCGAGCGCGACGGCGTCAGGGCTGACGATCCGCCGCGGCGGCACGACGATCACGATCGGCTGGGGCACGTCCCTGGGCGCGACCGTCACCGCCACCGCCGTCACCTTCCTGCGCGACGGCGCCCGGCGGCTGCACGTCCTGCGCGTCCCGCACCCCGGGACCCTCACCACGGAGATCCGGCTTCGGTAGCCGGACGGTGAACGTCGACCCGGCGTCCACTTCGGACTCCGCGGTCACCGTGCCGCCGTGCGCCTCCACCAGGTGCCGCACGATGGCGAGGCCGAGCCCGCTGCCGCCGGTCTGGCGGTTGCGGGACTTCTCGGCCCGCCAGAACCGGTCGAACACGTGCGGCAGGTCCGCGGCGGCGATCCCGGCTCCGGTGTCCGCGACGGCGATCACCACCTCGTCCACAGTGGACGACACGTGGATCGTCACGCGGCCGCCGGCCGGCGTGTGCCGGACCGCGTTGGTGACCAGGTTGGAGACGATCTGACGCAGACGCACCGGGTCGGCCTCGAGCCCCGTTTCGCCGTGGGGCGACACGGTGAGCGTGACTCCGGCCGCGGCGGCCCGGTCGGCGTGCGCGGCGGCGACGTGGCCGGCCAGCTCGGCCGCGTCGACCGGCTCCGGGTGCAGCCGCAGCCGGCCGGCGTCGGCCGCGGCGAGGTCCTGCAGGTCCTCGACGATGTGCTGCAGCAGCACGGTTTCTTCGAGCAGCGACGTCGACAGCGCCCGGTCGAACGGCAGGTGGCCGTCCTCGGCGGCCTCCAGCCGGCCGCGGATGACGTTGAGCGGGTTGCGCAGCTCGTGGGCGATGTCGCTGACCATCGCCTTGCGCTGCTCCTCGATGCGTTCGCGGCGGGCGGTGAGGTCGTTGAAGGCGGTCGCGAGGTAGCCGACCTCGTCGCGGGACTTCACCGGCGCCGGCCGGTCCTGCTGCGCCGCCTCGGTCAGCGCGCGCAGCGGCCGGGACAGCCGGCGCGCGACGAGCACCGTGATCGCGGCCGCCAGCACCAGCACGCCCCCGGTCACCGCGAGGATCCGCGTCAGGTTCTCCTGGGACAGCGTGAACGTCGGCAGCTGCGACCCGCCCGGGCCGAGCGTGAAGAGCAACGCGGGCGGCGCGACGAACGGCGTGAGCTGCTCGCGGCGGGCCGAGTCGAGGCAGCGCTGGCTCGCCCCCTGGTCGGAGCCGGCGAGCAGTTCGAGGTCGAGGTCCAGTTTCACCGGGTCCGCGCCCTGGCTCTGCAGGCAGCGGTTCACGGCTTCGTTGAGGCTGTCGAGCGCGGCCTGCTCGGTCGGGGTCGGTATCGCCAGCTCGTAGATCCCGCACTTGGCCGCGAAGTAGCGGACGCTGAGCGGGTCGGTCCCGGTGAGCTGTGCCCGCCCGCTCGCCGACTCCCGCACCTGGCCGTCGATGCCCAGCGACTCGAGGCAGGCGATGGCCTTCCTGGCCAGGCCGTCGACGTCGTCGCGTTCCTTCGGCGGCAGCCGGAACGGGCCCACCGCGCGCGGGTCGATGCCGCTGGTGCCGGCCTGGGGCAGCAGCACCGCGTCGACGTGCAGCGGGTCGACCGACGCGGTCGCCTTCACCGGCAGCGTGACCGGCGCGCCGCCGGAGTCGCCGAGGACGCGGCGGTCGAGGGTGGTCAGCACGATCCGCCGGCCGGTCTGGTCCGACAGCGCCTTGAGCTTCGGCCCGACCTGGTCCCAGGTGTGGTTGGCCGCCGCGAAGCCGAGCACCTCGGTGTAGATGGTCGCGTCGCCGGAGAGGGCCTGGCCCTGCTCCTGCTGGATCGCGCGGGTGGTGGTCTGCACGGCGAGCCACGCGGTCGCGGCGATCGAGCCCAGCGCGATCAACAGGGAGACGGCGGTCAGCCGGACGACGAGACTGCGCCTGAGCGGGAAGCTACGTGTCATCGTCCGCCGTCAGCTTGTACCCCACGCCGAACACGGTCCGCAGGTAGACGGGGTTCTGCGGGTCCGGCTCGAGCTTCTTGCGCAGGTTGAGCACGTGGACGTCGATGATCCGGGTGCTGACGAACCGGTCGTCGCCGCGGGTGAGCTCCAGCAGCTGCCGGCGGGTGAACACCCGGCCCGGCTGCCGGATCAGCGTCTCGAGCAGCTGGAACTCGCCCGGCGTGGTCTCGACCGGGCGGCCGTCGATCGACACCTCGTGCCGGACCGGGTCGAGTCGCAGCGCGCCGGCACGCAACCCCGTGTCGGGTGGCTCGCTGCGCGCGGCCGTCCGGCGCAGCAGCGTCCGGACGCGGGCCATCAGCTCGCGCGGGCTGTAGGGCTTGGTCAGGTAGTCGTCGGCGCCGAGGTCGAGGCCGAGCAGCAGGTCGTCCTCGGTCGCGCGGGCCGTGAGCATCAGGACCGCGACGTCGGACTCGCCGCGCAGGATCCGGCAGACGTCGAGGCCGTCGACCTTGGGCATCATCACGTCGAGGACCAGCAGGTCGGGCCGGTCGCGGCGGGCCTCGTCGAGGGCCGCCCGGCCGTCCGGAGCCAGCACGACGGTGTGACCTTCGCTCTCGAGGTAGAGCCGGAGGACCTCGGCCTGCTTCTCGTCGTCCTCGGCGACCAGTACACGTGCGCACACGGCGTCGAGGTTAGGCGCCCTGACACCGCTGCCACCCGATCCTGACCGGATCTTCATACCTCCGGGCACGAGCCAGGTCTTTGTCAAAGTGTTGACCCCGGGCCCGTCGGCAGGCAAAGGTCGGATGAAATGGTCGGCGTCGATCGGGAGGCACCCGGTGCGGTTGAGATTCATGGCAGCTCTCGTGACGACGGCGGTGATCGGGGCACCCGTCGTCGCTTCGGCGGCTCCGACAACGATGTCACCCGGATCTCCGCTGGTCAGCGATCCGTCGGCGTATGTCGACCCGCTGATCGGGACCGGCCGGGGCGGCAGTTCGGTCGGCGAGATCAACAACTTCCCGGGCCCGGCGGCGCCGTTCGGGATGATGCAGTTCTCGCCGGACACGCAGGGCGCGTACGCCGGCTACCAGTACCACAGTGATCAGATCCGAGGTTTCAGCCTCGACCACGCCTCGGTCGGCTGCAACGCGTTCGGCGACGTGCCGATCCTGCCGGTCACCGGCGACGTCGGCAGTGCGCCCTGGGACCGCGTCGAGCACTTCACCCACGACGACGAGAAGGCCGAGCCGGGCTACTACGCCGTGACGCTCGCCGACTCGAAGGTGCGGGCCGAGCTGACCGCCACGACCCGCACCGGGCTGGCGACGTTCACCTACCCGGCCGGGGCGACGCCGCAGGTACTGGTCAAGGGCGGTGCGAGCCTCGCGGGGAACTCTGCCGCCACTCTGAAGATCACCGGTGACCGCGAGGTCAGCGGCTCGGCCACCACCGGCAACTTCTGCGGCAAGCCGAACAAGTACACCGTCTACTACGCCATCACCTTCGACCAGCCGTTCACCGCGCACGGCACCTGGGACGGCTCCAGCGTCAAGCCGGACACGGACAGCGTCGACTCGCCCAAGGCGGGCGCGTACCTGACCTTCGGTTCCGGCACCGTGCACGCCAAGGTCTCGATGTCCTATGTGGGCGTCGACGGCGCGAAGGCCAACGCGGCCGCGGAAGTCCCGGGTTTCGACTTCGCCGCCGTCCGGAAGTCCACTCGGGACAAGTGGACGCAGGCGCTGGGCAAGATCCGGGTAGCGGGGCGCGATGCGGATCAGCTCAAGACGTTCTACACGTCGCTGTACCACTCCCTGATGCACCCCAACACCTTCGACGACGCCGACGGGCGGTACATCGGCTTCGACGACCAGATCCGGACGTTGCCGAAGGGGCGTCACCAGTACGCGAACTTCTCCGACTGGGACACCTACCGCTCGCTCGCGCCGCTGCACGCCATGCTCTTCCCGAAGGAAGCCAGCGACATGGCGCAGTCGCTGACGAACGACGCCGTGCAGGGCGGCTGGTGGCCGCGCTGGCCGATGGCGAACGACTACACCGGCCAGATGACCGGCGACAGCTCGGTCGCGCTCATCTCCAACCTCTACGCGTTCGGCGCCCGGGACTTCGACGTCAAGACGGCCCTGAAGTACCTGGTCAAGGGTGCGACGTCGGTGGACGACACGCCTGGTGCGTACCAGGAGCGTCGCGGCATCGCCGACTACGTCGCCCGCGGGTACATGCCGAACAACGACGCCTCGCGCGGTGACCACGCCCGCGTCGGCGCGTCGATCACCCTGGAGTGGGCGATCGACGACTTCGCCATCGCCCAGCTCGCGCAGGGCATCGGCGACCGCGACGTCGCGCGCGAGTTCACCAAGCGCGGCCAGAACTGGCAGAACATCTTCAACCCCTCGACGGGCTACCTCCAGCCGCGCGCGCAGGACGGCCGTTTCCCGGACGGCCCGGCGTACGTCCCGCCGCCGCCCGGCAAGTTCGGCCAGGACGGCTTCGACGAGGGCAACGCCGCGCAATACACCTGGCTGGTGCCGCAGGACCCGGCCGGCCTGGTGACGGCGATGGGCGGGCCGGCCGTGGTGTCACAGCGTCTCGACACGTTCTTCCAGAAGCTGAACGTCGGCCCGAACGAGCCGAACATGTGGGCCGGCAACGAGCCCGACTTCGGCGTCCCGTTCCTCTACAACCACGTCGGGCAGCCGTGGAAGACGCAGCAGGTCGTCCGCGAGATCGCGACGACGCTGTTCAGCGCGACCCCGGACGGCGAGCCCGGCAACGACGACCTCGGCGCGCAGTCGTCGTGGTACGTCTGGGCCGCGCTCGGCATCTACCCGGGCACCCCGGGGACGCCGGACCTGGTCGTGCACAGCCCGCTGTTCGAGCGCGCGGTGCTGTCCCTCCCGAATGGACGGACGATCGACATCCGCGCGCCGAAGGCGTCTTCGGGCACGCCGTACGTCCACGACCTGGCGCTGAACGGCCGTGACTGGGACCGCACGCACCTGCCCGCGAACACCGCGCGCGACGGCGGGCGGCTGGACTTCGCGCTGCAGTCCACTCCGGACAAGCGGTGGGCGGCGGACTCGGCCCCACCGTCCTATCGGGACGACGAGCTGCCGTTCCTGGCGTCGGCGACCAACCAGGTCGTCGTCGAACCCGGCACGAGCGGCGAGGCCGCAGTGAGCGGGCAGCGGCTCGGCGGGCACGACCGCGTGCTGGACGTCGCCACGCAGGCGCCGGCCGGGATCACGGTCACCGGTCCCCGCCAGTTGCGGCTCGACGACCGGACGGGCAGCGGCACCGCGAAGCTGACGGTCGCGGTGGCGGCGGGGACACCCGAGGGCTACTACCAGGTGCCGGTGACGGTCCGCGGCGGCGGGAAGTCGGTGCCCGGTTCGGTGATCGTGCTGGTCGCGCCCAAGAACGGGCTCGCCGCGGCGTACGCGAACGTGGGCATCTCCGACGACGGCGACACCGGTTCGGCCGACATCGACGGGGCCGGGAACAGCCTGTCCCGGCAGGCACTGGCCGCGGCCGGTCTGGTCGGCGGGAAGGCGTCCCAGGCGGTGGGGACGACGTTCACCTGGCCTGCGGCGCCGGCCGGACGCCCGGACAACGCCGTCGCGGCCGGGCAGACGATCCAGCTGTCCGGGACCCGACTGTCGTTCGTCGGGACGGCCTCGAACGGCGACCACCGCGGCGCCGCGGTGGTCACCTTCACCGACGGCACCACCGCCCAGGCGGACCTGTCGTTCGGCGACTGGGTGTTCCCGGGCGGCGGCACGGACCCGGTGTTCGGCAACACGCTGGTGGCCCGCACGGACCACCGCAACCAGCCGGGCGGCCCGGGCGGCGGGGCGTCGGTGTACGCGACGACGCCGTTCGACGCCCCGGCCGGGAAGCGGATCGCCTCGGTGACCCTGCCGTCCGACCCGGACCTGCACGTGTTCGCGATCGGCCTGGCCTAGCGGGTCGGGGGGGGGGGGGGGGGGGTGGGGAAAGAGTTTGACGCCCCAACGCCCCCCCCCCCCGCCGGCCCCCCCCCCCCCCCCCCCGGGGGGGGGGGGGGCGGGGGGGG
>NZ_JAPZLD010000024.1:0-159541 GCF_030182635.1 Amycolatopsis ponsaeliensis
TCGGGTTCCGCACACCCGAATCCCTCATGGCACTGGCCATGCTCTCCCTGGGCGGCCACCGACCCGAACTACCAGGCCGATGACCACCCACACATCAATACGAAGAGCCCTCTAAAAGCCATGAAGGTGCCCCTCATGGCATTCAGAGGGTGTCCCAGAGGAGGCGCTGGTCGCGGTCCGGATCCGAGACGGTCGTGCTGACGTCGTCGAAGAGGCGGGTGACGCGGTCGGCCTGCGTGTAGCGCGGCCAGCCCGGGTCGCCGGTCGCGATGAACCGGACCCACGCGTCGAACATCTCCGTCGCCATCGCCTGCATCCGCTCGGCCGGGAACGTCCGGCCGGCGAACAGGAACCGCCAGTTCTTGTTGCGGATGTCGTCGAACACCAACGGCAGGTCGAGCCCGTGCGGCGCGCCGAGGCCACGCCCGCGCGGCGCGATCCGCCAGTCCAGCCGGTACATCCAGGCGTCCGGCTGCTTCTCGGCGAAGCGGATCGCCGGGATCCACCAGTCCCCCGCGGTCAGCGCGCGGTTGCGAATCTGGTCCGCAGGCCAGTCGAGCAGCTCGGCGTAGGCCGCGACGGCCTTCTCGATCTCGGCGTCGTCCAGCATCGTCGAGCCGACGCCCAGGAGCTTCGCGCCGCCCGACTGCAGCCAGCTGAACAGGTCTTCCTCGTCGGCCGTCGTCCCGATGAGCAGCGGGACGTCGCGGACGCCGTCCAGCGGCCGCCGGGGAAGCAGCTCGTCGCCGACGACCACGCGGTAGGTCACCTTGGTCCCGGACACCGCCGAAACCCGTTGCTGCGCTTCGAGAATCCGCTTCACGGGCAGCGTGGCCAGGTCCTCCGCCGAGACGTCCAGTTCGGACAGCACCGCCGAAGCGACCGCCGCGCCCTCGGCCGGGGTGTGCACGACCGAGCCGACGCCGGTGCCGCTCTGCACGATCGCCTGCCGGACGAGCCCCCGCGTGGCGGGCACGGCCAGCAGCGTCCCGACCGTGCGGCCGCCGTTGGACTGCCCGGCGAGCGTCGCGCGGTCCGGGTCACCGCCGAACGCTCCGACGTTGTCGCGCACCCACGCCAGCGCCGCGACCTGGTCGCGCAGGGACAGGTTGGAGTCCGCGACCCCGGGCAGGTGCAGCATGCCGAGCACCCCGAGCCGGTAGGCGACGGTCACGACGACCACGCCTCGCCGCGCGAAGGCGGACCCGTCGAACTGGTGCGGGGCGCCCATCACGCCGCCTCCGCCGTGGATCCACACGAGCACGGGGTACGTGCCGGGCGACGCCGGGGCGTACACGTTCAGGTAGAGGCAGTCTTCGTCGCCGGTGAAGCCGCGCCCGGTCAGCTCGGGCTGCGGCGCCCGCGCGGCCCACTTCGTCGCGTCGCGCTCCCCCGACCGCGGCGGCACCGGCCGGGGCGCGCGGAACCGCAGCTCCCCCACCGGCGGCTCGGCGTAAGGCACACCGAGGAACGTCCTGACCCCGTCCTGTTCGGACCCGCGCAGCGCGCCGGCCGCGATCTCCACCGTCGTCACGCTGCCAGCCTAGGCGCGGGACTTGCCCTGGAGTGCGCTCCAGCGTGTTGACTGGCTCTCACACACTGGGAGGGAATCTTGACCGCAGCAGAGAACAAACAGCTCGTGAGAACCGCTTTCGACGCCTGGGCGACCGGCGACATCCGGCCGCTGATCGCCGCCATGGCCGACGACGTCGTCTGGACGGTCGGCGGGCACAACAGCTGGTCCGGCAGCTTCCGCGGCAAGGACTCGGTCCGCCGTGACCTGCTCGCGCCGCTCGGCGAGCAGTTCGACGGCACCTACACCAGCACGGCGAGCCGGTTCGTCGCCGAGGACGACGTCGTCGTGGTCGAGACGCGGGGCAGCGTCGCCACCAAGGCCGGGCCGCGCTACGACAACCAGTACTGCTTCGTCTTCCGCGTCGAGGACGGCCGGATCCGCGAGATCACCGAGTACCTGGACACCCAGCTGGTCGCCGAAGTGCTCCCCGAGCTGGCCAGGTGACACCCGCCGCGGCGGACGGGTAATGATTAGCCGGTGCACATAGCGGCAGAGATAGTGGCGCTGGTCGTGACGGTCCTCGTCGTCAGCGCGGTGGCGCGGCGGCTGGACTGGTCCGCCCCGCTGTGCCTGATCGTGGTCGGCGTCGGCGCGTCGTACGTCCCCGGCGTGCCCGAATACCACCTCGACCCCGAGGTCGTGCTGCTCGGCCTGCTCCCGCCGCTGCTGTACTCGGCGGCCATCCAGACGTCGCTGGTCGACTTCCGGAAGAACCGCGGGGCGATCGGGCTGATGTCGGTCGGGCTGGTCGTGTTCACCGCCTTCGGCGTCGGGCTGGTCGCCTGGGCGGTGATCCCCGGCCTCCCGCTGGCCGGCGGGATCGCCCTCGGCGCGATCGTGGCCCCGCCGGACGCGGTCGCGGCCAGCGTCGTCGCCCGCCGGGTCGGCATGCCCCGCAAGCTGATCCGGCTACTGGAGGGCGAGAGCCTCTTCAACGACGCGGCCGCGCTGGTCGCCCTGCGCACGGCCATCGCCGCGCTGGCCGGGTCGGTCAGCCTGTGGCAGGTCGGCGCCGACTTCCTGCGCGCCGCCATCGGCGGGATCGTGATCGGCCTGGTCATCGGGTTCGCGGCCGCGTTCATCCGCGCGCGGATGACCGAGCCGGTGCTGGACACCGCGCTGTCGTTCGCGGTGCCGTTCATCGCCTACATCCCGGCCGAGGCGATCCACGGCTCCGGCGTGCTCGCCGTGGTCGTCGCCGGGCTCATCCTGGGGCACAAGGCGCCGAAGATCCTGTCCGGCTCGGCCCGGCTGGCCAGCAGGCTGAACTGGCAGACCATCGCGTTCCTGCTGGAGAACATGGTCTTCCTGCTGATCGGGCTGCAGCTGCGGCGGATCCTGTCCGAGGTCGGCGAATCCGGGCTGTCGCTGGGCATGCTGACCTGGATCTGCGTGGCGGTGCTCGCCTCGACGATCCTCACGCGGATGCTCTGGCTGATCGGGATCGGCACCGTGAAACGGCTGGAACGGCGGCTGCTGCCGACCAAGGCGAGGGCCAAGATCTGGCCGTGGCGCTACTCGGCGGTGATCTCCTGGGCGGGCATGCGCGGGGTCGTCACGCTCGCCGCGGCCTTCGTGCTGCCCACGGACACGCCGCAGCGGGCCGTGCTGGTGCTCGCCGCGTTCGTCGTCGTGGCCGGCACGCTCGCCGTGCAGGGCATGACCCTGCCGCCGCTGATCCGGCGGCTGCGCCTGCCGCGGCCGGACCCGGCGGAGGACGCGCTGCAGGAGGCGTCCGTGCTGCACGACATGACCACCGCGGCGCTGGCCAAGCTCGAGGAGATCCGGCAGCCCGACGACCCGCCGGAGATCATCCAGCGCATCCGCGACCGGCTGCAGAACCGCTCCGACTCCGCGTGGGAGCAGCTCGGCAGGCAGAGCGTCCTGGCCGAGACGCCGAGTGACGCCTACCGCCGCCTGCGGATCCAGCTCCTCGAGGTGGAACGCGAGCAGTTCCTGAAGGCCCGTGACGCCGGCAGTGCCGACGACGACGTCCTGCGGAAGGTCCTGGAGCGGCTCGACATCGAAGAGTCCATGCTGGACCGCGACGACGAGGAACCCGACGTCGAAGGCCGCGAGCTGCGCACCCCGGCCGCGACGGCCGGTTCGTGCAAGCACCTGGCCCACGAGTGGGTCGAGCGCGACCCCAGCTCACCCGACGCGTGCGCGGCCTGCCTCGAAGAGGGCACGACCTGGGTGCACCTGCGGATGTGCCTGAAGTGCGGCAACGTCGCCTGCTGCGACTCTTCGCCGCGCCGGCACGCCACGCTGCACTTCCACGAATCCCGCCATCCGGTCATGCGCAGCTTCGAGCCGGGCGAGACGTGGCGGTGGTGTTTCGTGGACAAGCAACTCGGATAATGTCGGGGCCATGAGCACGCCTGAGCAGGAGATCGAGTACCGCCAGCACCGGTTCAGCCCGCCGCCGGGCTCGACGGAGATCTTCCTGGTCCGGCACGGTGAGTCCGCGCCTGCTCGCGGCGACAACCCCTTCACGCTGGTCGACGGCCAGGCCGACCCGGAGCTCGCGCCCGACGGCCGCGACCACGCCCGGCGCGTCGGCGACCGGCTGGCCGGCGAGCGAATCGACGCGATCTACGTGACGACGCTGCGCCGCACGGCGGAGACCGCGGCTCCGCTGGCCGAGAAGCTCGGGATCACGCCCGTCGTCGAGCCGGACCTGCGCGAGATCCACCTCGGCGACTGGGAGAACGGCCTCTTCCGGAAGTACACGGCCGAAGGCCACCCGATCGTCGAGCGGCTGTGGACCGAGCAGCGCTGGGACGTCATCCCGGGCGCGGAGTCCGATGAGCGGTTCGGTGCCCGGCTGCGCGGCGCGCTGACGCGGATCGCCGCCGCGCACCCGGACCAGCGCGTCGCCGTGTTCACCCACGGCGGCGTGATCGGCGAGGTGTTCGCGCAGGCCAGCCGCTCGGTCGAACGGTTCGCGTTCCTCGGCGCGGACAACGGGTCGATCTCGCACCTGGTGCTGCACGGCGACAACTGGATCATCCGGCGCTTCAACGACACCGGGCACCTGGCTACGCCGCTCGGCTGAGCTTCCCGGACGCGACGAACTGCACGGTCACCAGGATCGAGACGGCTTCGGCGGCGAGCAGCCCGATCAGCACGAGAACTTGGGTCAGGCCCGCTTGGATCGGGCCGGCGCCGCCGAGCAGGACGCCGACGTAGGCGCCCGGGAGCGTCACCAGACCGACGGTGCGGGTCTGGTCGAGGGCCGGGATGAGTGCGTGCCCGGCGCTCGGGCGGCAGATCTCGAGCGCGGCCGGGCGGGGCAGGAATCCCAGGGCGAGGGCGGCTTCGTACTCGCCGTGGCGGGCTTTCAGCTCGTCCAGGGCCCGGCGGGAGGCTTGCGACGTGGCGGTCATCGCGCCGCCGATGACGATGCCGGCGATCGGGACGACCGCGATGGGTTTCAGGGGGACGACTCCGGCGCCGAGGATCAGGGCGAGGACCGGGGCGACGCCGGCGGCGATGGCGCTGGCGGTCCAGGGCAGGTTCGTCCAGGGGCCGGCGCGCCGGGCCGACGTCACCGCGGCGATGCCGAACATCAGCAGGACGAACAGGCCGGTGAGGGGCGCCGAGCGCAAGACGGCGGTGATCACCAGCGACACGAGGGCCAGTTGCGCGACCGCCCGGACGGCGGCGATCAGGACGTCGCGTCCGCGGCCGAGGCCACCGGCCTGGACGACCGCGGTGGCGGCGACGGCGAGCAGGACGAGCACCGCCACGAGGGCGGGCCCGAAGGTGATCGCGGCGTCGTTCACGCCGCCCATGGTGCCGTCAGACGGCGCAGCTGAACTGGCGGCCCGGCTCGGCGACGGTCTTCTCGGCGACGACGACCCCGTCGACGACGATCCGGCAGCGCAACTCGCCGGGCCCTGGGTTGCGGGCAGCGATGCTGTAGAACTCGCTGCGGCCGGCCGGGCCGACGCGGGTGAACCCGGCCGACCACGGCGTCGTGACCTCGGCGTGCTGGGTCAGCGCCGAGCCCTCGGCGGCGAACGTGACGTCCTGGGCGCCGTGCGCGCCGAGCAGTTCGTAGACGACGGAGTGGCGCACGGTGGCGACGGCGGCCGGGACGACCGGCGCGGCCACCGGCTCTTCCTTGGCCGCCCCGCGCGAGGACCGGGGCACGATGGACGACGTCACCGCGAAGGCGGCGGCGAGCACGACCAGGACGACAACGACGTTTCCGGCGGGCTTGGCCCGGCGCACGCAGTCACGGTCCGGCCTGGTCGCGGTGGGAACACCCATGGAGAGGTCTTCTCTCGTCGCGCGCACTTCCGTCGAGTGCGTCGACCTCTATCTCGCCGTGACCTCACTGCGCGTTAGCGGGGTTTCTCGAGAAGTCCAACTTTCACCCAAACGGGTGCTCGGCCGGCAGTGCGGTTTTTGTCGGACCCCGGGTGCATGATCTGGGGTGTGTACGAAGAGGCGGCACCACCCGCGCCGCTGGCGGGCGTGGCGCGCTGCGTGTGGCGATCGGCTTCGGCGGGACCGAAGCGGATCGTCCCCGACGGCTGCCTGGACCTGGTGGTCGGCGACGGCGGGGTGTTCATCGCGGGCCCGGACACGGCGGCGTGGTCATCGGTGACCCGGCCGGGTGCCGAACTGCGCGGAGTGCGGTTCACCCCGGGCCGGGCACCGGCGGTGCTCGGAGTGGCGGCGGACGAGCTGCGCGACCGTCGGGTGTCGTTGGATGAAGTGTGGGGGCATGCCGGGGAGGTGCTGGCGGAGCGGTTGTTGTCGGGCGAGCTGACGCCGGCGCAAGCGGTTGCGTCGAGGTTGCCGGAGGTGGGGCCGGCGGATCAGGCGGTGGCGGCGTTGATCGCGAGGCTGGACGCGGGGGCGGCGCGGGTCGCGGAGGCGGCGGCGATGGTGACGGGGGCTGGACGGGATGGCGTGAGTCCGGCGCAAGCCGCCGCACTCCTTGCTCGGCCAGGCACTCCCCACAACGCGCCGGAGGTCGCGGCCGCTCGGCTCGAAGACCCCGGCCCCTTCGCCGTGAGTGAGCGGCGGCTGCGGCGGCGCTTCGTCCAAGCCGTCGGGTACGGGCCGGCCACCTACCTCCGCGTCACCCGCTTCCAGCGCGCCGTCGCGCTGGCTCCGCGTGTCCCCGGGCTGGCCGCGCTGGCCGCCGCCGCGGGGTACGCCGACCAAGCTCACCTCAGCCGGGACTGCCGGGCCCTGACCGGCCTGACCCCGCGCGCCTACTTCCGCACACCCTCCACTGTGGACGAGGCGGTGCGTGACCGGCTCCGTTCGGCGTAACCCGTGCGGGCAACCGGAAGTGGACCGCACCCCGGAAGGTAAGCGGACGGTAAACGACTACCAAGAGCGCTATCCTCCCTTCGACCGGTGATCAGGGAGGGCGTGTGGCCACCATCAGCGACGTCGCGGCAAGGGCCGGCGTCTCCACGGCGACCGTGTCGCGCGCGCTCAACGGCAAGTCCACTGTGGACCCGATGCTCGCCGCGCGCGTCCAGGAGGCCGCCGCCGAGCTCGGTTATCACCCGAACGGGCTGGCGCGGAACCTCCGCCGCCAGGAGACCGCCGTCCTCGCGCTGATCATCTCCGACGTCGAAAACCCGTTCTTCACGGCCATCGCGCGCGGCGTCGAGGACCTCGCGCAGCGGTCGGGCTACTCCGTCGTGCTCTGCAACTCCGACGAGAACGAGGAAAAGGAGCGCCGCTACATCGAGGTCGCGCTGCAGGAGCGGGTCGCCGGCGTGGTCCTGTCGCCGACCGGGCGGTCGACGAACGTCGAGGGCCTGCGCCGCCAGGGCACGCCGCTGGTGGCGGTGGACCGGCCGCTGCCGGCCGACGCGGGCGACCAGGTCCTGGTCGACACGCGCCACGCGGCCGCCGAAGCCACGCGGCACCTGCTGACCGGCGGTTACCGCCGCGTCGCGTGCCTGACCGGACCCGCCGGCGTCCGCACCGCCGACGACCGCCTGGCCGGGTACACCGATGTCGTCGGCGAAGCGAACGTCGTGTCCCGGCGGGCGGAGTACCGCGCCGAGGGCGCCCGGCTGGCGGCGCTGGAGCTGCTCGACGAGCCGTCCCCGCCGGACGCGCTCCTGGTCGCGAACAGCACGATGGCGATCGGCGTACTGGAGGCGCTGTCGTCGCGCGGGCTGCGTTCGGGCCGCGACGTCGGCATAGTTTCCTTCGACGACGCCCCGTGGACGACGCTCATCGAGCCGCCGCTGACGGTGGTCGCCCAGCCGGCGTACGAGGTCGGCCGGGTGGCGGCGCAGCTCCTGCTGGCCCGCATCACCGACAGCAGCCGCGAAGCGACGACCACGACGCTCGAGGCACGGCTGATCGAGCGGAAAAGCTCCCGCCGCTGAGTCCCGGAGAGGCGGTTCGCGTACTCAGAACGTCGGCTCACGTACCCGGAGGGTCGACTCGTGGACTCCGCGGACAGACGTGGCACGGGGGCCGGGGCCGCCCCCCCCCCCCCCCCCACGCCCCACCCCCTGTGTCCCCCATGGCCGGCGCCAACCCGCCGGATCCTGTGAGCACGGAGCGGAAATCGTTTACTCACACGGAACGTAAGACCAGGACCGCGCACTGTCAAGCCTGGACAACGTCCTCCGATCCGGGCAGACTATCCGGAAGTTGCTTACTCAACGTGTTGAGTGATGTGCGGTAAGTGTCGATCTCTGGTGAATTCACCCACAGTCAGGGCAAGAAACCGCACGAACCCGCACAGGCGCGCTGTTTCGGGTTAACCTGAGCCACATGTCTGTAGCGCTGGAGAACATCCTCGCCAAGGCGGGCCTGAAAGTCGACGCGAACGAGTTCCTCACGCTCGTCGAAGACGCCGCGCGCAGACTGTCGCCACCGAATCCGGATCCCTCGCACTACTTCTCCGCCGACCAGCGCGCCGCGCTCACCGACGTCGGCCTCGATCTCTCACCCCGCAAAGAGGGCGAGCCGGACTTCCGCGCCCGCACCGTGGCCGCTCACGCCGTCCTCGCCGAGGGTGCGCTCAGCGTCAACGAAGCGGCGAAGGCCCTCGGCGTCGACGACAGCCGGATCCGCCACCGCCTCAAGGAAGGCAGGCTGACCGGCTGGAAGGACGGCGGCTGGCGGCTCCCCGCGTGGCAGTTCGCCGGCTCGGGCGTGCTGCCCGGCCTCGAGGTCGTCCTCAAGGCCCTCCCCGACGACCAGCCCGCGCTCGTCGTCGCCGCGTTCATGAGCACTCCGCAGCCGGACCTCGTCATCAACGAGCATCCCGCGACCCCGCGCCAATGGCTGCTTTCCGGGGGTGACCCGGACCACGTCGCCCGCCTCATCGCCATGCTCGGCTCGCCGTTCTAGGCTGGGCCCCCCGAGCAAGATCACCGACAAGGACGGACCACCCCCGACCCATGGCCCGGCTCCCGCTGCCGCCCGCCCGATCCGTCCTGGTCCGGCAGCTGAACCGCGCCGATGACGTGGTGACGGTCCAGCCCGCGACCAGGCTCGTCCGGATCTTCACCGCGCACGGCAACCACCCCCAGCAGTGGAACTCGTTCCGCTACACCGGCCCGCTCCCGCACGGCCGGTTCGACCAGCAGTCGCCCGGCCGCGGCGGCGCGCCGGTCACCGACCCCGCGAACGGGGTCCTCTACTTCGGCCTCACGGTCCGCACCTCGGTCGCCGAGGTCTTCCAGACGAGTTCGTCGGTCGACCGCCGCACGCGCGGCCCCCGGCTGGTCGTCGTCCGCCCGACGCGCACGCTGCGCCTGCTCGACCTGACCGGCCTGTGGCCGACGCGGGTGGGTGCGTCGCAGGAGATCTCGAGCGGGCCGAAGAAGCTGACGCAGGCGTGGGCCCGCGCGATCCGCGGCGCGTTCAGCGACCTCGACGGCCTCTGGTACCGCTCCTCGATGGACTCCGGCGACCCGGCGATCTGCCTGTGGGACCCGCCGGCGGGCGCGGCGCTGCCGATCGCGCCGGACGTGCTGCTGCCGCTGGACCACCCGGGCCTGGACGTCCCGCTGGGCCGGGTCTGCGAAGAGCTGAACTACACGCTGCTGAACTGAGCGTCCGGCAGCGAGACGCTGTTGACCTCCAGTGCGGTGGAGGTTGCAGCCTGGCGACCATGAACCTCGTCGTACGCGCGGAACAACAGTCGCTCTGGCTTTGCTTCGAGCCGTGGGCCAACCAGTACACGCTGCTGCCGGGTACCGCCGTGCAGGTCCGGTTCCCGCCGGACAAGCAGGTCGAAGTGGTGCACCACCACGACGGCATGACGTTCTACAGCGCGGGCCCCCACCCCGACCTCTACGCGGAGGACGGGACCGCCGTGGAGATCTACAGCGAGTACATGCCGGAATTCCCTCCCGAACTCGAACGGCACATGGACACGCTCCGGCAGATCTTGGACATCGTTCCGCCGATCCGCACCGAGCCGGACCGCCTCAACTAGGCAACCACCGAGCGCGCGAGCTCCGCGGTCCGCGACCGGCTCAGCCCAGCGTGCCTCGCGGGCAGACGAACCCCACGATCTCCGTCGCGATCAACCCGGCCTGCTCCGCCGGATCGGCGTCCAGGATCGCCCGGGTCTCCGCCTCCGACGTCCGGAAGAACGCCACCCCCGTCACCGGCAGTGAAGACGACGGCTCCGGCACCGCGCCCGCGAACAGCAGCGTCCCCGCTGCCTGCTGCTGACGCGCCGCGGACAGGTGCCGGGCCCGCAGCTCGCGAGCCATCTCCTCCGGGATCTCGCCCGCGCGAGGACCCGCCTGGAACAGCACCATCCGCCAGGTCTCGAGCTCGAAGTCCACCTCGGGCAGCGTCATGACCACGGACATTCGCAGGCGGCGACCGCCAAGGCAAGAGGCCTAGAGGTGCCGAGCCCACCACTCGAGGATCGCTTCGAAGCGCTGCACCCGGTGGCGCGGCCGGCCGGACCGGGACAGCTCGTGCCCCTCGCCCGGGAACAGCACCATCTCCGCGGGAGCGCCCGCGCGCCGCAGGGCCACGAACATCCGCTGCGCCTGCTCCAGCGGGCACCGCCAGTCCTGCTCCGAATGGACCACCGCGAACGGGATCTTGATCTGCGCCGCGTACGAAAGCGGCGAACGCTCGCGCTGCACCTCCGGCGACGCGCCGATGTACGCGTCGACGAACGTGTAGCCGATGTCGGAGCTGCCGACCATCGAGTCCCACGCGTTGACCGCGCGCTCGCTCCACGCCGCCTTGAAGCGTTCGCCGTGGTGGGCCGCCAGCCAGCTCGTCATGAACCCGCCGTACGAACCACCCATGATGCCGACGCGGGAGGCGTCCAGGTCCGGCCGCTCGAGGGCCTTGTCCAGCAGCGCCAGGACGTCGTCGACGTCGACCGTGCCGAAGCCGTGCGTGATCGCGTGGCCGTGGGTCTGCCCGTAGCCCGCCGACCCGCGCGGGTTGCCGAGCACCACCGCGTAGCCCGCGGCCGCGTACACCTGCGCCTCGTCGAACACCGCCCAGTCCTGCTGGGTGAACGGGCCGCCGTGCACCACGCGCAGCACCGGGTGCGGGCCGTCGCCCTCGGGCAGCACCAGCCAGCCGTGCACCGGGTAGCCGTCCGGCGCCGTGGTCTCCAGCTCGATCACCGGCCGGATGCCCTTGGCGCGCAACGGCTTCGAGTAGTCCGTCAGCTCCCGCACGCCGCCGTCGGCGAGCAGGACGACCTCGCCCGCGGTGTCCGGCGTGGCGATCACCGCCGCCAGCACCCGGCCGTCCAGCGTGAACGACCGCAGCGCGGTCCGGTCCGCGTAGACCACCGGCAGGTCGGCCAGCGGGGCGTCCGCGGCGTCGACGGCCACCGCGCGCAGCTCGACCGCGCCGCGGTTGCGGACGGCCACGAGCACGTCGCCCTCGCGCGGCGCCGGCGGGCCCGCCGAGGCCTCGCAGTCCACGGTTTCGATGTCGGTGAGCCGGCGCGCCTTCGCGGGACCGGCGCCGAACTCCGGTGTCGCCGTGTAGAGACCCGTCATCGCGGCTTCGTGGTGTTCCGCGAAGGACTGTCCGAAGTAGAACAATGTGCCGTCGGCGGCGAACACCGGACGCTCCGAGAACCCTTCGCCCCGCACGACGAGCTCGGGCTCGCCGCCCTCGGCGGAGATCGCGCAGATGTCGCGGAAGTCGCTCTCGGCGGCACCCCACTCCGGCGGCGCGGTGAAGACGACGCGGGTGCCGTCCGGCGTCCACACCGGGCCGGTGACGTCGTACCCGTCCCCGGTCAGCGGTTCGGGGTCCGACAGTTCTTCCGCCAGGGCGTCGACGACGAACAGCCGCTGCATGCGGTCGCGCAGAAACCCGACGTCGTCGATCCGGTAGTCCATGCGCGTGATCCGGCGCGGGGCCTCGGCGGCCGGCTCCGGCGTCTCGTCGTCGGCGTCCGCCGTGCCGTACCGGCCGGCTTCGGGCACGCGCGCGGTGAAGGCGATCCGCCGCGAGTCCGGCGCCCACACCGGCTCGCCGGCCCCGAGGTGCAGCGACGTCAGCCGGCGCGCGTCACCACCGTCGGCCGGCATGACGTGCAGCTGCGGGCTGCCGTCGGCCGCCTTGCCCTCCCCGGCGCGGAGGAACGCCACCCAGCGCCCGTCCGGGGAGATCGACGGCGCCGAGTCGCGCGGACCGTGCGTCCACGCGGACTCGCCGCCGTCGAGCGAGACGCGCCGCAGCGAGCTGTGCGCGGCGTTCGTCTTCAGGTCGGGCTTCTTCAGCGCGGTGAGCAGCAGGTTCCCGCGCAGCGCGGGACGGCCGGGAACGGCGAGGGCTTCGATGTCGGCAGGACGCACGCTCTCGACCGTACCCGAAATCCTTAGCGCTGCGAACGACCTTCGTCGGGACTTACGCGGCGACCTGCTTGCGCTCGTCGCGCCGGGCCTTCGCCAGGCTCGCCACCGTGGTCACGGTGAGCACGACGATGATGACCCCGAGGGAGACCCAGTTGTTGATGTCCAGCCAATCCGGCACGACGTGGTACTCGTGCAGGGCGTGCAGGAACAGTTTCGCGCCGATGAAGGCGAGGATCACCGCGAGGCCGTAGGTCAGGTAGACCAGCTTCGTCACCAGGCCGCCGAGCAGGAAGTACAGCTGCCGCAGGCCCATCAGCGCGAACGCGTTGGCCGTGAAGACGAGGAACGCCTCCTGGGTGATGCCGAAGATCGCCGGGATCGAGTCGACCGCGAAGAGCAGGTCCGCCGACCCGATGGCCACGATCACCAGCAGCATCGGCGTGATCATCCGCTTGCCGTTCAGCTTCACCGTGTAGTGGTGGCCGTGGTAGTCGTCGGTCACCGGGGCGAACTTGCGGACCTGCCGGGTGACGGCGTTCTCGTGGTACTCCTCGTCCTCGCCCTTGCCGCGCAGCATGCTGACCGCGGTCCAGACGAGGATCGCGCCGAAGAGGAAGAACACCCAGACGAACTGCGCGATCAGCGCGGCACCGATGGCGATGAAGACGCTGCGGAAGGCCAGCGCGAGCAGGATGCCGACCAGCAGCACGCGGTGCTGGTGGATGGCGGGCACCTTGAACGACGCCATGATGATCATGAAGATGAACAGGTTGTCGACGCTCAGCGAGTACTCGGTGATGTACCCGGTGAAGAACTCGACGCCCGGTTCGTGCCCGGCGAAGAGCCACACGCCCGCACCGAAGAGGACCGCGCAGGAGACGTAGAAGATCACCCAGCGAGCGGCTTCCCCCGTGGTCACTTCGTGCGGCTTGCGATCGACGATGACCAGGTCCAGCGCGATGAGCGCGAGCAGGCCACCGATCGTGGCGATCCACAGCCACAGGGGGACAGTCATGAAACCGAAACCTCCGGATAGTGCGCATGAGCAACTAACCGGAGGTCTCTTCCGCCGGTGAAAACACCGGCCGACGGTGCCGGGGGCGCAAGGCCACCGTGCTGACGACACCGCCGCGAAGGAATACTCCCCTCACAGCGCGTCCAGTTTGCCGGTTCTCCCCGGCCGAGCGCCAGCCGGAATCGCGCACGTCACCAGGTTGGTCCTGTAATTTCGGTCACCTCGGTCCACCAGGCGGTCTCGGGCGTGTGATCGATGTGAGCCGGTGAGGGCACTCTCAGGAAACTTCACATACGGTCACCTCGTGCCCCGACTCCCGCTCCCGCGCACCCGCGGAGCCCGCCTCACCGCGCTCGCCGCCGTCGTCGTGGTCCTGGCCGCCGGCGCGGTCTTCTGGATCACGCGCCCCGCCGCGCCCGCGACGGTGCCCACGCAGGACGCGCTGATCGACATGCCCGCCGCGCCCGGCTCGGCGGAGCAGGTCAAGATCGACACGACCACCTACCTGCCCGCCACCGTGCCCGCACCCGCGGTGCTGCTCGCGCACGGGTTCGGCGGGGACAAGAACAGCGTCGCCGACGACGCGCGCGAACTCGCGCGGAAGGGCTTCGTCGTCATGACGTGGTCCGCGCGCGGGTTCGGCAAGAGCACCGGCAAGATCGGGCTCAACGACCCGGACGGCGAGGTCGCCGACGCGAGCCGCCTGATCGACCGGCTCGTCGCGCAGCACCAGGTGACCACCGACGCCGGCGGCGACCCGAAGATCGCGGTCACCGGTGCCTCCTACGGCGGCGCGCTCTCGCTGCTGCTGGCCGGCACGGACAAGCGCGTCGACGCGATCGCCCCGGTGATCACCTACAACGACCTCGCGCAGGGCCTGGTCCCGAACACGGCCACGCCCGGCCTGCAGGCCTCGGGCACCCCGGCCGCCGGCGCCTTCGCGACCGACGGCGTGTTCAAGAAGAGCTGGGCCGGCATCTTCTTCTCGGCCGGCTCCGGCGCCGCTTCCAGCGGCTCGCCGTCGGCCGAGGCACCGGAAGCGGGACAGCAGACGGACGCCGGGTCCACCGGCGCCGCCGGAGCCGCCGCGGCGGCCGTCCCCGCCGTGCCCCCGGGAGCGGGCGGGGGTCGCCAGAGCGCGCCCGCCGACCCGTGCGGCCGGTTCACCGCCGCCGTCTGCCGCGCCTACACCGAACTCGGCACCACCGGGCAGGCGAGCCAGGCGAGCGTCGACCTGCTGCACCGCGTCTCCCCCGTCTCGGTGACGAGCAAGATCTCCGTCCCGACCCTGCTGGTCCAGGGCGAGAGCGACACCCTGTTCGGCCTCGACCAGTCCGACGCCACCGCGCGCCAGATCACCGCGGCGGGCGGCAAGGTGCGCACGATCTGGTACACCGGCGGCCACGACGGCGGCAAGCCCGGACCGCAGCTGCGCGGGAAGATCGCCGACTTCCTCTGGACGGCCGTCGACGGCGGCGACCCGGGCACCGGGTTCAGCTACGACGTCCAGGGCACGTTGCGCGCCAACGGAACGCCGTCGGTGCGCACGGTCAACGCGGCCACCTACCCCGGCCTGACCGGCCCGGCCACCGAGCGGCGGCTGCTGGCGATGAGCGGTCCCGCGCAGGCGATCGTGCGCCCGGCCGGGGCGAACCCCTCGGCGGTGAGCGGGATCCCCGGCCTCAACGGCGTCGCGAGCAGCACGTCCCGGCTGGGCGCGTTGTTCAGCAACGACCCGCCGGGCCAGGCCGCGCAGTTCACGACCGCGCCGGTGGACGGGCAGATCGTCGTCAGCGGCTCCTCGACCGTGCGGCTGCAGGTCGCCGCGGACCCCGCGCACCCGCAGCCGGACGCGGTGCTGTTCGCGAAGCTCTACGACGTCGGCCAGGACGGCTCGCGGGTGCTGCCGGCGAACGCGATCGCGCCGTTCCGGGTGAGCGGGCTGCCCGCCGACGGCACGCCGGTCGACGTCACCGTGACGCTGCCCGGCATCGTGCGGCCGATCGAGGGCGGGCACTCGCTGCGCCTGGTCGTCGGCACGACCGACCAGGCGTTCGCGACCCCGGCCGCGCCCGCGGTGTTCCGGGTCGCGCTGGCCGGTGGCACCGCTTTGGCCGTGCCGGTCGTCGCCGGGACGTCCGTCGGCTCGCCGGCCCCGGTCGGGCAGCTCGTCGGCATCGGCGTGACGCTGGCGATCGCCTTGGCCGTGGTGCTCTTCGCGGTGCTGCGCCGCCGCCGGGCCACCGACATCGATCCGGAACTGGCGACGACGCCGCTGGTCATCGAGGGGCTGCGCAAGGAGTACCCGGGCGGGTTCGTCGCGGTGAACGACCTGTCCTTCCGCGTCGAGCCGGGCCAGGTGCTCGGCCTGCTCGGGCCGAACGGCGCGGGCAAGACGACCACGCTGCGGATGCTGATGGGCCTGATCACGCCGACGAAGGGCCAAATCCGGGTCTTCGGGCACAAGATCACCGGCGGCGCGCCGGTGCTCTCGCGCATCGGCTCCTTCGTCGAAGGGTCCGGGTTCCTGCCGCACCTGTCCGGCCGGTCGAACCTCGAGCTGTACTGGGCGGCCACCGGACGGCCGGCGGACAAGGCGCACTTCGGCGAGGCGCTGGAGATCGCCGGGCTCGGCTCGGCGGTCGACCGCCGCGTGCGGACCTACAGCCAGGGCATGCGGCAGCGGCTGGCGATCGCGCAGGCGATGCTCGGCCTGCCGGAGCTCATGGTGCTCGACGAGCCGACCAACGGGCTCGACCCGCCCCAGATCCACCAGATGCGCGAGGTGCTGCAGCGCTACGCCGCGACCGGGCGCACCGTGGTGGTCTCCAGCCACCTGCTGGCCGAGGTCGAGCAGACCTGCACGCACGTCGTGGTCATGCACCGCGGCGCGCTGGTCGCGTCGGGCGAGGTCGGCGAGCTGGCCGCGGCCGGCGGCGAAGCGACGTTCCGGGTCGACGACCCGGCTGCGGCCGCGGCGGCGCTGAAGGCGGTCGGTGGAGTCACCGCGGTCGACGTGGACGGCGATCTGGTGCACGCCGATCTCGACGGGCTGCCGCGCGCCGAAGCCGTGGCGGCGCTGGTCCGCGCCGGTGTCGCGGTGGAGCAGGCCGGGCCGAGGCGCCGCCTGGAAGACGCGTTCCTGCAACTGGTCGGAGAAGAGTCGTGAGTGATTCAGGTGTGCACACCGACCCGCACGCGCTGGACGAGCTGAGCGACGTCGCGTCCCACGAGCACGCCGAGGTCGGGCCGGACGGCGCCGTCGCGGGGTACTCCGCGCGGCGGACGCTGCGGCTCGGCGTCGAGCTGCGCCGCCAGCTCAAGCGGCGGCGCACGCAGTTCCTGCTCGGGTTCGTCGCCCTCCTGCCGTTCATCCTGGTGATCGCGTTCGAGGCCGGGCAGTCGAACCCGAACCGGCGCAGCGGCGGGTTCGTCGACCTGGCCACGGCGTCCGCGCCGAACTTCGTCGTGCTGGCGCTGTTCGTGTCGGGGACGTTCCTGCTGCCGATGATCGTCGCGCTGTTCTTCGGCGACACGATCGCGAGCGAGGCGTCGTGGTCGAGCCTGAAGTACCTGCTGGCGATCCCGGTGCCGCGGCAGCGGGTGCTGCGCCAGAAGGCGATCGTGTCGGGGTTGCTGTCGGCGGCGGCGCTGGTGCTGCTGCCGCTGGTGTCCCTCGGCGTCGGGGTGCTCTGGTACGGCGCGGGCGACGCGATCAGCCCCACGGGCGACGCGGTGTCCTTCGGCGACAGCCTGCTGGCCATCGCACTGTCCACTGTGTACATCATCCTGCAGCTGGCCTGGGTGGCCGGGCTGGCGCTGGCCCTGAGCGTGTCGACGGACGCCCCGCTCGGCGCGGTCGGCGGCGCGGTGCTGGTGGCGATCCTATCGCAGATCCTCGACCAGATCACGGCGCTGGAGGGCCTGCGCAACTACCTGCCGACGCACTACGCGTTCTCGTGGATGGACCTGATCTCGACGGACGTCGACTGGACGAACCTGGCGAGCGGAATGCTGTCGGCGGTGCTCTACGGGACGGTGTTCTTCCTGTACGCGGGACGGCGGTTCGCCCGCAAGGACATCACGAGCTGACATGGCAGTCGAAGGGCATCACCCACCGGCACCGCTGGTGAAGGCGTTCAACATGGTGCTTCGCGCGCTGCTGCCGAGCCCGCTCGGGCGCGGGGTCCGCGAGTTCATGCTGCTCGCCTTCACCGGCCGCCGGTCCGGACGGCGCTACCGGATCCCGGTGACCGCGCACCGCGACGCCGGCGGGCTGTACGTGCTCACGCCCGCCGGCTGGCGGCTGAACTTCACCGGCGGCGCGGACGCCGACGTGACGTTCGCCGGGCGGACCACGCCGATGCGAGGTGTCCTCCTCGACGACGAGTCCGCCGTCGTGCGGCTCTACCTGGACCGGATCACCGAACTGGGGCCGCGCGCGGCGGCGCGGCAGATCGGCCTGAAGTTCCCGGCCGGCCGGCTGCCGACCCTCGACGAGGTCACCGAGCTGGTGCGGCGCGAGCACTTCGGCGTCGTCCGGTTGAGCGGCCGGACCTGAGCTTCTCGGGTACGGTCTGGCCGTGCCGATCACCCTGGACAGCCACCACGACGTCGCCGTGCTGCGGATCGATCACGGCAAGGCCAACACCCTCGACAGCGACTCCTGCCGCGAGCTGGTGCTCCGGTTGGAAGAGGCTTCGCAAGCCCGCGCCCTGGTGCTCACCGGCACCGGGCGCATCTTCTCCGCGGGCGTCGACCTCAAGCGGGTCCACGACGGCGGCGCGGCGTACGTGTCCGAGTTCCTGCCGCTGCTGTCGGACGCGCTGCTGGCCGTGTTCGGCTTCCCGCGTCCGGTGGTCGCCGCGCTGAACGGGCCCGCCATCGCCGGGGGTGCCGTGCTCGCCGCCGCGTGCGATCACCGCGTGCTCGGGTCCGGTGGCATCGGCGTGACCGAGCTGCTGGTCGGGGTGCCGTTCCCGCTGTCCGCGCTGGAGATCCTGCGCTGCGCCTACGGCACGGCGCCGCTGCCCGGGCTCACCTATTCGGGCGAGGTTCACGGCGGCCAGGACGCCCTGGCGCGCGGGCTGGTCGACGAGCTGGCGGACGACGTGCTCGAGCGGGCGCTGGCCGTCGCGGCCCGGCTCGGCGAACTGCCCGCCGAGGCGTTCGCGCACACCAAGGCCCAGATCCGCCAGCCCTTCCACGAGCGGATCGCCGAGTACCGCCACAGCGACGACCCCGAGGTCGAGCGGCTGTGGCGGTCACCCGCGGCGCTCGCCGCCGTCAAGTCCTATGTGGACAAGGTGCTTCGCTAGGCGGCGTGGACGCCGCTCTCGGCGAGGGCCTTGATGCCGTCGACCGTCTTCTGCATGTTGCCCTGCAGCTCGCCCAGCCGCATCGCGACGATCTCCTCCTCGTGCTCGGGCATCGAGCCGATGATCGTCGTCAGGTTGGACGGGCCGGGGCCGATCTGGGCCCACTGGCGCAGGATCGTGCCGTCGCCGTCGGGGACGAGCTCGAAGCGCCACGACGCGGCCGGGTTCGTCACGTCCATCACGGCCCACGCGAACAGCCGCCCGGGCTCGTAGCCGGTCACGGTCGAGACCGTCTCCCACTCCCCGGCGACCGGGTGGGAGTTGCGGCCGCGGAACCGCGCGCCCAGGCCGGGCTCGACGCCGTCGACCCAGCCGCCGCCCTGGAACTCGGTGGAGAACCGGGCCGGCAGGTCGATGTCCAGCAACCAGGACCAGACCTCGGCCGGCCCCGCGGCGATGCGGACTTCGACCTGCGTCGTAGGACAGTCGGAAACCTTCATGGCGGACCCCTCGCTCGATACCGGTGCCTACGGGTTCGGACCGTAACGTGGCGCTGATCACCCGGACAACTCGCACGATGCCCGCGGTCGCGCACGGCGGAGGACGCGCGCGCCACCCGCCGAAAGTCGGAACCTGACCGATTCTGCGCCCGGACAGCCGATTGCCGACCGCGGCCGGTTCTGTGAGGGTCCCACGGTGGGATCCGAAGCCGGGGAGGGTGCGTCCATGCGCAGACTGTTCACCGCTGTGGCGGCCGTGCTGATGGTGGTGGGCCTGGCGCCCGCCGCGAGCGCGGCGCCCGACATCACGACCGCGCTGGCGCGCATCCCCGGGCTCACGGTCGTCAAGGAGGACCCGGCGCCGGCCGGGTTCCGGTTCTTCGAGCTGACCTTCACCCAGCCCGCCGACCACCGCCACCCCGGCGCGGGCACCTTCCAGCAGCGGTTCACCCTGCTGCACCGCGACTTCGCCGCGCCGACGGTCGCCTTCACCAGCGGCTACAACGTCAGCACCGCGCCGAACCGGTCGGAGCCGACGCAGATCGTCGACGGCAACCAGCTGTCGATGGAGTACCGCTACTTCACGCCGTCGCGGCCCCAGCCGGAGAACTGGGCGAAGCAGCTGACGATCTGGCAGGCCGCCGCGGACGAGCACCGCGCGGTGCAGGCGTTCAAGGCGATCTACCCGGGCAAGTGGCTGGCCACCGGCGGCAGCAAGGGCGGCATGACCGCGACGTACTTCCGGCGCTTCTTCCCCGGCGACGTCGACGCGACGATCCCCTACGTCGCACCCAACGACGTCATCGACCCCGTCGACGTCTACAACCGGTTCCTCTCCCGCGTCGGCAACGACCCGGGCTGCCGGGACGCGCTGAAGGCGATCCAGCGTGACGCGCTGAAGCGGCGTGCCGAGCTGGGTGTGATCGCGGCGGCGGACGCGGCGAAACGCGGGCTGACGTTCTCGATCGTCGGCTCGGCCGACAAGTCCCTCGAGATCTCGGTGATCGACTCGTACTTCGCCTTCTGGCAGTACCAGAAGCAGGCGGACTGCGCGACGGTGCCCGCGGCGGGAGCGCCCGCGGCCGACGTCTACGCCTGGTACGAAAAGGTGGAAAGCCTCAACACCTACTCCGACCAGGACCTCGAGCCGTTCATCCCGTACTACTACCAGGCGGCCGCGCAGCTGGGCTCGCCCGAGGCGTACGACGGTTACCTGCGTGACCTGCTCCGCTACCCGGGCGCCGACCAGCCGAAGACGTTCGTGCCCGCGTCGGTCAAGATCCCGCGGTTCGACTACCCGGCGATGCCGGACATCGACTTCTGGGTGAAGTCCCACGGCACCCGGCTGCTGTTCGTGTACGGCTCGAACGACCCGTGGGGCGCCGAGCCGTTCGAGCTGGGCTTCGGCAGCCGCGACTCGTACCGCTACTACGTGCCGGGCGGCAACCACGGGTCGAAGATCGCGCAGTTGCCCGCGGCCGACGCCGCCGCGGCGACGGCGACGGTCCGGCGCTGGGCGGGGTTGCCTGCCGCGTCATCTCTGACCGCTCGCAGCGCGCCGGCCGGGTTCCCGGACTTCGACGCCGACCTCACCCTGGCGGCGCGGCCACCGCTGTGACTTTCCTCAGGCCGGGCGTAGTCTCACGGCACCTTGACGGCCCGGCCTGAGGAGGCGGCATGCCTCGTCCCGTCCACTTCGAGATCCACGCGGGCGACCCCGAACGCGCGGTGGCTTTCTACACGGCGGTGTTCGGCTGGAAGTTCGAACGCTGGGGCGACATCCCGTACTGGGTGATCACGACCGGCGAAGGCAACGGCATCGACGGCGGGCTGGTCCCCCGCGTCGGCCCGGCCCCCGAGGACTCGGCGCCGGTGCACGGTTTCGTGAACACGATCGCCGTCACCGACCTCGACCACGCGCTCGACGCGGTGAACGAGGCGGGCGGATCGCTGGCGCTGCCGAAGAATCCGGTGCCAGGCGTCGGGTGGCTGGCGTACGTCAAGGACACCGAAGGCAACATCTTCGGCATGCTGCAGCCGGACTCGGAGGCACCGGCGCCGGGCTAGGGACGCTTCGCCTTCGGCAGCCTTCGGACGACGTCGTCGTAGGAGGCGTCGATGAGCTCTTCGAGTTCCGCGTCGGGGACAGCGGCGCCGAGTTCGACGCGGTTCCAGCCGTAGCGGCCGAGGTAGTCCATGACGGTGACGGAGTCCGGGTACCGTCCCCGGATTTCGGCGGCTTCTTCTTTGGTGGCCCCGCATTTGACGGCGACACTGCCGGGCTCGTCCTGCCCGATGAAGGCGAACCCCTTGCCGCCGACCTTCGCGACGAGCACGTGGTCGCCGAAGGGGTAGGTCTCCTCGGCCCCGGCCTTGCCGAGGCAGTACGCGACGACGGCTTCGACGTTCACGACTCGAGCTTGACGAGTTCGAGGTCCGTCTGCGGGAAGTCATTACCGATGCAGAGCAACGGTTCCCTGGCTATCTTGGCCGTGGCGTAGGTGTAGCAGTCCCCCATGTTGAGCTTTGCCGGATGATGCCCTTTCCCGTATTGGCCGAACGCGTCGATGGCGACCTCCGCGTGCTGCTCGGTGAACGGCACGGCGGCGATGTGGTTGTCCTGCAAGAACCTCGCCAGTACGAGCCGGCCCCGTCCGCCCAGTCTCGTGGTCAGGACGATGCCGACCTCGACCAGGGTCGGCGCTCCGATCTTGGCGTCACTCGCTTCGGCGAGGCGTTCCTCCAGTAGCTCGTGGTCCGGTTCGCGGCGAAGAATCGCGACGATCGCCGAGCTGTCGATGATCACACGCCCTCCGGCCCGAAGCCGAGGATCTCTTCCCATTCGTCCTTGGGGATCGGCTTCCCCAGCTCCTCGGGCGGGATCAAGGGCCAGATCTCCTCCTCCAAAACCCGTCGCATCCGCTTCAGCCGCTCTTCGGCGTTTTCCTGCTTACGGAGTTGGTCACGCCGCAAACGCAGTGCCTCCCGGACGGCACCGGTCTTGGTGTCGCCCGTCAACTCGGCGACCTCGGCGGCCAGCCGCTCGGTCTCCGGGTCCTTGATATTCATCGCCATGGTGTAATGGTACTGGCGATGGTGTAATAATTCCATTCCTCCCCCCTCGGCCGGGCCGCTACTTGATGCCGGCCGCGTCCATTCCGCGCAGCTCCTTCTTCAGGTCCTGGATCTCGTCGCGCAGGCGGGCGGCCAGCTCGAACTGCAGGTCGCGCGCTGCCTGCATCATCTGGTCCGTCATCTGCTGGATCAGGTCCGCCAGCTGGGCGCGCGGCATCGCCGACACGTCCTTGTCCACCAGCATCCCCGAGCTGCGCACCCGGTCGCCCTGCTCCGGCTTCTTGCCGCGGGAGGAGTTGCGGCCTGAGCCGCCCACCGAGACCTGCTCCGTGTCCTCCGCCTCGCTGTAGACCCGGTCGAGGATGTCCGCGATCTTCTTCCGCAGCGGCTGCGGGTCGACGCCTCGCTCCACGTTGTAGGCGACCTGCTTCTCGCGACGGCGGTCCGTCTCCTCGATCGCGTGCCGCATCGAGTCGGTGATCTTGTCCGCGTACATGTGGACCTCGCCCGAGACGTTTCGCGCCGCACGGCCGATCGTCTGGATCAGGGACGTCCCGCTCCGGAGGAAGCCCTCCTTGTCCGCGTCGAGGATCGCCACCAGCGACACCTCCGGCAGGTCGAGACCCTCGCGCAGCAGGTTGATGCCGACCAGCACGTCGAAGTCGCCCGCCCGCAGCTGCCGCAGCAGCTCCACCCGGCGCAGCGTGTCGACCTCCGAGTGCAGGTACCGCACCCGGATGCCCAGCTCCAGCAGGTAGTCCGTCAGGTCCTCGGACATCTTCTTCGTCAGCGTGGTGACCAGGACGCGCTCGTCCTTGTCGGCGCGCTCGCGGATCTCGTGCACCAGGTCGTCGATCTGGCCCTCGGTCGGCTTCACGACCACCTTCGGGTCGACCAGGCCGGTCGGCCGGATGACCTGCTCGACGAACTCGCCGCCCGCCTGGCCCATCTCGTACGGCCCCGGCGTCGCCGACAGGTACACCGTCTGCCCGATCCGGTCGGAGAACTCCTCCCAGGTCAGCGGCCGGTTGTCGACCGCGCTCGGCAGCCGGAAGCCGTACTCCACCAGGTTGCGCTTGCGGGACATGTCACCCTCGTACATGCCGCCGATCTGCGGGACCGTCTGGTGCGACTCGTCGATCACCAGCAGGAAGTCGTCCGGGAAGTAGTCGATCAGCGTCGCCGGCGCGGTGCCCGCCCCGCGGCCGTCGATGTGGCGCGAGTAGTTCTCGATGCCGGAGCAGAACCCGACCTGCCGCATCATCTCGATGTCGTAGGCCGTGCGCATCCGCAGCCGCTGCGCCTCCAGCAGCTTGCCCGACTTCTCCAGCTCGGCCAGCCGGTCTTCGAGCTCCTTCTCGATGCCCTGGATCGCCTTTTCCATCCGCTCCGGGCCCGCGACGTAGTGCGTCGCCGGGAAGATCCGGACCTCGTCGACCTCCCGGACGATGTCCCCGGTCAGCGGGTGCAGGTAGTACAGCTTCTCGACCTCTTCGCCGAAGAACTCGACGCGGATCGCCAGCTCCTCGTACGCCGGGATGATCTCGACCGTGTCCCCGCGCGCCCGGAACGTGCCGCGCGCGAACGCGATGTCGTTGCGCGTGTACTGCACGTCCACCAGCGCCCGCAGGAAGACGTCCCGGTCGAGCTGCATGCCGACCTTCAGCATCGACGACCGGTCGAGGTAGGACTGCGGGGTGCCCAGGCCGTAGATGCAGGAGACGGAGGCGACCACGATGACGTCCCGCCGCGACAGCAGGTTCATCGTCGCCGAGTGCCGCAGCCGCTCGACGTCGTCGTTGATCGACGAGTCCTTCTCGATGTACGTGTCCGTCTGCGCGATGTACGCCTCGGGCTGGTAGTAGTCGTAGTAGCTGACGAAGTATTCGACCGCGTTGTGCGGGAAGAGCTCGCGCAGCTCGTTCGCCAGCTGCGCGGCCAGGGTCTTGTTCGGCGCCATCACCAGCGTCGGCCGCTGGACGCGCTCGATCAGCCACGCCGTCGTCGCCGACTTGCCGGTGCCGGTGGCGCCCAGCAGCACGACGTCCTTCTCGCCCGCCCTGACCCGGCGTTCGAGGTCGTCGATGGCCGCCGGCTGGTCACCGGCGGGCTGGTAGTCGCTGACCACCTCGAAGCGGCCGCCGGTCCGGGGGATCTCCGAGACCGGGCGGAAGTCGGACTGGGCGAGCACGGGGTGTTCGGTTGCGAAAGCCACGTCGACCAGAGTAAGCCGACCCACCGACAATTTCCGTCGGGCCTGGTCAGCGGGGCCGGAACACCGTGACGGAGGTGACTTCGCCGCCGGTCACGCCGCAGTGCAGGACGGCGCCGGGCACGGGCTCGTCCCCGAAGCACGAGACCAGCACCCGGTCGGGTCCGGTCGCCTGGACCTCGGTGCGCGGGAACTCCCCGAGCACCTCGGCGACCCCGGCCTCGGGAGCGGCCAGGTACGCCAGCACGACCTCGCGCGGCGACGGCGGCGGCGGGATCGGGAGGCCGTGGCCTTCGAAGAGGCGGTTCAGCTGGTCGGCGGCCGAAACCGCGCGCGGGAACCCGGCGAACGCCGCAGTCTGGACGACGACTTCGCAGACCTCGGCGGGCGAGAGTCCCGAGGCGAGGCCGGTGCGGAGGTGGACGCTCAGCGGCGGCCCGACCATCCCCGCCGCGACGATCGCCGCCAGGGTGGCTGCTTCCCGCGTCCGGGGGTCGAGGGCCGGGCGGTCGTGCAGGTGGCCGTAGACGGTACCGACCGCCAGCTCACCCAGTGCGGGGACGGTGGCGAACAACGCGTCGAGCCGCTTCGCGCCGTCCTCGACCAGCTCGGCGAAAGTCTCGCGGCCCCGGTCGTGCAGGTCGTCCATCGTCATCGTGGTCCCCTTCAGCAACTGCAGTCACAGCAGGAACAGCAGTCGCAGCAGCCACCGTCGCAGTCACAGCCGCCGCAGTCGCAACCGCCGTCGCAGCCCCCGGTCGTGTGCGGTTTCCCGCTCCACGGCCCAGGATAGGGATCGCGGCAGCAGAACTGACAGGTGCAGCACATGTAGGGAGTGAGTGCGCAGCCGAGGAAGAAGTTGCGCTTCTTCGGCGGGACGGCGAACTTCGGGTACCAGAGGCCGCCACCCTTGCCGTTGAGCGGCTCGGGTCCGCCGGAATCGCTTGGTCCGCCCGGGCCTCCAGGTCCGCCGGGCCCACCAGGGCCTCCCGGGCCACCGGGACCGCCTGGGCCACCAGGGCCTCCCGGGCCTCCCGGGCCGCCTGGCCCGCCGGGTCCGCCCGGACCCCGGCCGCCGGGCGCACCCGGCGGCGGAACCGGCCCCGGCGGCGGAAAGCCTTGCGGCCCACCGGCTCCCGGAGTGCCCGGGGGCTGGTGCGGGTACTGCTGAGGAGCCGGTCCCCGGCCGATCCAGCCCGGCGGCGGCTGCTGCGGATGCTGCGGCGGCGTGGGCCCGCGCCCGATCCACCCGGGCGGCGGCTGCTGCCCGGCGAGGCCACCCGGCCCCTGTTCGCCGGTTGCGAACGCCGAGCCGGCCCCGAAGCCCGAGCCGCCGTCGGCCGCCGAACCGCCACCGGATGCCGGGCCGTGCAGGAAGTCCGGGCCACCGGCCGCCCAACCACCACCGGGAGCCAAGCCCGAGCCGCTCCCGGCCGCCGAACCGGCGCCGGCCGGGCCGTGGACATGTGCCGAGCCGTGGCCGAAAGCACGCCGTACCGCTTGGCGGAGCTCGTGGACCAGCAGCGCGTGCACCAGCCCCGGCCGCGCGAACTCGGCTTCCCGCAACGCCAGTTCGACCCCGAGCACCGCGTCGTCGCACAGCCGCCGTGCCTCGTCCAGGGAAGTTCCGGTTGCCCGCAACGGGTTCCAAGCACCCGCGACCTCATCCGCCGCGTGGTCCTCGACCGCGTCCAGCAGGTGCGCCACCCGCCCGAACAGCCGGCCCGCCTCCGCCAGCGGGGCCACGTTGCCGGGCCGCCCGGCCAGCTCCGCCGTCCGCGCGAAAGCCGCGGACGTGGCCAGCTCCGCAGGCTCGGTCGCGAGGAGAGCCGAGTCACCGAGCCGCACAGAATGCTCCAGCGAACCCTGCCGGGAGACCGCCTCCACCAGCACCGACGTGTCGAACCCGACCCGGCCGCCGGTGCTGCTGCCCTGCGAAGCCCACCGGGCCGCGACCCGCCGCGCGGCCATCGCCACCGGACGCCGGCCGAACGCGCCGTCGCGGTCCTCGACGTGGTCGTCCACCTTCGCCGCCGCCAGCACCAGCGACACCGCCGCGGCGAGCTGGGCACCTTCGCCGCGCGCCACCGACGCCGCCCGCATCCCCCGCAAGGGGCACGGCCCGGCGTCCCGGCGCTGGTCGGCGCGGGGCGTCTGCGCCTCGACCAGCGCGGAAATGATCAGCCCGTCGTAGTTGGTGACGACGCGGGCCAGCTGACCGTGCTCGTCGCGCAGCGTGAGACACAGCCCGCACAGGTGCGCGAGCCAGTCCGCGTGCAGGCTTTCGGACAGCCGGTGCCGGCACGGCCTGATGATCCCGAACATCCCCAGTCCCCTCGGCTCCCCCTGATCGTCGGCGCACTTTAGCCCGAACGTGTGGCGCGCGCGTCGCGCGTACGCGATTCGTGACCTGCCCGGCAGGATGACCGCATGGCTGATCTGCACCCGCCGAAGGTCGAGATCTTCGACCCCGCCGAGCGCGCGAACATCGACCCGAAGGGCATCCGCCGGGAGGTCGAGGAATACCGCGAAGAGCCGTTCGGCCTGTACCTCGCGCGCCCCACCCCCGGCCGCGCCCAGTTCCACTACCTCGAGTCGTGGCTGGTGCCCGGGCTCGGCCTGCGGTTCACCGACTTCTGGTTCTCCCCCGGCCACGAACGCGACCAGGACTTCTACCTCGACGTCGTCCGCGTCCGCCGCGACGGCCCGCGCTGGGTCGCCACCGACCTCTACGTCGACCTGGTGCTCAAAGACAAGCTGTCGCTGCGGGTGATCGACACCGACGAGCTCCTCGAAGCCCACGCCGCCGGTCTCGTCAGCGCGGAAGATGCGCAGTTCGCGCTCGAGACCACCTACGCCGCGGTGGAAGGGCTGGCCGCCCAGGGCTACGACCTCGCCGCCTGGCTCTCCACGAAGGACATCGCGCTGACCTGGCGCCGGCACCCCTGAGCGCCGCCGCATCCTCCGAACGGGGGATGCGGCGCGGACCGTTCTGATGACGCGCCGACCCTGGCCCGCGCGGGACTCTCGATCCAGCGGAAGCGAATCGAGAAGGGGGACGGCGCCATGCCGGTCATCGAGGTCGAGCACCTCCACAAGCGGTACGGGGACAAGGTCGCGGTCGACGACGTGTCCTTCACCGTCGAGCGCGGCGAGATCTTCGGGATCCTCGGCCCGAACGGCGCGGGCAAGACCACCACCGTCGAGTGCCTGGAGGGCCTGCGGACGCCCGACGGCGGCCGGCTCGAGGTGCTGGGCCTCGACCCGCGCCGGGACCGGGCCGAGCTGCGCCAGCGGGTCGGCGTCCAGCTCCAGGAGGGCCGGCTGCAGGACAAGCTGCGGGTCGGCGAGCTGATCGACCTCTACGCCGCCTTCTACCGAACTCCCGCCGATCCGGAGCAGTTGCTCGCGACGCTCGGACTGGCCGAGCACCGCGACACCGCGTACAAGAAGCTCTCCGGCGGCCAGCAGCAGCGGCTGTCGATCGCGCTCGCGCTGGTCGGGAGCCCGGAGCTGGCGGTGCTCGACGAGCTGACCACCCGCCTCGACCCGCAGGCCCGCCGCGACACCTGGGACCTGATCGAGGCCGTGCGCGCCCAGGGCGTGACGATCCTGCTGGTCACGCACTTCATGGCCGAAGCCGAACGCCTCTGCGACCGGATCGCGGTGATCGACGCCGGCCGCGTCGTCGCGATCGACTCACCGGCCGGGCTGGTCGCGCGGGTGTCCGACGAGCAGGTCGTGCGGTTCCGGCCGTCGGCCCCGCTCGACCCCGGCGTCTTCGAGGCGCTGCAAGAGGTCCGGAAGGCCGAGCGGCACGGCGACCGTCTCGTGGTCAGCGGCGGCGGGAACGTGCTGCACGCGGTGACGTCGCTGCTCGCGCGGCTCGACGTGATCGCCGGAGACCTGCGCGTCGAGCAGGCCGGCCTCGACGACGCCTTCGTCGCGCTCACCGGCCACCGGCCGGAGTGAAGGGGGAACCATGTCCGTCCTGACCAAGCTGACCACCGCCGAGGCCAAGGTGTTCCTGCGCGACCCGGGCGCCCCGGCCGTCGTCGTCGGCATCCCGCTCGCGCTGCTGCTGGTGTTCGGGCTCATGCCCGGCGCGAACCAGCCGGACCCGAAGTACGGCGGCCACAGCGCCCTGGCCACCGTGATCGCGCCGATGGCCGTCACGATCCTGCTGGCCATGCTGGCACTGACGCTGTTCCCGAACGCGATGGCCACCTACCGCGAAAAGGGCCTGCTGAAACGGCTTTCCGCGAGTCCGGTGCCGCCGAGCCGGCTGCTCACCGCGCAGCTGCTGGTGAACCTGGCCGCGGCCGTCGTCGTGGTCCTGCTCATCGTGGGCGTCGGCGGGCTCGTGCTCGGCATCCCGCTCCCGGGCAACCCGGGTGGCTTCCTGCTCTCGATCGTCCTCGGCGCGCTGGCACTGTTCTCGGTCGGCCTCCTGGTGGCGGCCCTGGCGCCGACCGGTCGCGCGGCCAGCGGCATCGGCAGTGCCCTGTTCTTCCCGATGCTGGCGCTCGGCGGGGTCTGGGTGCCGAAGGAGCAGCTGCCGGTCTTCCTGCAGCACGTCGCCGACGTCCTGCCGCTCGGGGCGACGCTCAACGCGCTGCGTGCCACCTGGGCCGGCGACGCCCCGGAACTGCTGCAGCTCGGCGCGATGGTGGCCTTCGCCGTCGTCTGCACCACGATCGCGGTGCGGGTGTTCCGATGGGAGTGACGACCGCACCCGCGCCGGCCCGGGTCCGGCCGGTCGCGCCGGTCGCCGTCGCCGGGGTGGCGATCGTCGCGACGCTGATGGCGATCCCGTTGCTGCTGACGGCGAACCGGTACGGCTACTTCGGCGACGAGCTCTACTTCCTGGCCGCCGGACGGCACCTGGCGTGGGGATATGTCGACCAGCCGCCGCTGCTTCCCTTGCTGGCCAGGATCATGGACGAGATCGGGCCGTCGCCGTTCGTCCTGCGGATCCCCGCGATGCTGGCGATGCTCGGCGGCGTCGTGCTCACCGCGCTGATCGCGCGGGAGCTCGGCGGCGGTGCCAAGGCGCAGACGCTGGCCGCCGCGACTTTCGCCGTCTCGACGAACTTCCTGGCGGGCGGGCACTACCTCGCGACGTCCACAGTGGACCCGTTCCTGTGGACACTGCTGCTGTGGCTGCTCGTCCGGTGGCTGCGCACCCGCGCCGACGGCCTGCTCGCCTGGGCCGGCGTCGTGACGGCGGTCGCGCTCTACGCCAAGTTCCTCATCGGCGGGTTCTGGCTCGCCGCCGGGGTCGCGCTCCTCGTCTGCGGTCCCCGCGAACTGCTGCGCCGGCCCGCGTTGTGGCTCGGCGCCGCGATCGCCGTGGTGGCACTGGTACCGACGCTGATCTGGCAGGCCACGCACGGCTGGCCACAGCTGGGCATGGGCGCGGCGATCTCGCAGGAGGTCAGCGGGACCTGGGGCGGCCGGCTGACGTTCCTGCCGACGGCCCTGCTCACCGCCGGGCTCCCGGTGGGTGCGGTCCTGCTGGCTTACGGCCTCTGGCGGACGCTGCGCAGCCGTGAGCTGCGCTTCCTCGGCTGGACGACGCTGGCGCTGACTGTCGTGTTCCTGGCCGTGAACGGCCGGTTCTACTACGTCGCCGGGATGTACCCGCTCTGCTGGGCGGTGGCCGCGGTCGCGCTCGAACGCCGGGAGCCGGCGCGCTGGTGGCGGTGGATCGCGACCTGGCCCGGCTACGTGCTCGCGGTGGTGCTGGTGCTGCCCGTCGCGCTGCCGATCTGGCCGCGGGCGTGGCTGACCGAACACCCGTCGCTGCCGTCGCCGGTGTTCGCCTTCGCCGAAATCGGCTGGCCGGAAGCCGCCCGCTCGGTCGCCGACGCGTTCGCCCGGCTGCCCGGCCGGGACCACACGGCGGTGGTGACCGAGACGTACTGGGAAGCCAGTGCGCTCGACCGCTTCGGCCGTGATCCCGGCCTGCCCGAGCCGGCCAGCGGGAACCGGGGCTACGCGACACTCGTCGTGCCGTCCGAGGGCACGACGGACGTGCTGTTCGTCGGCGCGAACCCCCGGCCGCTGCTCGGGCACTTCGCCGACATAAGGCCGATCGGCACCGTGGACACCGGTGCCGCGAAGCCGAGCTACTTCGACGGTGTGCCGCTGTGGCTGGCGACCGGCCGGGCCGAGCCGTGGGCGGCGCTGTGGCCGAAGCTGGTGAACACCCACACGTGAGGCACGTGCCCGGCGTCACCATCCGCAAGGTGGCGTCGGGTGGCCCCCCGTAGGGTGCGGGAAGGACCGGCGCCGACCCAGGACAAGGAGCACGATGGACGCCGTAGCCACGGCCCCCGGCCAGGTGAAAGCCGAGCTCGCCCCCTTCGCCCGGCTGCCGGTCGTGCTGCTCGCGCTGGGCACGGCCACCGCGCTGCTGCTCACCGCCGGCCGCTACGGCTACTTCGGTGACGAGCTGTACTTCCTCGCCGCCGGGAAGCACCTGGCGTGGGGCTACGCCGACCAGCCGCCGCTCGTGCCGTTCCTGGCCTGGGCGATGGACACCCTCGCGCCCGGCTCGCTGGTCGTCTTCCGGCTGCCGGCGATCGCCGCCACCGCCGCCGGGGTGGTCGTCACCGCGCTGATCGCCCGGGAACTGGGCGGACGGCGCAAGGCGCAGGCACGCGCCGCGGCGGCGTACGCGATCTGCGGGCAGTTCGTCGGCAGCGGCCACTACCTCGCGACGTCGACGATCGACCCGCTGCTCTGGACGCTCGTGCTGTGGCTGCTGGTCCGCTGGGTCCGCACCCGGACCGACTCGCTCCTGGTGTGGCTCGGCGTGGTGACGGCCGTAGCGCTCAACGACAAGCTGCTCATCGGCGCGTTCTGGGTGGTGGCCGGGCTCGCGGTGCTCGTGTTCGGGCCGCGGGAGTTGCTGCGCCGCCCGAAGCTCTGGCTGGGCGCGCTGATCGCCGCCGTCTCACTGGTCCCCACTTTGCTGTGGCAGCGCGCGAACGGCTGGCCGCAGCTCGGCATGGGCGACGCGGTCGGCGCCGAAGTCGACGCGGCAGGCGGCCGCGAGAGCTTCGTCCCGAACCTGCTGGCCGGCGCCGGCTGGGTGATCGGCGCACTCGGCGTCCTCTACGGCGTGGCCGTGCTGCTCGGGAGCAAACAACTGCGGCCATACCGGTTCCTGGGCTGGACGGCGCTGGGTGTCGTCGCGGTGTTCCTGATCGCCAACGGGCGCTACTACTACGCCGCCGGGATGTTCGGCGTGCTGTGGGCCGCGTCCGCCGTCCACCTGGAGGGGCGCGAGCCCGCGCGGTGGTGGCGGTGGGTGCCGACCTGGCCGGTGTTCGTGCTGTCGGCCTTGTTCAGCCTGCCGTTCACGCTGCCGCTCTGGCCGGCGCATTGGCTGGCCGACCACCAGGGCGCGCCCCGGCCCGCCTACGCGGCCGAAGAGATCGGCTGGCCGGACCTCGCCGGCGACGTCGCGGCGCTGTACCGGACCGCGCCGCCGGGCACGGCCGTCGTCACCGGCGGCTACTGGCAGGCCGGTGCGCTCGACCGGTACGGGCCCGAGCACGGCCTGCCCGAGGCCCACAGCCCGAGCCGCGGCTTCTGGTACTTCGGCCGGCCTGCCGACGACGCCGACACGGTGCTCTTCGTCGGCTACGACCCGTCGAAGCTCGCGAAGTACTTCGCGTCCGCGCACATCGCTGGGCAGGTCGGGAACCGCCTGGGCGTCGCGAACGCGAGCGAGCACATGCCGGTCTGGCAGCTCACCGGCCGGACCGCGGACTGGGCGGCGATCTGGCCTCGGGTGAAGGACATGAGAGCGTGAGCTTCCGGGTCGGCTGGAACCGCCCGATGTGGCCGCTGGAGTCGGCGAAGGCCGCCACCGGCTGGCAGCCCCTGCTGAACCGGGTCGAGCGGTACCTGGGCGGTGGGTTGCTCGCCACCGCGACCCTGATCACCCTCGCCTTCGGCGGGCACGACGGCAGCTGGTGGGTGCTCACCGGCGCGCTGGTCGCCGCGACCGCGCTCTGGCTGCTCACCACGATCACCCTCCCGGTCCCGCGGGTGCGAGAGCACCCCGCGTTCGCCCTGCTGAGCTTCGCCGGCGTCATCGGGTTGGGCAGCGTCCTCGAATCCCGGGACGTCACGTTCGTGATCTTCATGATCTTCGCGTTCTTCTCCGCGATGCGGCTGCGGCCGACGTGGCTCGCCTTCGTCGCGCTCGCGGTGACCTCGCTGCTGATCAACACCCTCGGCAACGGCGGGCCGGTCCACGCGTTGCAGGCGAGACCGGGGATCTGGATCACGATCATCATCGTGCAGACCACGGCGATCGGGGGCGGCGGACTGCTGTCGGCGGCCGTCGCCCGGCAGAACGACGAACGCCGGCGCATGCTCGACGACCTCGCCGCGGCCCACGCGGAAAACGAAGGCCTGCAACGGCAACTGCTCAGCCAGGCTCGCGAAGCCGGGATCCTCGACGAGCGGCAGCGGCTGGCCCAGGAGATCCACGACACCCTGGCCCAGGGCTTCACCGGCATCATCACCCAGCTCGAAGCCGCCGCGCTGGCCGAGGACGAGCCCGCGGAACGGCAGCGGCACCTGGACTCCGCGGCCGCGCTGGCGCGGGAGAACCTCGTCGCCGCCCGGCGTTCGGTGCGCGCGCTGCACCCCGAACCCCTGGACACCGCGGCCCTGCCCGACGCGCTCGCCGGCGTCGCGACGCGGTGGAGCGGGCGGACCGGCGTGCCCGCCGCGTTCACCGCCACCGGCGACCCGCGGCCGCTGCACCCCGAGATCGAGTCGACCATCCTGCGGGTCACCCAGGAAGCTTTGTCCAATGTGGACAAGCATGCCGCGGCGGGCCGGGTCGGCCTCACGCTGTCCTACATGGACGACGAAGTGACCCTGGACGTCCGCGACGACGGCGCCGGGTTCACCCCCGGGCCCGGGCCCGGCTTCGGGCTGCCCGGCATGCGGCGGCGCGTCGAGCGGCTCGCCGGTACGCTCCACGTCGAGTCCGAACCCGGCGGCGGCACCGCGATCTCGGCCGTCCTGCCCGCCGTCCCGTCCGCGCCGGAGGCCTCACCATGACGATCACCGTGCTCATCGCCGACGACCACCCGATCGTCCGCGACGGGCTGCGCGGCATGTTCACCGGCCGCGGCTTCGAGGTCGTCGGCGAGGCGGCGAACGGTGCCGAGGCCGTCGCCATGGCCGAGCGGCTGCGCCCCGACGTCGTGCTGATGGACCTGCGGATGCCGGGCACCGACGGCGTCGCGGCGATCACCGAGCTGGCCCGGCTGGGCAACCCGGCGCGGGTCCTGGTGCTCACGACCTACGACACCGACTCCGACGTCCTGCCCGCCATCGAGGCCGGCGCGACGGGCTACCTGCTCAAGGATGCCCCGCGCGAGGACCTCTTCCGCGCCGTCGAGGCCGCCGCCCGCGGCGAGGCCGTGCTCTCCCCCGCGGTCGCCAGCCGGCTGATGGGCCGGATGCGCGAGCCGGTGCGGGAAACGCTGTCCCAGCGCGAGCTCGAGGTGCTCACCCTGGTCGCCCGCGGCTCGACGAACAAGGAAGCCGCGAAGAAGCTCTTCATCAGCGAAGCGACGGTCAAGACGCACCTGATCCACGTCTACGCGAAGCTCGGCGTGAAGGACCGCGCGGCGGCCGTCGCGGTCGCGTTCGAACGCGGGCTGCTGGGCTCCTAGAGCGTCCAGCCGGTGGTCGCGGCCCACTTCTCCGCGCGGGCGAACACACCGTTGACGAACTCCTGCTTTTCGTCGGCGTAGGCCGCGACGTTGCCGTCCTCGGCGTGCTCGCCGGCCAGCCGCAGCTTGACGTCGCGGTAGTCGTCCCGCTCGTCCGGGTTCGCGCGCAGGTAGTCGCGGAACAGCAGCGCGAGCCGCCACGCGGGCGTCTCGACGGACCGGACGTGCAGGTTCACCGGGCGCTTGGGGTCGCCGCCGACGTGCAGGCGCTTGGGCCACGTCCCGGTGCCGTCCACGGCGTCGTCGACCCAGTCACCCTCCAGGCGCGGGAACCCGGCGTCGGACAGCAGCTCCTTGAGCGTGTCCGCGTCGGCCAAGGTGGCCACCGTGAGCTGGAAGTCGAGGACGTCCTTGGCGGGCAGGCCGGGAACGGCGGTGGAGCCGATGTGGTCGGCGCGGCGGGCGAGCTCTCCGGCCGCGGCGCGGACCCGGGCGAGCACCCGCTCGGCCTGCGCCGGCCAGGTGAGGTCGTACTCGGCGATCTTCGGGGACACCGGCGGCCGCGGCCGGCGCAGCCGGACGTTCGCCTCGAACGGCACGAGCCGGTCGGCCCACAGCGCGTCGACGTCGGCGAGCACCGCGTCTTCGGCACCGCCGTTGTCCAGGAGTGCGTCGGCGACGGCGCGACGCTGCTCGTCGCTCGCCTGCGCCCGGATCCGGGCCCGCGCGTCGTCCTCGGCCATGCCCCGCGCCGTCACCAGCCGCCGGACCCGCACCTCGACCGGCGCGTCGACGACCACGACCAGGTGATACGCGGTCGCGAGGCCGCCTTCGACCAGCAGCGGGATATCGTGGACGACGACGGCGTCCGGCGCGGCGGCGGCCATCAGCTCCCCGGTGCGGGCACCGACCAGCGGGTGCACGATCGCGTTCAGCCGGCGCCGCGACTCGTCGTCGGCGAACGCCTTCGCGGCGAGCGCGGGCCGGTCGAGCGATCCGTCGGCGGCCAGGATCTCCTCGCCGAACTCCTCGACGAGCCGGGCGAGCCCCTCGGTCCCGGGTTCGACCACCTCGCGGGCGATCCGGTCGGAGTCGATCAGGACGGCACCGTGCTCCGCGAGGCGGTTCGCCACGGTCGACTTGCCGGCCCCGATTCCACCTGTCAGCCCCACGCGCAACATGCCGATCACCCTAGTCAGGCCGGGCGGACGGCCGGGTGGTGCGCCCATTCGTGTGACACGGTCGACTGGCCCGTAACTCAGGTAATCGTTTTCCGATACGACGGGCAGCGGGTCACCGGCCCGCCTGGTCAAGGGAGGGACCATGAGCATGGCGAAGATCAGCAGGGCGGCGGTCGTGTTACTGGGGCTGGGCGGGCTCGCTGTCGGGGCACCCCACGTGGTGCTGGCGAGGCAGGCCGAGCCGGCCGCTCGCTGCCTGTCCGGGGTCTACCGGATCCAGGTCCAGCCGTCCGGCACGCTGTACGCGATGAAGAGCGCGTGGATCCCGTTCCCCATGACGTGCCCGAAGGGCCAGGTCACGACCCCGCCCGCGTGACGGCGTAGTGAGTGCATACGAACGGGTGACCCGCAAGGCGATAGTGACGCGTGACTCAACCGATATCCGGACACGCCGTGTTGCTTGCTCACCTTCACCGGCCCGGCTGCGTACCGTGCGCGCGACAGGGTCGCCCACACGGAGGAACGATGGCGGACAGCAAGCACGCCGGGAGGCACCGGCTCGGCACGCCGGGGCTGGTGCACTGCATGGTCCACCGCACCGTGGCCCACGCGCTGGGGGACTACCGCCGGACGTGGCTCAGCACCCTGCTGATCCCGGCCAGGCACAGCTTCGCCGGACTCCGCCGCAAGGCCCGCGCGGCGGCCCTCGAACGCATTTGGGTCCCGGCGGTGGGCACGGCGACGGTGCGGCCACGAGCGGTGACCGCCCAGGCCGCCTGACGGCCCGGCGAGGCCGAGCCGGCTGTTCCTTGGCCGAGCCAAGGTCGCGTCACCCGGCGGCCGGTCTCGCAAAGGCCCAGCCGGCGAGTTCCGGTCGAGCCAACCCGCGCCGCCCGGCAGATACCTTCCCTCAGCGGCCGATCTCGCGCGTCTCGATCGCGATCTCCGAGGACAGCGTCCGGTGCACCGGGCACTTGTCGGCGATCAGCATGAGCTTCGCGCGCTGATCGTCGTCCAGGTCGCCCTCCAGCTCGATCTCGCGTGTGATCCGGCTCAGCATTCCGCGCTCGGTCTCGCACTTGGCGCAGTCCTCCGCGTGGATGCGGTCGTGGCGGAGCCGGATCGTCGCCCGGGTCAGCGGGATGCCCTTGCGGTTCGCGTACATCCGCAGCGTGATCGCCGTGCACGAACCGAGCGACGCGAGCAGCAGCTCGTACGGGTTCGGGCCGGCGTCGGCGCCCCCGACCTCGGCCGGTTCGTCGACGAGCAGCTCGTGGGTCGCCGTCGTGACCTGCTGCGTGTAGGTGCCGTCGCCGCTCGCGGTGACGACGACCGTGCCGGGCTCGGGGTGCTGCATCCGGGTCAGTCCTCCCAGGGTGAGTTCAAGATCGTGGTGACGAAGTCCGTGCGCCCGAAGCCTGGCACGAACCGGGCCAGGACATCGGCTTTGACGTTCCCGAAGGCCGTGTCGGGCCGGTCACGGAGGCCGTCGGTGAAGGCCGCGAGGATGCGCCGCTTGAAGTCCGGGCGCGGGTGCGCCGCCACGATCGCGGCCCGTTCCTCGGCGGGGAGGTCGTGGTAACCGATGCCGAGGACGTCGTACTCGACACCGGCCGTCACCAGCGCGACCTCGGGTTCCATGTGCTCGGGGATGCCCGGAGTGGTGTGCAGCGCGATAGCCGTCCAGGCGACCCGGGCGCGCTCGGCGTCGACGCCGTGGCCGAGCAGGAAGCGTCGGGCCTCGTCCGCGCCGTCGAGCTCGAAGCGGCGGTCGGTGCGGTGGCCGGCGACGAGCCCGAGGTCGTGGAACAGCGCCGCGACGTAGAGCAGCTCGGCGTCGAAGCCGAGGCCGCGGCGCCGGCCCTGGAGCGCGCCGAACAGGTAGACGCGGGCGGAGTGGTCGTACAGGAGCGGGCCCGCGGTGTCGCGGACGTACTCGGCGGCTTCGCGGGCGAGTGCGGAATCGGGGATTTCGATGCTCATGACGCCGACGATGCCCGCCCGCGCGATGCTCGGACATGCGTCCAGCGGACGGGAATCCCGCACATCCGGACATCGGGCGCATTCCCAAGACGCTCCGGATATCGTATCTTCTGCTGCGGGTGGGTCACCCGGACGTCGTTGTGCGCGAAGGGGGTGCGCCGTGGCCACCAGGCACCTGTCGATGCGCCCCGCCGAGCAGGGCAACCGCGAGCGCTTCCTGGACGCGGCGCTGGCGGTGCTGTTCGACCGCGGCGTCACGGGACTGACGGTGCGCGGCGTGGCCGAGGCGGCCGGCGCGTCGACGATCTCGGTGTACGCCCGCTTCGGCGGCCGCGCGGGCCTGCTCGACGCGCTGTACGAGCGCACGTTCGACTCGCTGCGGGAGCTGCTGGAGGGGCTGCCGCCGTCGGGCCCGGACGGGGTCGCGGACCTGCTGCACCTGGCGCTCGAGTACCGGCTGTTCGCCCGGGAGAGCCCGGTCCGCTACGCGCTGATGTTCGAGCGCCCGGTACCGCGGTTCGACCCCGACCCGGCGCTGCGGTCGGCGGTCGTGCGGACGACGTTCGCCCTGTTCATCGCCCGGGTCCAGCGGGTGTGCCCACCGGAAGCGGACGCCCGCGAGGCGGCGTACCAGCTGTGGACGGCGATGCACGGCCTGGTCGGGGCGGAGCTGATGCTGGCTTCGCGGACACCGCTGCCGGACTGGTTCATCCCGCCGACCGAGGAGGCGAACGAGCGGATGTACCGCCGGGGAGTCACCGCGATGATGACCGGCTTGGACCTGCGCAACCGCTGAGGCGGCTGGAAGTTCGGCCGCTTGGCCACGCACCCGATGCGGCATCGGGTCGCTCGGGCCGGCGCCCGCGAAGCCCAGTCGAACCGGACTCGGGCCGGGAACGCAGCGAACCCCCGGTCCACTCGGGACCGGGGGTTCGCTGTCAGCTCAGAGCGCTAGTGCTCACGCACCGCCGGAGAGCTTCTCGCGGAGAGCCGCGAGCTGCTCGTCGGAGGCGAGGGTGCCGCCGCTGCTCTTCGTGTCGGCCGGGGCCGAACCCGAGGTGTAGCTTTCCGCGCCACTCTCGATGCCGGTCGCCGCGTCCGCCGCGGCTTCCGCGTCGGCCTCGACGGCCTTCACGACCTGCTTCATGTGGGCCTCGTAACGAGTGTGCGCCTCGGCGTACTGGCGCTCCCACTCCTCACGCTGCTTGTCGAAGCCGTCCTGCCACTCCTGGGTGTCCGGGTCGAAGCCCTCGGGGTAGATGTAGTTCCCCTCGGTGTCGTACTCGGCGGCCATGCCGTACTGGGCCGGGTCGAACTCGGTGTCCGGCGTGACACCCTCGTTCGCCTGCTTCAGCGACAGCGAGATGCGACGGCGCTCGAGGTCGATGTCGATGACCTTGACCATGACGTCGCCGTTGACCTGGACGACCTGCTCCGGGATCTCGACGTGGCGCTCGGCCAGCTCCGAGATGTGGACCAGACCCTCGATGCCCTCTTCGACGCGCACGAACGCACCGAACGGAACCAGCTTGGTGACCTTGCCCGGCACGATCTGGCCGATCGCGTGGGTGCGGGCGAACTGACGCCACGGGTCTTCCTGGGTCGCCTTCAGCGACAGCGAGACGCGCTCGCGGTCCATGTCGACGTCCAGAACCTCGACCGTGACCTCCTGGCCGACCTCGACGACCTCGGACGGGTGGTCGATGTGCTTCCAGGACAGCTCGGAAACGTGCACCAGGCCGTCGACGCCACCCAGGTCCACGAAGGCACCGAAGTTGACGATGGACGACACGACGCCCTTGCGGACCTGGCCCTTGGCGAGCGCGTTGAGGAACTCGCTGCGCACCTCGGACTGGGTCTGCTCGAGGTAAGCGCGGCGGGACAGGACCACGTTGTTGCGGTTCTTGTCCAGCTCGATGATCTTCGCCTCGAGCTCGCGGCCGACGTACGGCTGCAGGTCGCGGACGCGGCGCATCTCGACCAGCGACGCGGGGAGGAAGCCGCGCAGGCCGATGTCCAGGATGAGGCCGCCCTTGACGACCTCGATGACGGTGCCCTTGACGGGCTCGTCCTTCTCCTTGAGCTCCTCGATCGTGCCCCAGGCGCGCTCGTACTGCGCGCGCTTCTTGGACAGGATCAGACGGCCTTCCTTGTCCTCCTTCTGGAGAACGAGGGCTTCGACCTCATCGCCGACGGTGACAACCTCAGCCGGGTCGACATCGTGCTTGATGGACAGCTCACGCGAGGGGATGACGCCCTCGGTCTTGTAGCCGATGTCGAGCAGGACCTCGTCGCGGTCGACCTTGACGATGGTGCCTTCGACGATGTCACCATCGTTGAAGTACTTGATCGTCTTGTCGATAGCCGCGAGGAAATCTTCCTCCGACCCGATGTCGTTGATGGCGACCTGCGGGGCCGCGTTCGGGGCGGTCGGGGCGGTGGCGGTGTCGATGGTCATTAGGCGGGTTGCTCCGGTGGATGGGATCGAGGGTTGGCAGTTGTCGGCGCAATGGGTGTACAGGTGCATGCGACGACCCTGCGAGCAAACGTCCACCAGTGAACGACCGCGGCATGACCCGCATAACGGTGCGCGACCCCGAGCCCGACCAGAAGCTGAGCGGAAGGCAGCGCGAACCCACTGCGCTAACACTTATCCTACGCGGCGGCCGCTAGGCGGCACAATCAGGGTCCCCCTCGATCGCTAAGGTCCTCGCGGAAGCAAACCGCAGGCACCAGGACGCAGGGACCGGAGACCACCATCATGCCACCGGAGGAGCCGCCCGCGCCGGGGCGCCACGACGCGGCCGAGCACCGGCTGGGCACCGCGGCCGTCGCCTATCGCGAGGTCGGGGGCCCCGAAGCCGCCGCCGCGAACCTCGCGTGGTGGGACGCCGACGCCGACGACTACCAGGCCGAACACGGCGGGTTCCTCGGCGACGCCGACTTCGTCTGGTGCCCGGAAGGCGTGCGGGAGGCGGACGCGCGGCTGCTCGGCGACGTCCGCGGCAAGCGCGTGCTGGAGATCGGCTGCGGGCAGGCCGCGTGCTCGCGCTGGCTGGCGGCCCACGGTGCCCGCGCCGTGGCGACCGACCTGTCCGCCGGCATGCTGCGCCACGCCCGCGAAGGCAACGAGCGCACCGGCGCCGCCGTCCCGCTGGTGCAGGCGAACGCCGAGTACCTGCCGCTCGCGTCGGGGAGCTTCGACGCGGCCTGCTCGGCCTTCGGCGCGATCCCGTTCGTGGCCTCGGTGGACGCTGTCTTCGCCGAGGTGCACCGGGTGCTGCGGCCGGGCGCGCCGTGGGTGTTCTCGGTGACCCACCCGATGCGGTGGATCTTCCCGGACGACCCCGGCCCGCAGGGCCTCACCGTCACCCAGCCGTACTTCGACCGCACGCCGTACGTGGAGGTCGACGACGAGGGCACCGCGACCTACGTCGAGTACCACCACACCCTCGGCGACTACGTGCGCGCGCTGGCCGCGGCCGGGTTCACCCTCACCGACCTGGTCGAGCCCGAGTGGCCGGAGGGGCACACGCGGGTCTGGGGCCAGTGGAGCCCGCTGCGGGGCCGGCTCTTCCCGGGCACGGCGATCTTCCGCACGCGCCGCTCGTGAACCCCCTGGAAAAGGAGCAGAACGCCCGGTTCGCCGCGCTCGACCCGCTGCTGCCGCCGATCGCCGCCCCGCCGTCGGCGAGCGAGCCGCTGGTGGTGGCCACCGGCGGGCGGCGGGCGGGTGGCCTGCTGACGCACGTCGTGCACGCGCCGGGTGCGTGGCCCGCGCTGTGGGGCCCGCTGGAGATCTGGGACCTGACCGCGGTGCCGGGCGACAGCGGCGCCGCGGGCCTGACCGCGCTGCTGGGGGCCTGGCGCGAGCGGATGCGCGGGACGCGGCCCGATCCGGACTCGGGCTGCTCGCTGGCCTGGCCGAGCCGCGACGCCGAGGCGTCGGCGGTCCTGCTGGCCCACGGCTTCGCGCCGATGACGTGCCTGGCGGTGCGGCCGCCCGAGCCGCCCACCGGCGAGGGGCCGTCGCGGGTGACCGTCCGCCTCGCCGGCGAGGGCGACGTCGAGGCCCTCACCGACCTGCGCGTGGCGGAATGGCGGTACACGTCGCTGGTCGGCACGGCGGTGCCGCGCCCCGGCGCGCGGAAGCTCCTGCGCGCGGAGGTCGTCCGCGCGCTGCGCTTCAGCGGCCGGGTCTGGCTCGCCGAGGACGACGGCGTCCCGGTGGGCCTGGCCGCGTGCGCGGTGGCCTCGCCCGCGCCGGGCGACGGCATCCACGGCCGGCTGCGGCCGGGCCGCTGGGGGTACGTCGACACGCTGTCGGTCGCGCCCGGCGCGCGGGGCGGCGGCGTGGGCCGCGCGCTGATGGCGGTGGCCCATCGCGAGCTGCTCCGGCAGGAGGTGCGCGGTACGTTCCTCTTCTACCACCCGGCGAACCCGCTCTCGCCGGTGTTCTGGCACCGGCAGGGTTATCGTCCACTGTGGACGATGTGGATCCGGCGCCCCGCCTGGTCCTGACCGACGCACCACCAGGGGGATCCGATGGACATCGCCGAGCCGCTGCTCGCCGCCCACCGCGCGCGCTTCGCGGCGGTCGACGCGCTGCTGCCGCCCGCCGCGCCCCCGGCCGAGGGACGGCGGCTGGACGCCGCGACCGCGGACGGCACCCGGGTCGCCGGCGTGCTGCAGCGGCACCGCGCGGCGCCCGGCGACGTCACGAGGCTGTGGGCCGCCGCCGACGTCTGGCAGCTCTTTCCCTACTTCGGCGCCACCGGCACCGAGGGCGTGGATCTCCTGCTTCGCGCACTCAAGGGCACGCTGGAGGCGGAGGAGATCGGCGACGACTCGTCGTGCGTCGTCCTCTGGCCCAGCCGGGACGCCGAGGCGATCCGCGCCTTCCTCGACCACGGTCTCGTCCCGCTCTCCGCGGTCGGCGTGCGCACGGCTCCCCCGGCCGAGCCGGACCCGGCCGTCGCCGTCCGCCGCGCCGGGCCCGCCGACTTCGCCGCGGCGCTGGAGCTGGCCACCGCGACGTTCGACTACACCGGCCTCGTGGCCGCGGCCCGCCGGGAGAACACGGCCGAGCTGCTCGCCCCCGCGCTGCGGGACGCGCTGGCCGAGGACGAACCGGCGGTGTGGCTGGCCGAGGAAGACGGCGAGGCCCGCGCCCTCGCGCACTGCGCGTGGCTCGACGCGACGCCGGGGAGCGCGGCGGCCGAACTGCTGCCGCCGGGACGCTGGGGGTACGTGAACAACGTGGTGACGGCGCCTGGCGAGCGCGGCGGCGGCTTCGGCCGGGCGCTGATGGCCCACGTGCACCGGGAGCTGCACCGCGGCGGCGCCACCCGCACCTACCTCTACTACAACCCGACCAACCCGCTGGCCTCGGTGTTCTGGCACCGGCAGGGCTACCGTCCACTGTGGACCAGCTGGGAGATCCGCCCGGCGGCCGCGCTCCGCTGAGCGGGACGTCTCCCCCGTTCGGGTCCACCGGGCGGCGCCGCGGCTCCCGGGATGCGAAAGTCGGCGCGTCACCCACGGGTGTGACGTGCGTCCGGTGATCTTGCCGCGCCCCTCCGCGAGGACTAGCTTTTGCACTGACCGGTCAGTTCAAAAAGTTCCCGACGCTGGAGTAACCGTGCAGGTCCGAGCCGATCGGGTGTCCCTCGAAGGACACCACGGCACCTTGTTACCGCCCACCTCGCTGACCGTCGGCGAGGGCGACCTGGCGATCGTGCACGGCGAACCCGGCGTCGGCGTCACCGCGTTCGGCCTGGCGCTGGCCGGCCGGCTGAAGCCGACCACCGGCACGGTGCACGCCGAAGGAACCGACGCCGGGCTGCCCGAGCTCGTCGCGATCGTCGACGCCCCCGGCGTCAGCGAGCCCGACGAGGCCCTGCCCCTGCGTGTGGTCGTCGGCGAGGAGCTCGCGCTCGCCCATCGCCCCGCGGGCAAGGAGGACGTCGCCCGCTGGCTCGCCGGGCACGACGCCGCGCCGTTCGCGGGCACGCGGTTCGAGAACCTCGCCCCGGCCCTGCGCACGCGGCTGCTGACGGAGCTGGCCGCCGAGCGCGAGGGCGTGCGGCTGCTCGTCCTCGATACCCCCGACCGGCACACCAGCGACGTCGGCAGCTGGGCCGGGCTGGCGCGCGAGCAGGCCGAGCGCGGCCTGGCCGTCGTGGTACTGGCCGCGACGACGCCGCTGTCCGCGCTGCCCTTCACGCCCGCGCTCCTCGGCGCGGCCGAGCAGCCCGAGCCGCAGCACCACTCCCCCGAACCCGCCCCCACCGAAGAGCTCCCCGAGAGCACTGACGGAGTTTCCGAATGAACGCCTTCCGGATCGCCCGCAACGAACTGCGGCGGCTGTCCACCGGCACGATGCCGAAGCTCGCGCTGGTCGCGCTCGTGCTGGTGCCGCTGCTCTACGCGTCCTTCTACCTCTACGCGAACTACGACCCGTACGGCAGGCTCGACAAGCTGCCCGCCGCCGTCTTCACCAGCGACACCGGCTCGAAGGACTCCGGGGGTCAGCAGCGCAACGTCGGCCGCGAGGTGACCGACGAGCTGGTCAAGTCCGGCACCTTCCAGTGGCACGAGGTGTCCGAGCAGGAGGCCCGCGACGGCGTCCGCGACGACAGGTACTCCTTCGCGATCGGCATCCCCAGCGGGTTCTCCGCCGCCCTGCTGGGAGTCGGCACCTTCCAGCCGCAGCAGGCGACGATCACGCTGACCACCAACGACGCCAACAACTACCTGTCCGGCACCATCGCCAAGCAGGTGGCCGAGCAGGTGCGCAAGACGATCGCGGAGAAGGTCGGCAGCGAGGCCGCGGACCGGTTCCTGGTCGGGTTCTCGACGATCTACGCCAAGATCCAGGAGGCCTCCACCGGCGCGTCCCAGCTCGCGGACGGCGCCACCCAGCTGAAGTCCGGGCAGCAGCAGCTGGCCGACGGCGCCGCCAAGCTCGCGGACGGCTCGTCGACGCTGGCGACCGGCCTGGGCACGCTCAAGAGCAGCACCGCGGAACTGCCGTCGCAGACGCAGACGCTGGCCGACGGCGCTTCACAGGTGGCGGCCGGGGACCAGAAGGTCGCCGACGCGGCGTCACTCGCGGCGACGGCGTCGTCCGGCATCCAGGGCAAGCTCGACTCCTACCGCACCCAGCTGCAGACCGATCTCCGCAACGCCGGGGTGCCGGAGGACCAGATCACGGCGATCGTCGCGCGCGCGGACCAGCTCCGCGCCCCTGTCGACCAGGCCAACACCACGATCCAGCAGGCCAACGGCGACCTCGCGAAGCTGGCCGACGGCGCCCGGCAGGTCTCCGACGGCGCGGCCAAGCTCGCCGCCGCGTCGCCGCAGCTGACGAGCGGCATCGCGCAGGCGTCCGACGGCGCGAACCAGCTGAAGGACGGCGCGTCCCAGCTCAACGACGGCGAGAAGACCGCCGTCACCGGCACGAACCAGCTGGCGGACGGCGCGGTGAAGCTGCGTGACGGGCTTTCGGCCGGGCTCAAGGAGATCCCGAACCCGAACGACCCGACCCGCTCGGCCACGGCCAACACCATCGCCGACCCGGTGGCGGTGAACGCCAACGGCGAGGCGTCGGCGGGGACGTACGGCGCCGGTCTCGCGCCGTTCTTCATCTCGCTGGCCACCTGGATCGGCGCGTTCGTGCTGTTCCTGATCCTGCGGCCGCTCTCGACGCGGGCGCTGACCGCGGGCGCGGCGCCGTTCCGGGTCGCGGTCGGCGGCTGGCTGTCCTCGGCGCTGCTCGGCATGGCGCAGGTGATCGTGCTGTTCGGCGCGGTGACGTGGCTGGTCGGCATCCACATCGCGCACCCGCTGGGGGCGATCGGGTTCGCCGTGCTCGTGTCGCTGACGTTCACTTCGGTGGTGCACGCGCTCAACGCGTTCTTCGGCGCGGTCGGGAAGTTCCTCGGGCTGGTGCTGCTGGTGCTGCAACTGGTCAGCGCGGGCGGGACGTTCCCGTGGCAGACCATCCCGGACGCGCTGTACCCGCTGCACGTGGTGCTGCCGATGGGGTACGCGATCGACGGCTTCCGCCACCTGTTCTACAGTGGCGCCACCGTGCAGATCCTGGGAGACATCGGCGTGCTGCTGGCCTACCTGGCAGGCGGGATCCTGGTGTCCACGCTGGCCGCGCGCAAACGTCGCGTTTGGACGGTGTCGGCACTCAAGCCCGAGCTGAGCCTGTGAGCGGCGGGACGAAGCAGAAGCTCTTCGAGGCCACCCTGCGGCTCTCGAAGAGCCGGGGCCTGGTCGGGCTGACGGTCGACGACATCGCGGCCGAAGCCGGCGTCGCGAAGGGCACGGTCTACTACAACTTCGGCTCGAAGGACGGCCTGGTCGACGGGCTCCTGCGGTACGGGGTGGACACGCTGGCCGGCCGGCTGCGCGCCGCCGTGACCGACGCGGACCCCCTCGAAGTGATCGAGGCGCAGGTCGACACGACGCTGGAGTTCATCGCGAGCTATCCGGGGTTTTCGCAGATCCTGGTGAGCGAGCTGTGGCGGACACCGGGCCAGTGGCACGGCACGCTTTCGTTGCTGCGCGAGGAGATCATCTCCATCGTGAAGCAGCAGTTGTCCCGCTTGGACGACGCCGGCCGGCTGCCGGAGGGGGTCCAGATCCCGACGGCGGCGGCCGGCCTGTTCGGCACGATGCTGGTGGTGGCGCTGGACTGGCAGGTGTTCGGACCGCAGCGGACGCGGGCCGAGGTGCGGGAAGCGGTGATGGTGCTGATCCGGGGGCTCGGCCGCCGGTAGCGGGGCGCCACGGTGCACTCGCGGCCCGCGGGGGCGCCCCCGTTTTCCACGCTACCGGCTGACACCGACAGTTCCGGTTCCACGGTGTCTTGAATGACTCATTCAGGTCTTCGGAGGTCCTGAATGAGTCATTCAAGACGTCGGGTTCAGGCGCGGTCTTCGATGCGGGCGCGGACCGCGGCCGCGTACGTGTCGACCGCCGTGGCCGCCGCCGTCAGCTCGCAGGGGCCGTCGATCAGCAGCCTCTTCGCCGGGACGTACGCCTGCTCCAGCTCCGGGTCGCCCGCCAAGCCTTGCTCGCGCGCCAGCTCGTTGTCGGCCGTCAAGCGCGCCCGCAGTTCCTCGCGGCGGGCGACCAGGCCGTCGAGCACCGCGCGCTGGCGGCGGCCGTCCTCGACCGCCGGGGCGACCGCGTGCTCGTGGCCGCCAATGTGCTTCTCGACCCACGCCGCGTCGCCGTCGACCTCGGCCGAGCGCAGCTGCTTCAGCGCGCCGCGCAACCGCTGGGCGCGGGCCGGCAGCATCGCGACGCCGGTGAACCGGGTCGCGACGCGCAGCTGGTACGCCTCGATCTCGGCGAGCTCCTCGACGGACTGGGTCAGCACGTCGAGGCGGCCCGCGAGGTCCTCGGGCGCCGGGCGGGCGCCGAGGGTGCTCGCCCGCACCGCCGCGACCCCGGGCGAAGACTCCTCCCGGAACCCGAGCAGCAGGCGGATGCCGAGCTCGGCCGCGCGGCCGGCGAGCGGAGCCAGCACCTCGCCGACGAGCCGGTCGGGTTCGGCGGAGTCGTCGATCGCGTCGACGACGAGCGTGCGCCCCGCGACCCCGGTGGTGAGCCGGTCTTCGATGCGGTGGCGGATGGCGTCGGCCGTGCGGCCGGTGGCGTCGACAGCGAGGTCGACGCTCCCCGCCGGCGGCATCTCGCCGAGCGCGGGCGGCAGGCCGGGCACACCCAGGGAGCGTTCGCGGTCGGCGAGGACGATCCCGAACCGCAGCGCCGCGGCCACCGGCGAGCCGGCCTCGCCGGTGTCGACGACCCAGACGGTGCCGGGCTCGGCCTTGGCGAACCAGTCGGCGACGCTCTGCACGAAGGAGACGTCGACCGCTTCGCCGACGGGCCGCGAAAAGCTGGCGTCGACGGCCGGGCTGCCCGAGGTCCAGATGCTCAGCTGCGGCAGGTGCCCGAGCATCGTCTCGACCGGGATCATCCAGGTGCCGGTGTCCTTGCCGACGACCACGCCGACGAGGTGGCCGGTCGCCTCGTCGAGCACCGCCGTACCCCCGAAGCCGGGGCCGAGCGGTTCGGCTTCGGCGGTGCGGAACAGGCGGATCCACTCGCCGCCGGCGCTGCCGGGCTGCTCGGGGCCGCCGAGCCGGGCGTGGGTCCAGCGGCCGACCGAACCCGGCGGGAAGCCGAAGGCGCGCACGAGCTGGTGTTCGCCGAGCGGCATGCGGTGCAGGGGCGCGCGGAAGACGCGGGATTCGGGACGTTCGAGCCGCAGCACGGCGAGGTCGCCGCGGCCGCCCCCGTCGGAGGGCACCCAGCAGCCTTCGACGACGGTGGCCGTGCCGGGCATCGCCTCGGCCAGGCCGACGAAGTCGACGCTCAGCGCGGAGCGTGGCCCTCCGGCGGTCTCGACGACGTGCGCGCTCGTGAGAACGTGGTACTCGTCGAGCACCGTGCCCGCACCGCACACCCGGCCGAGTTCGTCGTGCAGCCGGACCCGCCAGCGTCGTCGCTCACGCTCGAACCCCATTCGGCGGACCCTACGCCGTGATCGCCGCGGCTCGGGCGCCGACCTCCCTACCCAGCGGTAATGGCTCACCCGAACGGATGCTGCCATTCGTCGCAATGCCAAGGGTTTTCGTACCCGAGTGCGTGTCTCGACCCGTTCGGAGACCGCTCAGCGGGACCGTGGTGCCGTCCGGCGGTCTGCCCGAAAGATCACCGAACACTGCACCGCCGCGCGCGGGAAGTCAGACGCGGCCGAACACCCAGCTGCCCGGGGCCGCCGGGTCGTCACCCGCCCAGAACTCGAACCAGTGCCCGGTGAACTCCTCGCGGGACAGCCGGCCGTCACCGTCGAGGTCGAGGTGGGCGAAGACTTCGTCCGTCGGCGTGTCGACACCGTTCCACGCCTCGATCAGGCGCCGGTACTCGGCGGCGGAGATGGCGCCGTCCCCGTTTTCGTCGACGGCTTCGAACATCGCGTCGGCGGTTCCCGTGACGGCGCCCGGCATCTTCGGCAGCTCGTCGACGACGCCGAGGACCTCGTCGAGGGTGACCTTGCCGTCACGGTCGCGGTCGGACGCGTCGCGCAGCGTCGCCCACCAGCCCATCATGATCGCCGCGAGCTTCTCCCCCTCGGGCGTGCCGGTGTCGGTACCGCGGAGGTCGAGCCACCTCGCCGTGAGCGCCCGGAAGTCGGACTCGGTGAGGTAGCCGTCGTCGTCGGCGTCCATCGCGCCGAACACGCCGGAGATCTTGCGTCGCTGGAAGTCACTGGCCATGGACGACAGCGTGGTCCCGATGAGCGGCACCCCACGACGTCCGCCCGAGTACACCCGCGCCACGACCCGGTGATCCGGATCGCGACGCAGAGTGAACCCTCAGTGCGCGGCTTCGTTCCAGGACCGGCCGTAGCCGACCGAGACCTCCAGGGGCACCGCCAGCTCATAGGCCGACCCCATGCCGTGGCGCACGAGCGTCTCCAGCTTCTCGCGCTCGCCTTCGGCGACCTCGAGCACCAGTTCGTCGTGCACCTGCAGCAGGATCCGGCTCTTCAGCTTCGCCTCGACCAGCGAGCTGTGGACGTTGAGCATCGCGACCTTGATGATGTCGGCCGCGCTGCCCTGGATCGGGGCGTTCAGCGCCATCCGCTCGGCCATCTCGCGGCGCTGGCGGTTGTCGCTGTTGAGGTCCGGCAGGTAGCGGCGGCGGCCGAAGACCGTCTCGGTGTACCCGTTCTTCGCCGCGACGCCGACGACCGAGTGGAGGTAGTCGCGCACCCCGCCGAAGCGGTCGAAGTACGCCTCCATCTGGGACTTCGCGTCGTCGGTCGAGATCCGCAGCTGCTGCGAGAGCCCGTACGCCGACAGCCCGTACGCGAGGCCGTACGACATCGCCTTGACGCGGTAGCGCAGCTCCGGAGTGATCTCCTCCGGCGGCATCGAGAACGCCCGCGACGCGACGAACGTGTGCAGGTCCTCCCCGGAGTTGAACGCCTCGATGAGGCCCTCGTCCTTCGAGAGGTGCGCCATGATCCGCATCTCGATCTGGCTGTAGTCCGCGGTCATCAGCTCGGTGAAGCCCTCGCCGACCACGAACGCGTCGCGGATGCGGCGGCCTTCCTCGGTGCGGACCGGGATGTTCTGCAGGTTCGGCTCGGTCGAGGACAGCCGCCCGGTGGCCGCGATGGTCTGCAGCAGCGTCGTGTGGATGCGCCCGTCGTCGGCGACGGACTTGATCAGGCCCTCGACGGTCGTGCGCAGCTTCGTCGCGTCCCGGTGCTCCAGCATGTGCTGCAGGAACGGGTGCTCGGTCTTCTCGAACAGGCCCTGCAGCGCCTCGGCGTCGGTCGTGTAGCCGGTCTTGGTGCGCTTGGTCTTCGGCATGCCCAGCTCGTCGAACAGCACGACCTGCAGCTGCTTCGGCGAGCCGAGGTTGATCTGCTTGCCGATCACCGCGTACGCCTCGTCCGCCGCCTGCGTGACGCGCGAGAGGTAGTGCGCCTCGAGCGTGGTCAGCTGCTCCAGGTCGACGGCGACCCCGGCGATCTCCAGCTCGGTGATGACCTCCAGCAGGGGCAGCTCCAGTTCGGCGAGCAGCCGCGCGCCGCCGATCTGCTCGAGCTCCTTGTCGAGCGCGCCGGCCAGCTCGAAGATCGCGCGGGCCTTGACCAGCTCCTCCTGGATCTCCTTCTGCTCCAGGCCTTCCGCGCCGCCGTCGAGCAGGGACAGCTGGCCGTCGCCGCCGTCGGTCTCCGAGCGCAGCTCGCGGTGCAGGTACCGCAGCGCGAGGTCGTCGAGCTCGAACGTGCGCTGCCCGGGCCGCACGAGGTACGCGGCCAGCGCGGTGTCCATGGCCAGCCCGGCCAGCACCCAGCCGCGGGAGCGGATCGCGTGCAGCGGGACCTTGAGGTCGTGACCGGTCTTGCGGATCTTCGGGTCGGCGAGCCACGCGGCGAGCGCGGCGTCGTCGGCCTGGTCCATCGCCGTCACGTCGACGTACGCGCCTTCGCCGTCGGCCGACGCGAAGGCGACCGCGCGCAGGTCGGACCGGACCGACGCACCCACGGTGCGGAAGGCCAGCGCCACCGGCTCGCCCTCGCCCGCGTGCGCCGCGAGCCACGCCGGCAGCGCGCCGGGGGCCAGCGCGTCACCCGAGACCTCGAAGCCTTCGTCGGCCTCCGGCTCGGCGCTCTGCAGCGTCGCGAACAGCCTGTCGCGCAGGACGCGGAACTCCAGCTCGTCGAACAGCGCGTGCACCGCCTCGCGGTCCCACGGGCGCAGCTCCAGCCCCGACGGGCCGATCTCCAGCTCGACGTCGCGGACCAGCTCGGTGAGCTGCCGGTTCAGCTGGACCGAGCTGAGGTGCGCCCGGAGGGCCTCCCCGGCTTTGCCTTTTACTTCGTCCACCCGGTCGATCAGGTCGTCGAGCGAGCCGAACTGCTTGATCCACTTGGCCGCGGTCTTCTCGCCGACGCCGGGGATGTTCGGCAGGTTGTCCGAGGGGTCGCCGCGCAGCGCGGCGAAGTCCGGGTACTGCCGCGGGGTGAGCCCGTACTTCTCTTCGACGGCGTCCGGCGTGAACCGGGTCATCTCCGAGACGCCGCGCTTCGGGTACAGCACGGTGACCTGGTCGGTGACCAGCTGCAGCGCGTCGCGGTCGCCGGTACAGATGAGGACCTCGAAGTCTTCGGCCGTCGCCTGTGTCGTGAGCGTGGCGATGATGTCGTCGGCCTCGAAGTTCTCCTTCGTCAGCGACGGGATGCCGAGCACGTCGAGCACCTCGCGGACCAGGTCGACCTGGCCGCGGAACTCGTCCGGCGTCGCGCTGCGGTTCGCCTTGTACTCGGCGAACGTCTCCGAGCGGAAGGTCTTGCGCGAGAGGTCGAACGCCACCGCGAGGTGGGTCGGCGTCTCGTCGCGCAGGAGGTTGATGAGCATCGAGGTGAACCCGAAGACCGCGTTCGTGACCTGCCCGGTCTTGGTCTTGAAGTTCTCCGCGGGCAGCGCGAAAAAGGCGCGGTAGGCCATCGAATGGCCGTCGATCAGCAGCAGCTTCGGCCGCTCGGCGACAGTGGTCGTTCCTGTGGCGTTGGCAACGGTCGTCTTCTCACTCGGGCTCACGGAGCCGAGTCTAGGCTGAGGGTCCGACACTCTTACGTGTCGCATAGGAACAGGAGCTTTGCGTGACCGAAAGTGCCGCCCCCATCGACGTGGACCGGCTGTCGGGCATCGACCCGGCCGCGGCGGACCAGCAGCTGAACGACAAGGTCGGCATGAAGCTGCTGGAAGCGACCGCCGAACGCGTGGTCGGCACGATCCCGGTCGAGGGCAACCTCCAGCCGTACGGCCTGCTGCACGGCGGCGCGAACGCCGTGCTCGCCGAAGCGCTGGGCTCGACGGTCGCCGCGCTGAACGCGGGCCCGGACCGCGCGGCGATGGGGCTGGAGCTGTCCTGCACGCACCACCGGGCCGTCCGCGCGGGCACCGTCACCGGCGTCGCGACGCCGCTGCACGTCGGCCGCGGCACCATCACCGCGGAGATCGTGCTGACCGACGACGAAGGCCGGCGCACCTGCACCGCCCGGCTCACCTGCGTCGTCCGGGACCGCCCGCCGGGCGCCTGAGCCGTGGACCTCGACCTCGCCCAGGTGCGGGCGTTCGTCATGACCGCCGAGCAGCGGCACTTCGGGCGCGCGGCCCAGGCGCTGTTCCTCACCCAGCAGGCGTTGTCGAAGCGGATCCGGAAGCTCGAGGACACCCTCGCCACACCGTTGTTCCTGCGCACCAACCGTTCGGTCGAGCTCACCGCCGACGGCGAGCGCTTCCTCCCGCACGCGCGTGAGCTGGTCCGGGTGGCCGACGCGGCGGTGGCCGCCATGGGCGCGGAGGACCGGCCGCTGCGCCTCGACGTCGTCGACTTCCGGTTGTCCCCCATGTTCCTGCTGCGCCGGCTCGCCGAGCGGGAGCCGGCGCTGCGGATCGACCGGGTCGCCGGCGCCGGGTTCGCCAACGCCGTCGAGCCGCTGCTGACCGGCCGGCTCGACGCCGCCATCGGCCGCGTCACCGGCTTCGGCGGGCCGCTGCCCGACGAGCTGGAGCACCGCCCGATCCGGCTCGAACCCCTGGTCGCGCTGCTCGCCCCGGAGCACCCCCTGGCCCAGCAGGACGTGCTCCGGTTCGACGAGCTGCGCGCCGAGGGGATCTGGCTGCCGGGGTCCGGCGGGGCCGCCGAATGGCTGTCCTACCTGCGCGCGATGTGCGACCGGTTCGCCGTGCCGATCGACGACTCCGGCGTCAGCTACGACCTGCGGCACACGCTCGAGCAGACGCGCTACGGCAAGCGGCGCGTCACCCTCGCCGGGGCCGACATGGAGCTCGCGCCCGACCTCGACCTGAAGGTGCTGCCGTTCGAGCCGTCCCCGCTGTTCCCGTGGTCGCTGGTCTGGCGGCGCGGGAAGACGCACCCGGCACTGCGGCGGCTCCTGGCGCTGGCCGGGCGCACCAGCCGCGAAGAGGACTGGTGCGCCTACGACCCGGAGCACGCCTGGCTGCCGGACGACGACCTCACGCTCGCAACCGCCGCGCGAACCACTCGCTGAACGCCGCGTCGACGCGGGCCGCTTCCGGCGTCCCCGGCGCGAACTCGTGCGCCATCCCGCCGACCGTCACCAGCTCGGTCCCCAGCTTCTCGCGCAGCGCCCGGGCCGGCTCGCGGACGGCGGCGTCGTCGGCTTCGCCCGCCACGATCAGCAGCGGCGCGCTCAGCTCCCCGGCCCGGCGCACGAAGTCGTAGCGGTCGGCGACGGCCCGGGAACGCGGACTCCACGGGTACGTGACGTCGAAGAGCCGCTCGTTGCGGCCGATCACCGGCGCCAGCCGGGCGACGGGACTGACCACCGCGGCGGCCTCGACCGCGACCTGCCCACGGGCGAGCACCTCCAGCGCGACCAGCGAGCCCGCCGAGCCCCCGAAGACGCCGAGCGGGCCGTCCGCGCCCGGGAGCCGGCTCCGCAGCTCCGCCAGCGCCGCGGGGAACTCCGCCGCCGCCTGCTCGGTCACCGGCTCGAAGACGTTGAGCACCGCGTCCTCGCTCGCCCGCCGGAACAGCTCCGCCGGGCCGCCGCCGGGCAGCCTGGCCCCGGTCAGCGGCAGGCCGAGGTAGACCCGCCAGGCCTGCAGGCCGGTCATCGGCACCGCTTCGGCGAAGGCCTGCTCGCTCGCGGGCACCTCCATCAGGTGCCAGCCCGCCACCAGCGCGGCCGGGGCCTCCCGGTCCGCTGGCGGCAGTGCCACGAACGGCACCCCGGCCGCGACCCCTTCGACGGTTTCCTGCTCGGCGATCCGCATCCCGCTTCTCCCTGTCTCTCGGTTGCCTCCAGCCAACCGCCGGGGAGCGGGACGGGTCCAACAGCCGTTCCGGCGCCCACGACAACCGGTGGTTGTGACAGCGGTGCCCGGGGAGGCGGCCGTTCGGGCAGACCTCGTGTCCCGGTGAGCGGGGGGTGGTCCGTTCGGCCGCCCGAACCGGACGTAAGGTGCATCCCTACGGCGGTGCCCGCCCCGCGGAGCCCCCGCCAGGGTGAACAGCGGATCGCCCGGAAACCGGCCACGCACCGCGCGCCGAAATGGGCCATGACATACCGCGGAAACACAGCTGTCACCCATTCGCCAAACGAGCGCCGATACTTAGCATCGCTGCGTGACCAGCGGCGGACTGTAACGAAACGTCGTTCGCCTTTTCGTGCAATTCGTGTCGGTTGCGATCGTCACGATGTGGACACAGAGTAGTGAGGCCGCCTGTGCACATGACGGGCGAGAGGGATATCTTCCTGCCCTAACCTAGCCCCTGTGTCGGGGGCAACGCCTACCGGCGGCTGGTTGGTCATGGGAGGTAGTCGGTGTCAGGAGTGCGTTTTGGACGGGTCCTCGCCCTCGCGGCGGCGACGTCGCTTGCGCTGGCGGGCTGTGCCGGCGGCAGCAGCTCGTCGGGCAGCGGTGACAGCAGCACGCTGAAGATCGGGTTCATGGGCGACCTGACCGGTGAGAACTCCGGGATCGTGATCCCGCCCAACAACGGCGCGAAGCTCGCGATCGACGAGTACAACGCCACGAACCCGAGCGTGAAGCTCGAGCTCAAGAACTACGACAGCCAGGGCAAGCCGGAACAGGCCACCTCGCTGGTGCAGACCGCGATCGGCACGGACAAGATCACCGCGCTGATCGGCCCGGCCTTCTCGGGTGAGTCGAAGGCCGTCGGCGGTGTCCTGGAGCAGGGCAAGATCCCGAGCGTGTCGCCGTCGGCGACCAACCCGGGCCTGGCCGGGAACGGCTGGAAGTACTGGCACCGCGTCGTCGCGAACGACAACGACCAGGGCCCCGGTATCGCGAACTTCCTCATCACGGCGAAGTCGCCGAAGAACGCCTACGTCCTCTCGGACGACCAGGAGTACAGCGTCGGCCTGGCCGACGCGTTCGAGAAGACCTTCAAGGACAAGGGCATCACGACCGAGCGCGACAAGTTCGCCAAGGACGCGTCGGACTACTCGTCGACCGTGCAGAAGGTCAAGGCGGCCAACCCGGACGTCATCACCTACGGCGGTTACTACGCCCAGGCCGGCCGTCTGCTCAAGCAGCTCCGTGACGGCGGCGTGAAGGCCACCTTCGCCACCGGTGACGGTTCGCTCGACCCGCAGCTGGTCTCGGGTGCGGGTGCCGCGGCCGCCGAAGGCGCCGTCGTCGGCTGCCCGTGCAACATCCCGGACGCGGGTGCCACCAACGAGTTCGCCACGAAGTACAAGGCGAAGTTCAACGTCGCCCCGGCGATCTACGCGACCGAGGGCTACGACGCCGCGACCGCCATCATCAACGCGGTCAAGGCGGGCAACACCACGGGCGAGAAGATCAACGACTTCCTCAAGACCGAGGACTTCAAGGGCGCGTCGAAGCAGATCAAGTTCAAGGACAACGGCGAGCCGCAGACCAACGCGATCTACGTCTACCAGGTCGTCGCCGGGGTCATCAAGAACCTCGGCGCTTCGACCGAAGCCAAGATCGCCGGCTGACGGAGCGGTAGAAACACCTAACGGGAGCGGGGGTGCTGTGCTCGGACACAGCACCCCCGCTCCCCGCCAATGTGGCGACCATCCTCGCCCCGTCAGGTAAGGCAACTACGTCATGTTCCAAGATCTGCAGAGCCAGTTTCTGGGCAGCACCATCGGCGGCCTGGTAGCCGGCTCCATCTACGCCCTCATCGCCCTGGGCTACACGATGGTCTACGGCGTCCTGCGGCTGATCAACTTCGCGCACTCGGAAATCTTCATGATCGGGACGATGACGTCCCTGTTCATCCTCATCGCCATCGCCGGTGGCACCGCCCCGATCACCGTCGGCGTGCTCGGGATGATCGGCATCCTCCTGCTCATCGCGGTCTCCTCGGCGGCCGTGTCCGGTGGTTCGGCCATCGTGCTGGAGCAGCTGGCCTACCGGCCGCTGCGCAAGAAGGGCGCGACCCGGCTCGCCGCCCTGATCTCCGCGATCGGCGCCTCCCTGTTCCTGCAGGAGCTGTTCGGCCTCTTCGTCATCCCCGCGCTGTCGGACAAGGCGGGCAAGGTCCAGCAGAACGCACCCCGGTTCGTGCCGCACGAGGAGCTCTTCCGGATCGGCAACGGCGTCGTGCGCACCGACCACGTCTTCGTCGTCATCGCCGCCGTCGTCGTGATGGTCGTGCTCGACCAGCTGGTCAGCCGCACGCGCATCGGCCGCGGCATCCGGGCGACCGCCCAGGACCCCGAAGCCGCCGTGCTCATGGGCGTCAGCATCGACCGCATCGTCCGGATCACGTTCCTGCTCGGCGGGGCCATGGCCGGCGTCGCCGCGGCGCTCTACGTCATGGAATACGAGAACACCGACTACCGGGTCGGCTTCCTGCTCGGCATCAAGGCGTTCACCGCGGCCGTGCTCGGCGGCATCGGCAACCTGCGCGGTGCGCTCCTCGGCGGCATCGTGCTGGGCCTGGTCGAGAACTGGAGCTCGATCTTCCTCGGCTCCGAGTGGAAGGACGTCACCGCGTTCGTGGTCCTCGTCCTCGTGCTCATGCTCCGGCCCACCGGCATCCTCGGTGAATCCCTGCAGCGGGCACGCGCATGAAAGGCGACGGAGTGGCAGACAACGACAAAACCCCGGCGCACAAGGGTTTTCACCCCATCGACGGCATGCGTGACTGGTGGGCCGACGCGCCGCACTGGCAGCGTTACGCCGTCTACCTCGCCGCGATCGTGTTCACGCTGATCCTGCCCGCGCCGTGGATCGGGGCGTTCATGTCCCCGTACTCGGACTGGACGACGGTGCTGATCTTCCCGGTCGGCACGTACATCCTGCTGGCGGTCGGCCTCAACATCGTCGTCGGGCACGCGGGCATGCTGGACCTCGGGTACGTGGCGTTCTTCGCGATCGGCGCGTACACGTGGGCGTCGATCGGCACGAGCTACGGCTGGTCGTTCTGGCCGACGGTGGTGCTGGGCATCTTCCTGGCCTCGGTCTCCGGCGTGATCCTCGGCGCACCAACACTTCGATTACGCGGCGACTACCTGGCGATCGTCACCTTGGGCTTCGGTGAGATCGTCCGGATCACGGCGAACAACACCGACGGCATCGGCGGCGCGCGCGGCATCACGAACGTCCCGCACCCCGAGCCGCTGTTCGGCATGGAGTTCTTCCTCGACCCGGCGCCGTACTACTACCTGATGGTCGTCGCGATCGTGCTCGTCATCGTCTTCTCGGTGCGGCTCACCAAGAGCCGGGTCGGGCGGGCGTGGGCGGCGATCCGCGAGGACGAGGACGCTGCCGAGCTGATGGGCGTGCCGACGTTCAAGTTCAAGCTGCTCGCCTTCGCCATCGGCGCCATGATCGGCGGGTTCGCCGGCACGATCTACGCGAGCAAGGCCGTGTTCATCGAGCCGAACAACTTCCCGTTCATCCTGTCCGCGACCATCCTGGCCGCGGTGGTGCTCGGCGGCTCGGGCAACCTCCCCGGCGTCATCCTCGGCGCGTTCGTGATCGCCTGGCTGCCGGAGCGCTTCCGGCAGTTCAACGACTACCGCGTGCTCATCTTCGGTGCCGTGCTGGTGCTGATGATGGCGCTGCGGCCGGAGGGCCTGCTGCCGTCGCGGCAGCGCAAGGCCGAACTACGGGAAGGAACCGGCGGCATGGGCGCCCTGGGCGCGGAAGTGGCCGGCCCCGACTCCGAGGCTTCGGCGGAGGTGACGAAGTGAGCGCACTGCTCGAATTCGACAACGTGACCATGCGCTTCGGCGGTGTCACGGCGTTGCGCGAGGTCAACCTCAGCATCAACGAGGGCGAGATCTTCGCCCTGATCGGGCCGAACGGCGCCGGCAAAACCACGGTGTTCAACGTGGTCACCGGCGTCTACCAGCCGACCGAGGGCGAGGTCCGCTTCGACGGCGACCGCATCGACGGCATGAAGCGGTTCAAGGTCACCAAGCGCGGCATCGCCCGGACGTTCCAGAACATCCGGCTGTTCCACAACATGTCGGCGCTGGAGAACGTCATGGTGGGCGTCGACGCGCACCACAAGACGGGCGCGATCGGCGCGACGCTCGGCCTGCCGTGGCACCGCAAGGAAGAGAAGCACGGGCGGGAGCGGGCACGCGAGCTGCTCGACTTCGTCGGTATCGGCGGGGTCGAGCACAACGTCGCGAAGAACCTCTCCTACGGCGACCAGCGTCGCCTGGAGATCGCGCGGGCGCTCGCCACCGACCCGAAGCTGCTGCTGCTCGACGAACCGGCCGCGGGCATGAACCCGGCGGAGAAGAACGCCCTGCAGGCGCTGATCCGCAAGATCCGGGACGACGGCCGCACGGTGCTGCTCATCGAGCACGACATGGGCCTGGTCATGCACATCAGCGACCGGCTGGCGGTGCTCGACTTCGGGCAGAAGATCGCAGAAGGGCTGCCGCACGAGGTGCAGAACAACCAGAAGGTGATCGAGGCTTATCTGGGGGTGTCCGAAGATGCTTCTTGAGGTCGAGGACATCAACGTCCACTACGGCAAGATCGCGGCCCTGAAGGGCATGAGCATCCAGGTCGACGAGGGTGAGATCGTCTCCCTCATCGGGGCCAACGGCGCCGGCAAGACCACGACGCTCAAGACGATCTCCGGGCTGCGGCCGCTGACCAGCGGCCGGATCGTGTTCAACGGCCAGGACATCTCGAAGACCCCGGGGCACAAGCGCGTGCTGCTCGGGATCGGCCAGTCGCCGGAAGGCCGGGGCGTGTTCCCCGGCATGACGGTGCAGGAGAACCTCCTGATGGGTGCCTACACCCGCAAGGACGACCTCCAGGCCGACCTCGACGAGGTCTACGAGCTGTTCCCCCGGCTCGCGGAGCGGAAGACCCAGTTCGGCGGCACGATGTCGGGCGGTGAGCAGCAGATGATCGCCATCGGCCGCGCGCTGATGACGAAGCCGAAGGTGCTGCTGCTCGACGAGCCGTCGATGGGCCTGGCGCCGATGCTGATCGCGCAGATCTTCGACATCATCCGCGAGATCAACAAGCGCGGGACGACGGTGCTGCTGGTGGAGCAGAACGCCCAGCAGGCGCTGAAGCTGTCGGACCGGGCGTACGTGCTCGAGACGGGCCGCGTGGTCCAGAGCGCCCGCGGGGCCGACCTGCTGAACGACCCGAAGGTGCGGGCCGCCTACCTCGGTGGCGACCTGGGCGTCTGAGATTGCTTTTCGGGGGCCCGGCTTCGTGCCGGGCCCCCTTTTCATAACTTGATGTCGGTGCCGTCGACGTTCTTCATGTCGGAGATCGTGGGGCCGCCGAAGGCCCTCAGCGTCACGGGTTTGGTGTCCTTGGGGATGTCCCAGTAGAGGTCGAACTCGACGCGCACGCTGTGCCCGAGGTCGAACTGGCCGGGCTGGCGCTTGATCAGCATGGCCTGCTCGTCCGGCGGGTGGGTGGCGCCCTTGTCGTCGACGAGCAGCTGGCGTTTCGGGTCGAACAGGACGCTGGACGTGCCCGTGTTGGTGATCACGAGCCGGAGCCGGACGAACTGGCCCTTGGCGGGCATCTCCGTGTGGCTGCCGGTGATGCTGGGCAGGCCCGCGGCGAGGCCGATCAGGGTGAACTCGGTGTCGCCGTTCTTCGCGGGCGGCACCTTGAGGGCGGTTTCGTCGGGCCGGACCTGACGCGGGGGCAGCTCGTAGGTCGCCGGCGCGGGAGTGCTCGGCGCGGCGGCTTCGCAACCGGCCAGGAGTGTGAGGGCAACGACGGCCGGCAGCAGTTTCACCTGGGTGATTCTGCCGCCGACCGCCGTTCCAGGCTAGCTTCCGATACTTTCGACGACGGCCTCGGCGACGGCCTTCATGGTGGTCCGGCGGTCCATGGCGGTGCGCTGGATCCAGCGGAAGGCATCGGGCTCGGTGAGGCCTTGCCGGCTCATGAGCAGGCCCTTGGCGCGGTCGATGACCTTCCGCGTCTCGAGCCGGTCGGTGAGCCCGGCGACCTCCGCCTCGAGGGCCTGCAGCTCGGAGAACCGGCTGACGGCGAGCTCGATGGCGGGCACGAGGTCCCGCTTGGCGAAGGGTTTGACGAGGTAGGCCATGGTGCCGGCGTCACGAGCGCGTTCGACGAGATCCCGCTGGCTGAAGGCGGTGAGGATGACGACGGGCGCGATCCGGTCACCGGTGATCTTGGCCGCGGCCTCGATCCCGTCCAGCTTGGGCATCTTGACGTCGAGGATCACGAGATCGGGCTTGAGGTCGGTGGCGAGCGAGATGGCCTGCTCGCCATCCCCGGCCTCCCCGACGACCTCATAGCCCTCTTCGCGCAGCATTTCGACGAGGTCCAGCCGGATGAGCGCCTCGTCTTCCGCGACGAGCACCCGACGCTGCGGCACGGTGGCGGCACCGTTGGCCTCGGTAGCCTGATCGGTCACCGGGGTCCTCCTGAAGACTCGGCGGGACGTGGGTCTTCGCGGCTTCCCGCGAACCTGAAGCCTACCGGGAACGATCCAGAAGAAGAGATGGCGTTCACCACGTAGTGGCGGGCGCGACACTCACCGCCCCGGTAACTCGGTGGACTCGGTGATCCCGTAGAGTCACTGCGTCGCGCCCCCGTAGCCCAACTGGCAGAGGCAACGGATTCAAAACCCGTCCAGTGTGAGTTCGAATCTCACCGGGGGCACGATCCAGAACCCCACCGGCACGCCCCTCGGGCGTCCCTTGCGGGTTCATCTGGTCGCCAATCCTCTCTGCTGCGCCCGCCACTTGGATGACCTGGTCAGCGGGCAGGGTGATGGTCATTGTCGCATGCTCGCCCTCGTCGTGGACCTGGACACTGAGCTGAACCACCTCGAAGAGGGTCCTCAGTAGATCCTCCGGCGCCTTCGCAAGGTTCACCGCCAGGAACGGCAGCGCGTCAAGGAGCGACAACGCATCGGCGCTCGGCTTGTCGGGCTGTGCTCCGGCCGACTCATCGACGGCTGCCAATTTCGCGGCCAGATCCGCGCGCTGGGTCTCGAGGTCGTTGTACCGCCCTCGCAGAGCCTTCGTGAACGCGTCGTCAGGGTCTCCGTTCATCGCTTGCTCAAGGACTGACTCTTGCTTCTTGACAAGACCGTCCATGGCCTTCTGCAGCTGCGTACGCTGAACGTCGCGCTCGTCGGCCTCGCCGGTGTCCATGCCGGCCAACTGGGCATCGAGGATTGCTCGCCGGTCCGGCCCGAAGACGCGGTCGGCGAGGAAGACAGCAACGGCGTCGAGGAGCGCGTCTTCGCGCAAGTAGAGCGTCTTCGGGTGGCCTAGGTAGGTGTCCGGCCGGCCGCGGTTGTTGTTGTTCGGGCGGCATAGGTAGTAGGCGCGTTCGTGGCGGACTTCGCCGACCATGCGACGGCCGCACGGGCAGTACACCTTGCCGCGAAACAGATAAGTTCGCTTCGTCTGAGGATGCGAGTTCAGCGCGTTGCTCGCGCGGGACCGCTGCTTGGTCTTCCTACGGCCGATGAGCTCGTCATACATCCACTTCGGAATGAGTGGCTCGTGGGCGGGCTCGGGCGACCAGACCCACTTGACCGGGTCGTTGTGCTTGCCCCGGCCCGACCTGGTGGCACGGCGGTTGTACACCTGGTAGCCCGTGTACTTCGGGTTCCGGAGAATGTCGTTGATGCTCGACCTGCTCCAGCACCCCCTAGCCCGGCGCCCACCAGGCGGACTCGGCGGCGGGTGCTTCACGAGGTCTTGGTTGAGCAAATCTGCGATGACGTCGGTACCCAAATGGTCGTAGTAGACCCAGGCTGCGATCTGCGTCACAGTCTCGCCGCAAGGTCCGTCCGGCTCGAGGCGGGTCTTCGTGATTCCCTTCGAGGCTTTCGCCGGGTTCGGGTGCCGAAAGGTCTTGGCCTTGTAGCCGTAGCAGGGCTTGCCGATGTTCCAGCCCTCGCGCACGTGGGTGCAGAGGCCACCCCAGGACTGCTCGAGGGTGTTCAGGACTTCGTACTCGGCGACCGACTGGTTGATCCGGCGCTGGAGGATCCGCTGGGCTCGGCTGCCCGAGACGCTGATGGTCTCGTTCGCCGCGAACAGCGAGACCTCGCACCGCTCAAGGTCTCGTTCGACCGAGAGTCCTTCGTAAGCCCGGCGCGCGACCCGCGAGATGTTCTCGCAGATGACGACGTCGAATCTCCGGTCCGGTCTCGCCGCCTCGTCGAGAAGGTCCGCGATACCGCCGTCGCGAGCGATCGGGATGTCGAAGCGGTCGTAGTGGTCACCGCGGCCACGGCGGTCGAGATCCATCCGGCCCGATTCGACGTCGTAGAAGTGCGCGACGAGGACCCAGGATTCGGGCAAGGCGGTCTTGGAGTTGCCCAACTGGCGCAGGATCGACTGCCGTGGGTCTTGCTGTTCCTCTGTGGACGTCCGACCCAGGAAGGCAACGCGGACCTCGTCGCGCAGCAAGGCAAGGGGCATGCCGAGGGGCGAGACAGCGTGGTCGGAGAGTCCCGACGGCCCCGAGACACCGGGGCCGCGGTCTCGCTGGCCGAAGCCGCTCAGGCCGGGAGCCAGCGGGTTGACGTGCACTCGATCGTATGAAGTCATGACGGGTCAGGTGTCCTCAGCAGACTCAGCGGGACGCGCGTCCGCAGCCCAGCGAAGGAGGTCTGCCGATACGCGAGCAAGTCGGGAGCGCAGGTTTTCTGCGCTTGCGCCGTGAATGAGCTCGACACGACCGCTGAAACAGCAGGTTTCGCCGCGTGAGCGTTCCCTACCGTAACACGATTTGGACACAGTCTGCCTCGGCGGCATTGTGGACCCTGCGTCGCGCCGCTGCATCTGAACCTTTGACTTGTCGACCTTTTCATCCACCGAGACCTACCCCGAGACTTTGACCGAGACCAACGAGACTCACCGATCAACGGCCGAAACATCGCGAGACCCATCAGAGAGTGAAGCTCTTCTTCGAGACAAGCAGTAAATGTGTGGCTGTTCATTCGCCGAGACCAACGGCAGGCGCATACCCTATCGACACTCGTAACAACAACTGGTCTCGCGACGACTGACGCAGGGCAGAAGTCCGCACATCAGGTCTCACAGACTTGCCGGAGGCGCGATGCCCACGGATCAGATCTTCATCAAGACCAACCGCTTCCTCTTCGGCAGGTGGGATTCCTGGCCAGACTGATATCCGGCCTTGTCGTGATGATCGGCACCCGCTACTGGCCGTTCGACCACGACCCGGATGGTTGGGCGGGGCTCGGCCAGTGGTTCGGTGGTCTTGGAGCGTTCTTCGCAGCCTGGGCCGCCCTTCGCATCTCACGAAAGGAAACCACTCGTGAGAACCGGCGAGAATTGGAACAAGCGCGGGTGCAAGCGTTCTACGTCAAGGTGTCGCAGATGCAGGTCGCAGACCAAGGCGTCCGGGTGCAGATCGAGAACCGGGGCCAATCACCGATAATCGCGGTCGATGTTGCTGTGATCCATATTCACTCGCCGCAGGAAGAACGCAGAGTTCCGTGCAGAGCGACTGGCGGAAAGCGCTCGGTTCTCCTGCAAGAGGACGCGCCCTGGGAGCCGTGGACCTGGCCTGATGACGGCCAAAAACAGGAAACGATAGCCGATATGGAGGCCAGCGGCGGCAACACGGAGATCGAGGTCGTCTTCGAGGATGTCGGCGGAACGAAATGGCGGCGCATCGGCTCCCGGCCGCTCGAACAGGTACGTTCCTGAACTCAACGTCGACGCAGCGAGTTCGTCAGCCAGGCCGCAAAGCGGTCACCAGCTGAGTCGTCTCTACGTCAAGTTTGATGTCGAGCGAGGCTGAGATCGACCTCAACCTATCCCCGATTTCACGCACCGCGACCGTGTTGCCGGCGCAGTGCTCGGTTCGGATCAGGTCTCGGTAGAGAAGTTCGCTCACCGGGTCGGCCAGAAGTCCGCGGACAGCTGCCCGGCGCGCGGTGGTCAGGTCGCCGGCGTCGCAGCTGGCGGCGGCCAGAGCGTGGGCAACCTCAACGACGGCGTCGATCATCTCTCGCTGGATCCACGAACTCCACGCGTACCGGTCTGAGGGCACGTTGCTCAGTGGAAGACCCGAGACGAGCTCCATCGCCTCTTTCAGCTGGTCGACCGAGGTCTCGGGGTCTGCGAGACCGCGGCGAGACAAGTCTCGGAACTGGTCCCAGTCGGTCTCAAAGGAGTCCGAGAGGCGGTAGCCGCCTCGTCTCGCGTCGACGTTCGGGAGGTACAGCTCACCGTCGGCGTCTCGGCCGAGCCAGGTCCGCAGGCGTGAGATGTAGCCCTGGCGAGTCGCTGCCGACCACGGCGCAGTGTCCGTGCCGAGCTGCCGTGAGATCTCGTCCGCGTTCGCTCCGGGGTGGAGGCTGAGGAAGGCCGCCAGCTCGGTCAGCCGGTTGATCTTCTTCGCCTCGACGGCCGCGGGGTCGACGCCGATCAGGCTGACCGGGCCGAGCAACCTGATCGCGGGGGCCGGGTCCTCGTGGGCGACAGCGGGAGGTGAGGGCGTCGGCTCGGGTTGAGGTCCCGGTTCAGCGTGGCCCGCGGTGAGCCGGGTGACCTGGTCGGGCCTCAGCCGTTGCAGTTCGACGCCCATGTCGAGCTCGTCGATGAAGGTGCGACCGATTCCGGCATCCAGGCTCCAAGCCCCCGGGAGGGCTTTGCTGTCCGGGACGACCGTCACGATCGCGGCGACTCGCTCATCTAGGGCTGCGAGGTCGCCGAGCTGAGCGTGGCTGACCGGCTCAGCCGAAAAGATCACGGAGCGACAAGGTTCGGTCGCCACGGTCTGGAGAGCTTCGCTCCAATTCTCGGCGAATCGGGCTTGGTCGGCGTTGCAGGCGGCGGTGCGCTTGCCTGTTCCGATGAGGATGATCTTGATGTCGCTGGTCCAGCAGGCCGAGAGAAGGTCCCACGTCATCGCGGCCAGCACCGCGCCGGTGTCCTCCAGATCGCCTCGGAGCGTGATCAGGCCCGCCTGCTCGAGGTTGGCCAGCACCAACTCGCTCTCACTCGTATAGCCCAGGGAGACCAGGGCTGGATAAGGAGCGAGGTCTTCGTCCACCTCGGACGCACTCGGCTGCTCGCTCAACAGCCACTCGGTCTCCGTCAGGGCGGTGAACGGGCGGATGACTTCGGCGGTTCGCGCAAGCCGGAGGCGAATCCCGTTTGCTCCGATGCTTGCCCCAGCGACCGCGGGCAACTTGGAGCCGTGTCGACGAGCGTTGCAGGCCATCGCTCGCAGCGCGCGGTCGAGCTGCTGCACTGACGGCGTTTCGACGACGGCCTGCTGACGCACACGCCCGCGCCGCGCGGACATCAGCAGGAGCAAAGAGGCCACCAGCACTCCCCCGGCGCCGGCGAGCAGCGCAGGCGTCACGCCACTGTCTTGCTCGCCAGCGGGCACGGCCTCGCCGGGACGTGGCGCCGCAGGCGGGACAGCAGCTACGGGGCGAGGCGTGGCCGGCGTGTGCACCGTAGCCGGAGTTGGTGGCGCGCTCAGAGTGGGCTTCGGGTCATGACCCGGCAGCTGGAGGACGTCGCCGGGGCGCAACTGGTCCGGGCTGTTAAGCGAGTGTCCGGACGGCTGCGTGCGGTCTCGGTTGAGGGCGAAGATCTCCCGATAGCGGTGAGCGTCGCCGAGCCGGTCGCGGGCGATCTCGGACAGCGTCTGGCCGGGCCGGACGGTGACCTCGTCGGATGCGGGCATCTGGAGAACCCACCCGGGCTTCAGCAGGCCTGGGGCGCGAAGCGCGCCGCCGCCGGCCTGCGGAACTCCGCGGTTGAGCTCGTAGACCTCGCGGTAGCGATCCGCGTCGCCGAGTTCGGCTGCGGCGATCGAGCTGAGGTTGTCGCCGGTGACGACGATGTGAGGCGGCGCCTCGACGGCTTCAGCCGTGGCTGTACCGGCCAGCAGGAGGAGCAGTACTCCGGCGGCGAGGCGCTGAGCCCAGCCGAAGCCCGGCAGCCGCAGAGCGTGTGTCCCGCGAAGGGCCGCTGCGGCTTCGACTCCGAAGGCGACGAGCAGCTGCAGCCATGCGACCAGGCCGACGCCGACCAGCAGCAGGAGAAACAGGCTGCCGTCGTCGCGAGTGGTCAGCCACATGAAAACGTCGCCGAACCGGTCCGGCAGGTACGCGGCACGGAACTGCCACAGTGCAGCAGGCGGGCCCGCGATCAAGGCGCTGATCGCCGCGAGTCCGGCGAGGGTTCGGAGTGTGGTGCGCATGGTGTGCTCCTCTCGGCTCAGTCCGCCGAGACGAGGACGGCGGCACCGTGGCCGTGAACGGTGAACTCGGCAATCCCGACGGAACCGAGGAAGATCGTGGTGCGGGTGATGACGGTGTCAACGACGACCTCGTGCTCGTCGGCGTGCGCGATGCCGGTGGCGCCGGACGTCGCGATGTACCGCTGTGCCTCCGCTTCGGCGACGGCCGGCTCGACGGCAGCGTCGGTGCCGTGGGCGAGCGCACGGACGCGCAGGGCCTGCGCACCCGCGCGGGCGGCTTCTTCGGCGATCGCCGTCGCCTGCGAGTAGGCCAGACCTTTGCGTGTCCCGTCGATGGCGAAGCCGAGTGCAGTGAGCAGTGCGAGGCAGAGGCCGAGGATCAGCACCGATGTGGAGCCGCGCTCGTCGCGGAGGACGTTCATGGTCGTGCGCCGTAGCGGTCGATCGGCGAGCGGAACTGCGCCTGCAGCGTTTTCGTGCCGCCGATGCCGGGAATCGCGAGGTCATCGAGCGGAACGTCGCAGGTGATCGTCGCGACGACGTATCCGGTTTCGCCCAGGGACTTCGCGAAGTCGGCGACATCGACTACAACGTCCAGGCTGCTGCAGGTCAGATGCTGTTCGGCCAGGACCGCGCGGCCGCGGCGGTCGGCGGCCACCGATGCGGCTTGGCCGTCGCGGGCGATCGACGCTGCGCGGGCGGCCGAGCGGGCGGCTTCGTCGATCGACGCGTCGGCGACCAGCACGCGCACGCCGACCAGCCCCAGACCAAGGAGCAGGAATAGCGCGGTCACGCCGATCGCCGTCTCGACGGTGATGTCCCCGCGTTCGTCGCCGGTCATGGCTCGAGCCGCTCGACCGGGCCGGACGCCGTCTGGCTGATCGGGAATCGGGCGAAGGGCACCAGCGAGGTGGCTTCGCCGGTGACGGTCACGGTGACGCGCTCGTCATCGCTGCTCGCGCCTGCATGCGCGTTCGACAGCCAGGTGCCGGTGGCATTGCGGGCGTACGTCTCGGCGGCCGACGATGCGGCTGCCAGATCCGCCGGCGGCAGCCGGGCTGAGTGCACGCCGTCCCGCGCTGCCTCCAGTGCGACGCCGCGGCCGAGCAGGACGACGGCGATCTGGATGCCGGCCCAGGCGACGAGCAGGATCGCGCTGTAGATGATCGCGGCGGCGACGTTGTCGTCGCCGCGTTCGCCGCGCATCAGTGGCCTCCGATCAGCGGGAGCTTTCCGTTGACGAAGGCGGTGATGCCGGCGCCGATGAGCGTCGCGACGGTGATGCCGAGCGCGGCGTAGAACGCCTTGGTGATGTTCTCGTCCCCTCGCTCGCCCTCGCGGGTGAACTGACCGGCCCGGTCTCGGACGGCGAGCCAGAGCTTCAGAGCGATGGTGTTGATCATGTTGTTCTCCTGTTCAGACGTGGAGCATCAGGTAGATCCCGGGGAAGGCGAGGAAGCCGATAAAGGCCAGGCCCAGCAGAGCGAGGGGCATGTCCATGCGGTCGGAGCGGACCGACGCGCCGGTCTTGCGGGAAGCCAGCTGCTGCTGGGTCATCGACGCGGCCTTGGCGCGGAGGGTGTCGGCGATGCTGGCGCCGTCGTGGCCGGCGCTGGCGATGATCTGGCCGATGTCCTTTAGCTCGCGGACGCCAGCCGTCTCGGCGAGTTCGATGAGGCCGTCCCAGGGCATCCGGCCGCGCAGCACCGCCTCGTCGATGGCGAGCCTGATCCGTTCGAACGCCCAGCCGGACCCGAGCGTCGCCGGGTAGCGCAGGGCTTCGGCCGGGCCGCGGTCGCCGAGCCTGCCCAGTGCGACCAAGCGGCAGTACGCCGCCAGCGCGGTCGTGAACGTCGTCCGGGCGCGCTGGACCTTGGCCTTCAGCAAGACCGCTGGGAGCTGCCAGCCGAGCAGAGCAGCACCCAGGGAAGCTGCTCCGGACAGGAACACCGGCGGCGCCGCGCCGAACACGGCCAGCAGCGTCGCCAGGAGCGGGATCCCCAGGGCACCGCCGAGCAGAAGGCCGACGCGCTGCAGCACGAAGTTCTCACGCGATTGACCGACCAGTTCCAGGTCCGCCGGCAACGCGGCGAGGTGCCACCGCTCAGCGTGCCGCACGACCACACCAGCGAGACCGAGTCCGGTTGATGCGGCCACACGGTCATGGAGGATGTCCGCCAGTCGTGGCCGTGTCGGCGCGAACGCGGCGACGAGGAGCGTCACGCCCACCGAAGCGACGATCGCCGCGAGAATGATGATGGCCTGAGCGGTCATGTCCGCTCCTTCAGCGTCAGGAACCGCTCGGCACGGGGTTCGAGTCCGAGCCGGCGCAGCCACACGACAGCCAGACCGACGACACCCAGGATCACGGCGAGGACGATCTGACCACCGGTGCTGTCGTAGACCGAGGTGTAGCTGGAGCTGCCGAAGATCGCGAAGCCGATGAACATCGCGCACCACAGGCCGAGCAAGATCCTCGCCGCGGATCGGCGACGCGCGCGTTCAGCTTCGGCGTCCCGGCGGGCAGCGACGTCGTCGGCGATCTGGCGCGCCAAAGTCCGCAACAGGTCGACCACGCCGCTTCCCTGGGTGTAGGCGACGCACAGACCTGCTGCCGCGGCGTCGGCGACTTCGTCGTCCAGATCGTCGGCGAGGCTCAGCAGCGCCTTCGGGACGTTCCAAGTCCGCAGGCGCTGCGCGAGCGTCGTGACCTCGCCGGCGATCGCAGGCGGCGCGTCGGACGCGGAGCTCTGTAGTGCGCCGACGAGTCCTGCACTGCCTGCCTGCAGGACGTCGGCGAGGCCGCGGAGCCAGTCGGCCAGCGCCTCCAGTCGCTCGATGCGCTGTGCCGCGGCCTGCCCGGCGCCGAACAGCCACGGCCACAGGAAGACCAGGGCGGCGACAGCGAGCCCGGCGACTGGCCAACCACTCGCCAGCCAGGTACCCGCGCCAAGACCCGCGGCCACACCGCCGCGCGGCGAACCGCAACGGTCGGGCCGCCACCGGCGAGCCGGGCGGAAAGTCGGCCGCTGCGGTTCGTCGCGGCCAGCGACCCCCGCGACGACCAGGGTCACCGCGAAGCCGCCGAGCAGGACAGCGGCAGCCAAGATCAGCTCATTCATGGCGCGCTCCATCCGCCGTCGCCGCTCGAGGTCAGCCAGGCCCGGTCGAACCCGCCGCGCTCGTAGTCGGCGAGGTCGGTCGGCAGGTTGCCGGTGGGCTGGCCCCGTCCGCCGTCAGGCCCGGGCTTGAATACGTGAGTGCGCGCGGGTTTGCCGTACTCGCCGGGCTCGATGGAGACGATCTCGGCGACGTGCCGGTCCAAGCGGTCCTGCTGCTGGACCAGGTCGACGTGCACGATCAGGTCGATCGTGTTGGCGACGAGCTCGTAGGCGAATTCCGGTGTCCACGCCGTGTTCGCCTCGAGGCACAGCAGGACCATGCGGTGCACAGCCTGCGCGGCGCTGCGTGCGTGCACAGTGGACAGTGAGCCGGCGCCGCCTGAGGAGAGGGCGTTCAGCATCGGGATGATCTCGTTCCCGCGTACCTCCCCCACGACAGTCCGGGCGGTGTGCATCCGCAGCGACTGCCACACGAGCCGGGAGAGGTCGACGCCGCCGACCAGCGTGCCGTTGCGGGACCGCTCGGAGTTGCCTTCGCGTTCCTCGAACGCGATGACGGCCGGGAAGCGATCGCGATGCCGGTGCAGCCCCAGTTCGAACTCGGTCTCGAGCGTCGCAAAACGTTCCGCGGGCGGGATTTCCCAGCAAAGGGCTCGCAGCAGCGTGGTCTTGCCGGCCTTCTGCCGCCCGCAGATGACGACGTTCTTTTCCGCGCGCACGGCGGCGCGCAGGAGCATCAACTGCGCGGCCGAGATCATGCCTCGCCGACGCAGCTCCTCGAGCCCGGCGTTCGGCAGTCGGTGCCGGCGGATCGAGACGTGCGGGCGGTCCGTGACTCCGATGGCCGCGGCGAGCCGCTCCCCGCCGGGGAGTTCCATGTTCAGCAGGGGGCGAGCGTCGTTGATGGTTTGCTCGGTGCGGCCCATCCGGGCTGCGGTGCGCTGCAGCCACTGGACTACCTCGGCGTCGGTGGCCGCGATGCGTGGACCGCGGGTGACCCGGCCGTCGTCGTGGGACAGCCACGCGGGCTCGTTGCCGATGATATCGATGTTCTCGATGCGCTCGTCGGCCAAGAGCTGGTCCAAGCCGCCCAGGCCGAACATCTCCGCGAGTACGGCCTGCTTGACGACCAGCTCTTCGCGGGCGTCCAAGAACCGCTGGCCTGAGCCGGCCCAGTCCTTGCCGACCGCGGCCAGCACACCGTCGACCAGTTCCTCAGCCACCTCCCGCTCCGAGCGAGACTGCCGAGCGGCCTCCTGCTGGACCAGCGGCGCGAGCTGCTGCTGCGCGCGCATGACGAGTTCGTCAACGGACATGCCGCACCGCCCGCCGGCCGATCTCCTCCGCGGCCTTGCGCGCGGTGGTCAGCAGCGGCGAGGTCTCGAATCGCCGACCCGGTCGGTGCAGGTTCGTGAACTGCGCCGCGCCGGCCGGATCCCATGGGAGCCAGCCGGCCATCGGCACGCCTTCGGCGGCGAACTGGTCGGCGATCTCCCGGTGCGGGAACCGCTGGTGAGTGCGCGGATCGGGATCGACGACCAAGAGCGCCAAGTCATCGCCGGCCCGGCCAGTCTCCTCGCGCAGAACTTCCAGCGAGCTCGCTAGCTTGCGCAGCGAGCTGCGGGAGTTGGTGACGACCAGGACCAGCAGCGCCGCGCCGGTGATCACGGCATACGGTGCGCCGCCGGCTCGGACGCGGCCGCAGTCGGCGAGCACGTCGACGGTCTCCAGTTCGACGAACAGGTCGGTGAGCCGTCGCCAATCCAGGCTCTCGGCTTCCTGCGGCGATCGCGCTCCGGGGAGTACCTGGTGGCGCGCGGTGCCGTCGGGCAGGACGAGCAGCTGGCTGGACATCGCCCGGTGCAAGGGCATCGAACGCGCCTGCGCCAAGACCTCGAAGACGCTCGGACGGCCGTGGCTGCCGTCGGGGTCGAAGACGTCCAGCGCCTGGGCGCCAGTCGGGTCGCATTCGGCCATGACGGCGTGCCGGGGCCAGACCCAGGTCAGGGCCGACACAGCCGTCGAAACACCTGGGCTGCCCTGCAGGGACACGAACGCGATCAGCATGCCGGTCACCCGCCCTTCGGCAGGGCCACGATCGCGACACCGCCAGCCGACGCGCGGCTGGCGACCTGGGCGCCATCGCGCTCGAGTACGACGATGTCGACCACCTGGAGAGACGAGCTGTCGCGGGCGCCGACGCGGAGCACCGATCCGTGGACGGGTGTCCACGCGGTATCCGTGGAGCCGACCGGGACCAGGAGCACGGGCTGCCGGGGTTCGAGGGGTGTCGTCGGCAATTGGCCCGGCTTGACCGCGACGCCGACCAGCTGCTCCCCCGGCGCGGGGATGGACGTGCTTCCGGCCGCCAGGTCCGGGGTGACGATCGCACCGGGCCGCAGGTCGGTCGAGGCCGGCTTGCCGATGATCTCGAACCGCTGGTCCCAGGCCAGGGCGTGGACGCCGGGGTCCGGCCGCACGTGGACCTCCAGCAGTACGTCGGCGGTGATGACGTCGCCGTATCGAACGGGAGACGCGACGCCGACGGCTGCGATCGAGTCGTCGACGGCCCGGAACACCCAGACCACGCCGGTAGCCGAGACCGCGGACAGGAGCAGGCCGAGCAGGATGAGCAGCTTCGACCGGCGCCGCCGTGGCGGCCGAAGCTGCATCGGCTCGGACGGTGGAGCGTCCGGGACGGTCCGCAGCGGGCCTCGGGTCGTCATCGCGGCCCTCCCGTGTTCAGCGTCCGGACCTCGCGGACCGGCAGCTGCGCCGAGGACGTCAGGCTCATCGTCCGGAATGCGCTCTGGCCGCCGCCGGACCAGGTGATCTCCCACCTGCTCGTCGCGCTGATCTCGGCCACGCCGCCGGGCACGAGCCGTTCGTAGGTGTGCCCGCAGGTCGGCGACGGCTTTCCGGCCTGGTCTTCGGTGAACGGCGTTCCCGGGCCGGGGCAGCGCGTGGTCGTGCCGTCGCCCATCGACCAGTCGATCCGTGCGAGCGTCGCTGTGGCGGTCACGCTGATCGGGCCGGCGGTCGCCGTGCGGGTCACCGGACCGGTTGTTGCCTCGCGGCGAGCAGTCCACATCCAGACGGGGAAGCCGATCGTGGCTCCGCGTGGTGAGTCCGCGGGTGGGGCGAGCCGGATGTCCGGAGCCGACAGGTCCATCTCCGCGATCGCCTGTTCGGCCAACTCAGCCGGGGACACCTGCGGCACGGCGATCGGTTGGCCGTTCGGCGCGAACACCACCCGCGGCCACCCCTGCAACGCACCGCCACCACGGCAGATCAGCAGCTTCAGCGACCCTTGTGACGGGTTCTGGCCGCCCCAGAGCGGGTCGCCGGCGGGCGGAGGCGTCCACGGATGGTCGACGCACGGATACTGCGGACCACCGCCGTTCTGCCCGTCGGAGGCGGGCGCGGGGCCCGCCGGCCCGGTTGGCCGTCCCGGGTTCGCGGCCGCCACCCAGCACCGCCCCTGACTTCCTGCGGTGGTGCATCCGCCAGACGCTTCCTGCGCGCGTGCGACTGCTGGAACCGCGGCCATGCCGAGCACGGCCAGGAACGCGCAACCACGCCTCAACATGGCTTCTCCAATCGCGCTTGTACCTGCTGGACGAGCCAGCGGTCCGGATTCGGGTACCGGACGATCTCGGCTTCGAACACGTAGCGCTTGGGCTGATCGGGGTGGTCCAAGCTCCGCCCGGCCTCGCCCGGCTTCTCGCTGATGAGGTGGTCGTTGGTGGCATCGAGGCAGTCGGTCACGACGACCCGCGGTGGCTGAGCCAGGGACACCGACGTCACCGCGGGCGATCGGCCGTACTGGCCTCGGCTATGCGCGGGCACGGACGCGAGGTTCTCCAACTCGGCGATGTAGGCGGACAGCGCCGGGTCCGCCATCACCTTCGCCAGTTCCATGGGCCAGTCCACGCCGCGCGGCGACGCAGCGGCTTCCTCGCTGACCCGCCAGTACCGCTCGTACACATGCAGGGCCTGCTCGGCTGCTTCGTCGGCCGGCCCGTGGGGCTTCGGCGGCGAAGGGGCAACTGCCGGCGGGCTGGCCACCGCCGACCCACTCGTGCCGGTGCACGCGGCCATCGGTGCCAGCAGGCAGAGCAGTCCGAGGAGTTGTGTCCGGAACATCTCAGGCCTCGCCGTAGAAGCCCGGAATGCAGTTGACTCCGCCGTTCCACCAGGCGCCGGTCACGCGCCACCTGATCACCGGCTGCAGATCGGTCACGCCGGGACCGACGCAGTAGTGGTAGACGTTGCCCCAGATGTCTTCGACGTCGAGCATGACGGTGGAGCCGGTGCCGCCATCGCAGTGCCGGTACTCGCCCCACTGCAGGTAGCCACATTTGTCGCGGAGCTTCACCTGCGTCGCGGCATCAGCCGGACTTGCGACGACACCGAGCGCGATCGCGGAACCCAGCGCAACGCAGAACAGCCGGGTCAAGGTCCTGAACCGAAGAGCGCGTGACCTCATTCGTCCTCCATGGATTCGTTCTGAGCCAACGAGAAGTCGAAGGCCTTGATGAATCCACTGTGGAACAAACGACGATTCTGCGGAACCGCGTGAGCAACCCAGCATTGTGCTGTTTCAGTGCGAGTTTTGTCCCGGTCTTGTCAAAAAGCAAACGATTGTCAAGAAGCCACGTGCGGCTCAGTGAGGCGGAGTGATTCCTTGACGGGCGAGTGCGGTCTGCGCCGTACACGGGAGTTCGCCCGGCTGGACTTGCTGCCACGACGGACGCCAGACAAGGGTCGCCCGTCTACGCGAGAGCCGAGGAGGCAGTCGATGCCGCCCGCGGAACGGTCTCCTGCTCGGTAGGCGACACCGACGTCATTGCCGCGGAGGGCAACGTCCTGCAGGGGTGCCTGGCCCTGCGTCCGGGTTTCCGGGTCGAATGGCGGCGCCGGCATCGAACGCGCCAGAGCCGCCAGCACTTCTTTCTCGGCCACGGATGCGGGGAGGCCGGTCAGGACGGACTGCAGAGAGGGATCGAAGCCTTCTGGCACTTCCCAGACCGGGATCGGAGGCGGGTCCAGAGGTTTCGCGCCTGCTGGGCAATCAGTGCGATGAGGCTCATCGACGAGGCCTCGGAAGTTGAAGCCCACGTTGTAGCAGGCAGTCACCGGCTCTTGAGGAAAGAACTCGTCCTGCGTTCCGGGGTGGTACACCCGGAAGACAAGGTGCGTGGTGGCTTCGTCGGGATCGTCCGTAGTGCTGTCGTGCATCTCGACCACGGCGAAGGCTTCCGAGCTGCCGTGTGCGGCATCTAGGGCCTTCCGCGCGTATTTCACCGCCGAGGGCTGTGGCGGTGAGTCGATCTCTTCGGCGATCTGCTGTGCGGTCTTGTCGGTCTCGGAGTCTCCAGCAGTGCACGCGACCAATCCCGTCATGCACACTGCTCCAAGAATCCCCACCCTCGCACCGCTCACGGGGGTGGAGAATACGCCGATCGAGGGGCCAGTGGGTGGATTGTCAAGCAGTGACGGACGTTCGCAGCCAGCCCGTGCTCGTGACCTCCAAGGAAGCCAACCGGGCCCGCACAGCCAAAGCCCGCACATCACGGATGGCCTCGAGCACTTCCAAGCTCCGGACGTACGACTCTCGTGCTCGCTCGACCTCTCCGAGCTCGCAAAGAGCCTCGGCCCGTGAAATCAACGTCTCCGCGGCGCCCCAGCGCTGCCAACTCCTGCCGCGGACGGCCAGCGCCTCATCGAAGTGCTTCAACGCCAGACGGTGGCGACCATGCCGGGCGAGCAGGGCGCCGATTCGTTGATGCGCGATGCCGAGGACCGCTTTCGAAGTGAACATCTGCGCGCGATTCAGCGCGTCGAGCGCGTACTCCATCGCCTTGTCCGGAGCGTCGAGCAGGTCGCAGACGTCGGCGAGTGCGGCTCGGTTCACCGCGAGGCCGATCTTGACTTCAGAGGCTGCGAAGAGGTGGTCGGCCAGCTCGTGCATTTCGCGAGCCTCGGCGGTCCGACTGGAGCCGGCGTACGCCAGACCGAGGCCGTAGGCGGTCCAAGCTCGAGATCGATCGTCGCCGAGCTGCCGATGACTGCGAAGGGCCTCTTCCATGTGCGTGATGCCGTCCTCGGTTCGGCCAAGCTCGTGCTCGACCCAGCCGAGCGCTTCCATGCTCCGCGCGATGCCCGCATCGCTGCCGGCATCGCGTGCAGCGGCGAGCCCGTCGTGAGCCGCGATCAGCCAGGTGTTCCAGCTGCGCGTGAGCACGAAGTACGGGAGGAAGGCCGTAGGCAGCATCCAGAGGACGTCTTTCGCCCCGTAGGTCCGCGCGTTCCGTGCCAACTGGAGCGCGGTCGCCACCTCCTGCTCGCACCAGGCCATGGCCGCGTCGAATCCACCGGATTCGAACGACATCGGTTCGATGCCGACGAGGTTCCGCGGGGCGATGCCGCTATCCGCCCAGCTGGGGATCAACGTGTTGTTCGCTTCCCAGGCGGTCGCGGCGTACCAGCGCAGCGCCCGATCGTGAGCGTGCTCCACCTCGCAGAGCCGCTCTTCGACCAGCGCGCGCTGGTGCGCGTAGGCCCGCAAGAGCGGGCTGAGCCGGTATCGAGCGTTCGGCAGCTGTTCCAGCAGATGCGCTTCGACGAGGAGCAGCAGGGACTTCTCGGCGCGTTCGATGTCCAGGTCGGCGAGCACTGCAATCGACTCGCGCGTCACCACGTTGGCCGGGCCGATCCCGAGATACCGGAAGACCCGCCTGACCATCGGCGGCAGTGCCAGGTACGAGACGTCGACGACGCCGTGGATGTTCACCGCCGGATCGCTCGACGTGAACAGATCGAGCCGCGTTTTCTCGGAGTCCAGGCGTTCGGCCAACGCAGTCAACGACGTCTCGCGGTGACGCTGAAGGTGCTCAGCGACGATGAGAACCGTCATCGGCAAGCAGCCACACCGCTCCACGACGAATTCGGCAGCCCTCACGCTGGCTCGCACGCGCGCTTCGCCGACGCGGCGTCCGAGCAAGTCGAGTGCTTGCTCGGCAGCCAGTGGCGGCAGGTCGATCACCGTGCCGCCTGTGCGTGCCAGCAGGCCAGGCTGACGTTCCCGGCTGGTCGCGAGCACCACGCTGCCGGCACTGGGGAGCAGCCATTCGGCTTGCCGGTAGTCGGCGACGTTGTCGAGGATCACGATCGCGGGGCGCTCGGCGAGCAGCGAACGATAGCGAGCGATCCGCGTCTGCAAGCTGGACGTACCGAGTTCGGCGGACCTGACGCCGAGGGCCAGCAGGAATCCGTCCAGGAGTTCTTCCGGGTCGGCCGGCGCACCGGGCGCGAGTCCCCGGAGGTCCGCGAAGAGGCATCCGCCAGGAAAGCGGGCCTGCACGCCGGCCGCCCAGTGCACCGCGAGCGCGGTCTTACCGGTCCAGAAGCCGCCCTCGATGACGATCGTCACTGTCGCGCCTGGACGACCTTGGGACACCAGGGCGTGATCCATCGCCTGGAGCTGCTCGTCACGACCCACGAAGTCGGTCGCTGCCGGAGGCAGCTGGATCGGGCGAGCAACCGGGCGCGCGTCACCACGCTGTTCCGCGGCGATCTTGTCAAGCTCACCTTCGGCTTCCAACGCCGAGTCGAGGTCGTGTACGACGGCCGGTAAGAGCGGTCGGTGGCCGTGCAGCAGTTTCGAGAGGTAGCTCGAGCTGTAGCCGGCTTTCGCGGCGACCTCGCCGAGGGACAGGCCGCGCTGTCTCCGTCGGCGATGCACCACCGCCGCAAAGCTGTCGATCTTCCTCATCGCGCCTCCCCGCGCACTGGACGCGCCGGATGGCCGGGAACTCAGCCTTCAGACACTCATTCCGGCAAGCGCCCAGCCGTCCGAGCAGCCGAACTCCCTGAAAGGATGAAGCTCAACAACTACAAGACGTCACCATCTCACTCGTTCGAGTACAACCCATGCAGGACTGCTCATGAAGAAAAGTCACCTATAGTGCTCGACCTTCAGCCTCCTGGACGATCTTGCTCGCCGGGTCCCGTCACTTGCCTGACTCGAGGCCCCGGCAGCGATACTCTCGTTACCGAGGGGTACGTATCCTGTCGCCCAGTGCTTCCATCTCAGGATCAACTGGCGCGACCGCGAATACCAGGGGGTTTCTGTTTCATGTACAGGAAACATGAAACGGGGGGCGCAGAAGGCGAGAAGCGAAAGAGTTTCGCGAGTGAGCTACGGGATGTGCGCATCGCCCGCGGCTTGTCATTGGCGGAACTGGCCGCTCGCACTCACTACAGCCGAGCCCACCTCGCCAACGTCGAACATGGCCGTCGGGCAGCCACCGCGGAACTGGCAGCGGCCTGCGACAACGCGCTCGAGGCCGACGGCGAACTGCTGGCGCTGATCCCACGTCCACGCCCGGGCGATCCGGACGCAGTGACACGTCCGGCCCAGCTGCCGGCCGCTCCGGGCCGGTTCGTCGGACGAGGGGATCAGCTCTCGACCCTCGACAGAGTCGCGGCGCAAGCCGACAGGCTGTCAATCGCGACCATCCACGGACCACCCGGGGTCGGGAAAACCACATTGGCCCTGCATTGGGCTCACCGGGAAATCGACCGCTTCCCTGACGGCCAGCTGTTCGCAGATCTTCGAGGCCACTCAGGGAACCAGGTGCCGGCCAGCCCCTCCGAAGTTCTCGAAGACTTCTTGATTTCCTTGGGACTGACCCCTGCAGACGTACCCGCCAGCGAAGAGAAGCGGGCAGCGCTGTTCCGCACGATGACGCACAACCGCCGCATTCTTGTTGTGCTCGACAACGCAGTCTCTTCGGACCAGGTACGCCCGCTGCTCCCCGGCGCGGCCGGCAGCACGGTACTGCTGACGAGCAGGGTCATGCTCACCGGACTTGCCGTGCGTGCCGGTGCGACGTTGTTGGCTCTGGCGCCCTTTCAGGCCGACGATTCACTGCGGTTCCTGCGTGAAGTCGTAGGCCCACGGGTCGACGACGAACCAGAGGCTGCACGAGCCGTCCTCGATCGGTGCGGTCATCTACCCCTCGCTGTCGCCGTCGCGGCCGAACGCATCGCCGCCCACCCCATCCGTCTGTCCGAACTCGCCGAAGACCTGGCCGAAGAGCACCAGCGGCTCGCCGCGCTGGCCGCAGACGGGGACGCCGACGTACGTGCGGTCTTCTCCTGGTCCTACCGGGCTTTGCCCGAGGCAGCCGCGCGGATGTTCCGGTTACTCGGTCTTCACCCCGGCAAGGAGATCAGCGTCGCGGCGGCCGCGGCACTCGCCGACACGCAATCCGAACAGGCATTGAATATTCTCCGCGCACTGGCCACGTGCCACTTGGTCGAGGAAGCCGGCCGAGACCGCTTCTGGCTCCACGACCTGCTTCGGGTATATGCATCCGAGCAAGCACTCGCACTGGACACGCCTCAAGACATCGAACAAGCTCAAGTCCGTGAGCTGTCATGGTACTTGCGCACCGCCGACGAAGCGGGGCGCGCCCTCGGGCCGTTCCGTCCTCCAGCTTCTGACACCTCCGCACTCGACTACGCCGCTGCGTTCACCTGGTGCGAACAGGAACTGGCCGACTTCCCCTCCGTGGTCGGGCTCGCGCTCAAGACCGGACACCCGGGTCTTGCGTGCCGGATTTCGCAAGCGCTCTTCTCCTATTTCCACCTTCGGAAGCCTTGGACGATCTGGAACCACACGTATCATCTCGGCCTGGAAGCCGCTGCCAAACTGGGTGAACCGAGCCTTCAAGCCGACATGCTGACCGGGCTCGGCCTGGTCGAACTCGGTCTGGGACGCCCCGAGTGCGGCCGAGACGCCTTCCTCCGGGGGTTGGATCTGCTGGAAAACCACGATGAGGCCTCCAGGTCGGCGTGGTGCCACATCGGCATCGGACTCGCGCATGCGGACATGGAAGACTTTCACCTGGCCAGGAGCTCGCTCGAACGCGGCATGGTCATCCATCGCGCACAAAACGACCAGCACGCCGAGTCGGTGGCGTTGGTACACCTCGCGGATCTGTGCCGCGAAGAGCAGCACACCGAGGATGCGCTCCGATACGCCGGTCGCGCCCTTTCACTCTGCAGGTCGATCGACGACAGGTACGGCGAAGGCCTCTCACTCTATCAAATCGGGATGACTCACCTCGCAGCCAATCGCTTCGAAGCAGCAGCACAGCAACTCGAAGGCGCCCTGTCCGTACAACGAGCCGCACATGACGACAAAGGGCAAGCCGACACCTTATGGGCGCTCGCACGGACATTGATTGCTTGCGGAGACAGCAGCGGGGCACGCACCCGACTCGAAGAGGCCGCGAGCATTCTCGAACAGCGAGGCGACCCTGCCGAGAGTGCCGTACGCGCCTGTATCGATAATCTGGAAAGCGGGAGAGATAGTTGACCTCGAACATTTTTTCCCAGCTGAGGCTGGACGGCACGGTTGTCACCGAGCCCGCTGCGACGGCATACGCCGCAGCCGACTTCGGCGGCGTCGTCGGCAACCGTCCCCTCGCGGTTCTCCGTGCCGGATCCATAACCGACATCAGGACCGTCTTGCCCGTCGCCGCGGCCAACGACATCCCGGTCGTACCCCGCGGCCACGGCCACTCCGGCTTGGGGCAGGCGCAAGCGCTCGACGGCCTGGTCGTCGACCTGACGGACATGGTGGAGATCCACGATCTCACCGAGGACTCGGTGACGGTCGACGCCGGCGCGACCTGGAACTCGCTTCTCGCACGAACGCTCCAGCAGGGACTGACACCACGCGTCCTCACCGACTATCTGGGAACGTCCGTGGGAGGCACTCTGTCAGCCGGCGGGATCGGCGGCACCAGCCATCGCTACGGAGTTCAAACGGACAACGTGATTTCCCTCGACGTTGTCACGGCCGACGGCCTGCTCCGCCACTGCTCGCCCACCGAACGACCTGATCTCTTTTACGCCATGCTTGGCGGCTTTGGTCAGTGCGGCATAATCGTGCGAGCCACGCTGCCGCTGATGGCGGCGCCTGAACGTGTACGACGCATCAAGATCTACTATCCCACCATCGAAGCTCTGATCACCAACCAGCGCAATCTGCTTGCCGAGGGGCGGTTCGATTTCCTGCAGGGAGAAATCTTGCCGACCGGCGACGACTGGGTCTTCATGCTCGACGCCGCCTCGAACTACTCGCCCCCTGGGGGACCCGACGAGAGGGCACTCCTATCCGAGCTTGGTTTCACGGCCTCCCGCGACAAGATCGAGGACCTGAGCTACTGGGAGTTCGCGACACGCCTCGATGAGACCGTTACATACCTCGAAAGTACGGGAGAGTGGCACGCTCCGCACCCGTGGGCCAACCTGCTGCTACCCGATGCGAAGATCGAATCCTTCGCCAGCAAAGTCATGGACGGCCTGGAGCAGGCCGACATGGGCGCGTCCGGGTTGATACTCATCTATCCGATATCCACGGCAGCCTTCAGTACTCCTCTTTTCCGAGTACCTCGAGGGAGCACGGTGTATCTTGTCGCCGGGCTCCGCTTCGCCGCGGACACGATGAAGGCCGATGAGATGGTTGCTGCCAACCGACGTTGGTACGACACTGCTGTCGGTCTAGGCGGCACCAGCTATCCGACCGGAGCCATCCCCTTCACCAGTGCTGACTGGACGCGCCACCTCGGCACGAAACAAGAGACGCTTGCCGAGGCGAAGGATCGGCATGATCCGCTGAATCTGTTTCCCCGGCGCTTCGCTCAATAGGCTCTCGGACATCGAGACGCGCAGTCGCGGTGCGCCGACGATCGACGGCGTCGACCGCCGCGGCCGGGATACCCAACACGACGAAGGCCACCCCACTGCGATTGCGGCAGGCCTCCAAGCGCGACAAGAGCCCTGGCGGCCACGCCGAACCGGCGGGGCGGCCTCTCGCAGGCCGCCTGCGCATCACCCTCCGCAGGCTGACGCCGCGCGACTGGCGGGTAAGCCGTCGGGAGCTCCGCTGACGTCTTCGTCGAGAACGTGGAGTTCGAACCGCACCGTGTCGTAGCCGCCCGCATCCCACGCGAGGTCGCTGTCGCCGATGCGCCACTCCCGGCCGGTAGCTCGCTCCCTCAGCAACCACGCCATAGCGACCTCCCGGCTCTGCGATCCCAACCTCGGCGCGAAGAACCTATCAGACGCATAGAACATACGTTCGATTGACTCGCCTCGTCACTGCTACGGACTACCTCGCGACAGTGGCCAGGAAGGCGATCCACGCGACGTCCGACAGGACAACGAAGCCGCCGCGCGGATTCTTCGAGTCACGGACGGCGGCACCGTCGCCGAAGGGCGCCACCTCGACACACTCGTTGCCACCCTCGCCGCTGTAGCTACTCTTCCGCCACGCCGCCTCCGACACCTGAGCCTTGTCCAACGTCCGTCTCCAGTCTTCTGGTCACCCGGCTGCTCCGATGATCTCCATCAGCAGCTCACGGGACTCGGCCGGCTCCTCCGCCGACGTCCAGAGTTCTTCGAAGGCTTCGACGTATGGCTGGACCTCGGCTTCCCGCTCAAGGTATACGCCAGTCCGCAGCAGCTCGACGTAGCCGATGTCCGGCTCGCTGTCGTCGAAGCTCAGGACGGTGAACGGATAGCCCATCGCGCGGTAAGCGCCGTTCTCGCTTCTCAGGAACCGGATGTCGACGTTGGGCAGTTCCATGAGGTCGGCGATCCGCCAGAGCTGTTCGAGCCAGGATTCGTGACCACCGACCTGGAGCCTGAGCACCGCTTCGGTCAGCACGCAACGAACGCCGAGCGGCGCCTCGTCCCGCAACCGAGCCTGGCGCCGGATGCGGGCCTGCACCCGTTCCTCGCGTCGTTCGTCGTCGGGCGCGGAGCCCAGTTCCGAGATGGCCCTGGCGTATTCCTCGGTCTGGAGCAGCGCCGGCACGACGTCGATCTTGAAGATCCGCGCCTTGGCAGCCTCGGCCTCGAGCGCCACGTACTCGCGAACGTCCGCGGCGAACGCCTCGGCGGAGATCTGGTCCAGCCAGCGGGAACTCTGGGCCGCCTGCGCGTCGCGGAACAGCGCATCGCGTTCGTCTGCAGGCCGGCCGAAATGCAAGGCGAGTGTCATGACATCAGCAGGCGTGATCGGCAGCTTGGCGGTCTCGATCCGTGATTGCTTCGCGTTCGACCAGCCGACCGCCTTCGCGACCTCGATCTGGTCCTGACCGCTCGCGTCACGCCAGGCAAGGATGGTGCGGGCGATCCGCCGCATGCGGACCCCGGCGGTCTTCGCCTTGATCTCGGCGGCCACGGACACTCCTCTCGATCGGTCGGCGTTGAGCCTACGGCAGCACAGTCAAGTTGCACGGTAACCCGAACGGGTAGCAATGTAAATTTACACGTCGTCACACTTGCATCACATGCAAATTTACGCGACCGTACTGGCAGACCGATCCGCGGGCGTCCAGTTGCCCGCCCAGGACAGGCGGCGGAGGTGCGAGGGCCGTCCCCGATACGGCTCATCCCGCATCTCCGCCGCCGCACGAATGCCTCGGGAGGGACCCATGAGACCCCCGGACGAGTGGACCAAACGGCCCCTGGCCCGCGCGCGGATGTCACCAACGCGTGGCAATTCACACAGTCACGTCCGCTCTTGCCGATCCGCATCCCGAGGTGGTGACAACGGTGCCGTCGACCGAAATCGCCTGGCCGTCCGAAGCGGACCTGCGGGTCGCCGAGTACCCCGAATTCGTCCTGTTGTGCCGCGTCCTCGCCGGGTTACGCCGACTGTCCGGTTCGGACGGACCACCAGCGCCATCCGGAGTCGCCATGTCTCGCGCCACGCAGCAGCTCGTTGATGCCTTCCTGGCGGTCGACGCACGAATCGGCGTGCTCAGGACCCAGCTGGCGGACGGTACGGCGACGCCGGACGAACAGCATGACCTCGCGGACCAGTTCGAGGAGATCGTCGACCTGCTCCGCTCACACGCCGACGACATCGACGCCGGCATCGTGGCGTCGCCATGTCACCCTCTCAGCACGGAATGAGAACACAGATGTCCGCACCCAACTTCTATCCGGCATTGCTGCTCTTGTCCCACGAGCTCCGAAAATTGCGCACCGGGGCGGACGTCAGCCTCCGTACCCTGGCGCGAAATCTGGGATTCACACCCGCGTCCCTCTCGTCATGGGAAACAGGGCTTCGCCGACCACCACCGGAGGCACTGGGATTCATCCTGGGCTACCTGCAGGTGAGCCCACCGGTGTACCGGCAGCTCATGCAGCTCCACCGGCAAGGTGACCGCCTCAGCTGCGTCGAGGAACTCGCTCCGGACTCGACCAGCCTGGAGCGCTCCTACGAAGAGCTGGCGGTTCGCAAGTTCGAGTGGACACCAGACAGGGTCCCGGATTTCCTGCGAACATCCGAATACATCCGGGAGGCGCTGCTGCGCCGTGACGTTGCGTCTGACGACATCGACCAAGCGATCTTCACGCAACAGGTTCAAGAGCTCGACCGCCCGAAGCACTGCGCGCACGCCATCCTCGTCAGCGAAGCCGCGTGGGCTTCGGCGACGCGCCTGCCGCGGTTGACGAACGTCACGGCAGGGATCGTCCCAGCGAGCGCCTTCGCGCACGGAACAATCGACGGCTTCATCATTTACGAGACCGAGAACGGCCTCTCCACCGTCGTTCTGCGGCACGACCACGCCCGCACCTATCTCGGCGATCCCGACACGGTAAAACGCTATCGGTCAACGTTCGCTCGGCTGCAAGACCACGCGGTCGACGAGGTCGGCGCGTCACGATGAGCGCGGCGATCTACGTGGACCCTCAAGCCGTCCACCCGGTCATCGACGGCGAGTGGCACCGTCTCACGGGTGTGTTGAAGCCTGGCCAGGCGTTCACCACACTGTGCGGCCTTTCCGATACGGCGACTTTCCTGCCGTTGAGCGAACGGCGAACGCTCGGGATTCCCCGGCAATGCGACCGCTGTGACGTAATCTACCGGCGCGACCACGGCATCCCGCTGCAGCAGGACCGAATCGGCAAGAAGCGCGCCTAGGCGACAGGCGAGAGCAGGCCACGAAGACGTTGTAACGCAAGACGTCCAGCATCGACGATGGCCGGCAGGCGCCCCTGCCTGGCGGCGCGGACAGCCCGCTGCAGCTGGTGCGGCAGCCGACGCTGCTCGGCAGTCGCGATAGCCGCGGCCAACGCCTCCTCGGCACCAGCGTGCTCGCCGGTCGCGACGAGAACTTCCCCGGCAGTGACCCGCTCGATGACGTGCCACTGCGGGGCGGCGGGTTCCCCCGCAGCCGTGTTGAAGACCTGGAGGGCCTCGTGTGGCCGGTTGAGCGCAAGCAGTCCCCGTGCGTGGATTTCCCGCAGGGTGAAGGGGTGCAGCAGCAGTTCGTTCCCGGCCGCCGCGTCGAGTCGCTGCCGGCATCCGTCGATGGCGTCGGCGAACTGGGTCGGCGATCCTGCCTCGCCGGCGGCTCGGGCGAGCAGCGCGAGAGCGGCACCGTGCCCGGCCGCGGTCGTGGACACGGCGGCTGCGTGTTGCAGCCGGGCGACCGCGGCGTGGAGTCGGCCTGCTTTGCGCAACTCGTTGCCGTGCATCCGCAGGGTGTTCGCGAAGAAGTCGTCATCGTCGAGGTGGCGGGCCAGGACGAGGGCTTTGCCGGTCCAGGCCGCGGCGCCGGGGAGGCGCTCCTCGGGCAGCACGGTGCCGAGAGACACCCCGAGGGCCAGGCGAGCGGAGGCAAGCAGGTACAGGGTGTCGCGCTCGAGACGGCCGTCGGCGGCGCGGGCTTCGAGGCGGGCCGCCAGCGGCCACAGCTCGTTGACGGCCTCGACGACCCGGCCGGACTGGCGGGCGATCTCGGCCAGCCGGATCACGCTGTCGCCGAACTGCACCAGCGCGGCGAAGTCGGCGTCGTCCGGGTCGGTGACGCCGAGCAGGTGGAACGGCAACCCGAGGGCGCGAGCGATGTGCCGGCGCCCGGCGACGTCGCCGGGCATGCGCCTGCGGGTTTCGATCATCGCGACGTACGACTTGTCGTAGCCGAGCAAGGCGGCCAGTGCCTCCTGGCTGAGCCCGTTCGCGGCGCGATAGGCGCGCAGGATGGTGGCGAGATCCCGCGAGCCCAGTGCCGCCGCGGCGGCGGGGTCAGACCACATCCAGACGGCGGGAGCCAGCCGGGGCGGACGTGGGGACAGGCTGGTCGTCGCGGCACGACAGGCCGGGCAGACCGGGGCATTGGAGTAGCGGCTCAAGGCCGTCTCGCAGCGTTCGCACCCGGCCATGACCGCTACCGGACCGGGTGCGGGGTGCGAAGCCGGTCGAACCAGGCGGCGATCGAGCGCTTGTACCCCTCAGGCATGCGCAGCCCGGAGATGTCGTGCTCGGCGAACTCGCCGATCCGGCTGTGCTCGTGGCTGATCACCGGCGCCGCGCCGGATGCCGTAGTGCAGCCGTAGGTCACGATGAACACATCCTTGTCGGCCACGGCGATGTGGTACACCCAGGCATCGAGGATCCCCGCAACCTCGACCGGCAGCCCCGACTCCTCGGTGATCTCCCGCGCGACGCACTCCTCCGGGGTCTCGCCGGGCTCGATCCGGCCGCCCGGCAGCTCCCATTCGCCGCGCTCGTTGTGCACCAGCAGCACCCGGTCGTCCCGGACCAGCACGCCCTTGATCGACACCGGGTATCCGGCCTCCACCACCGACACCAGCCTCCCGCCATCCGTGCGCCTTCTGTCACCGACCGTAGCAGCGCAACGAGGTCGTCCACGCCGCCGCGAGGTTGACAATCTGTCAGTGGACGCCGCGCGCTCCGACCCGGTGTGCTGGTCAGACCGCAAGAACCGTCGCCGAAGGGGAGAGCCGCCATGTCCGTGACCGCGCTGCCGGACTGCCGCGTCGACATCGCCGCGGCGGGCGGAGTCGGCGAGCTTGCCGCCGTGCTGGCCCGTGACGGTGTCGCGCTGTTCGACGGTGTGCGCACCGAACGACAGCTGCGGCAACTGGCCAACCGGCTCGGCCGGCTCGTGCCCCACCGAGATAGCACCCACTCGGGCCTCACAGTGATCACCGACCGCAGGAACGCCCGCACGCCTGCGGGACAGGGTGGGTTCAGCCGGCACGCTCTGGCCGTACACACCGACTGCTCGAATCTGCCGCGGCCTCCGCTGCTGGTGGCCATGACGTGCGTCCGCCCCGCCGAGCGCGGCGGTGACTGCGTCCTCGTCGACGGCCACGCGATTCACGACGAGCTGGCCACGATCGCTCCCGAAGCCCTGGCCGACCTGTCGGCCAGGCGCGGCGCCTACTTCGGCGGAGCGGCCGGGATCGTCGGAAACGTCTTCGAACCCGACCCGGGCGGCTTGGTCGGCATCCGGCTCCGCCGCGACGAGCTGGCCCGGTTCTCCCCGCAGACCCAACGCTGGCTCGACCTGCTCACCCAGATCATCAACCGCCACACGATCACCCTCCCCACGCGGACCGGCTGCGGGTACGTCGTCAACAATCGCCGCTGGCTCCATGGCCGCACCGCCTTCACCGGCCCGCGGACGATGTACCGGGCCCTCATCGAGCCCCTACCGGCGTGGCGCATCCCAGCCGGCTTCGCCCAGGCGATCGCGCCATGACGGACGTCGCCGCGCCCTACTGGGTACCCGGGCCACTGGAAATCGCCGGGGAGCTACAGCGCGGCAAGTGGGCCATCGCATGCTGGGAAGACCTCGGCCCGGACGAGGACCTCAGCCGCTGGCAGGCCACCGTGCGCGAGGCCTGCACCGCCGACGTGGACCCGCTGTTCCTCGACATCCGCCGCCGCAGCCTCACCCTCGTGCTCAACGCCGCCCTCCCCGCCCCTGATGACGAGCAGATCCACCTCTCCATCGCCGCCGTCGAAGCCAGCCGCTTCACCGAGCGCCCCATCCGCCCGAAGCACAACCGTGGGAGGAAGGTCCTGTGATCCAACGCGAGCAAGGCATCTTGCTCCAAGAGGACCGCCTCGGCCGACAGTGAACAGCCCCCATTTGCTGATCTGAAGGAGAACCCGCAATGTCGATCACGACCAGCACCCACCGGACCGGACGCTCCCTCGTCTCCCACGACCTCTTCCACCGGCTGACCGACCGCATCGTCAAGACCGAGTCCTTCGAGCGCGACCTCGCCGAGCGCATCATGGACCAGGCGCTGGCCTTCCTCCTCGCGTGCGCAACCAACGTCGGCGCCCCGCTCGCACCAAGCGAGCTCGTGGACATCGGCTGGCACACCTTCCTCCTCGACACCAGCGAGTACGCCACCTTCTGCGACCGCGCAGCCGGCCGCTTCATCCACCACGTACCCAACGACAACGAACACACCGGCAAGTCCCCCGACGACGTCCTCGCACGCACGGTCACGGCCATGCGCACGCTCGGCTTCCACCTGGACGACGCCCTCTGGCCACGCACCGCGCTCAGCAGCTGCACCGGTTGCCACAATGGCTGCCACGACGACCCGCCGCCGACAAGCCAGGAGGACGCGCAGCATGCCCCGCAGTACCTGGGATGAGCTGCCCGCCATGGTCCGGGCGGCCATCGAACACGAGACCGGCGACGTCCACGAGGCAGTGCTTCCCAGCGCCGGCCGCAACTCCGACTTCTCCGCGACTCTCGACACCGCCTCGGGCACCATCTTCTGCAAGGGAATCGCCGACGCAGACGGCAAACGCGGGCGCATGCACCGGCACGAAGCCGCCGTCAACCCGGTCCTCCCGAAGTCGGTCACGCCTCGCTTGCTGTGGCACACCGAAGCCGACGGCTGGCTGCTGCTCGGCTTCGAGCACTCCCCCGGACGTCACGTCGACCTGTCACCGAACTCGCCTGATTTGGACGCAGTGCGAGACGCCGTCACAACGATGGCCGACGGGCTCAAGACGGCGTCAGTCGAAGCACCGATCCTGGCGGAGCAGTGGGCTCGACTGGCTGCCTGGCGACGACTCGCCAAAGACACCCCGTCCGATCTCGACCCGTGGGCTCGGGATCACCTCGACCAGCTGACGACCTGGGAAGCCGCCGCGATCGAGTTCGTCGCCGGCAACACCCTCGCCCACACCGACCTGCACGCGCTGAACCTGCTCGCGCACGACGGCAAGGTCCGGATCGTCGACTGGGCCTGGTCCCGGCACGCCAACGCCGCCGTCGACCCGGGGTTCCTCATCACGCGCCTGATCGAAGCCGGACACGACCCCGCCGACGCCGAAGCCTGGGCAGAGCAGCTACCGACCTGGCGGCAAGCTCCTGCGGAACCACGAACGGCTCTCGCGGTCGCGATCTGGGGCATCTGGGAGTACCTGGAACGCCACCAGCCCTTGGCCCACCGCCCGGCTCTCACCGCCGCCGCGCGGGCCTGGGCGCACCACCGACTCGCGAGCCGTCCCTGAACCGCACGAACGATGACTGGCTGAGCCTTCGAGACCCCGGCGTCCGCCGACGCCGAGCACCATAGCTTCGACCACGAGGACCACCAGGTGACCATCGATCGAGAACCGGCCCTGCGGGTCGGCGCCCGCGTCCTGCTCCTCAACCGCGACGACGAAGTCCTGCTCATCCACACCCGCGACCCCGACGACCCCAGCCACCACTGGTGGGAACTCCCCGGCGGCGGCCAAGACCCCGGCGAGAAGCTCGAGGACACCGCCCGGCGCGAGATAGCCGAGGAGACCGGCCTCGTCGTGGACCAGATCGGCCGCAAGCTCTGGACCCGCGAAAGCCGCTTCACCTACGGCGTCGAACGCGTGCAGCAGGCCAACATCGCGCAGCCGGGGAACCACCCAGTCTCGTGTCGCACCCGACGCCACCGCCAGCCGGAGGCCACGTTCGCGCGCGGTGTCCAAATACGTCACGACGCCGGCACGCGGCCCTTCGTCCTCGAGCAGCGCGACGATCCGCGCCTTCACCGTCAGCCAGGTCGCCCGAAGATCGAGCTCGTCCTTCCGACGGCCGAGCAGGGCGAGCATCGCAGCCTTGGTGTGCTGCGTTCCGAGCACAGCGTGCCATGCCGACGGCGGAATTTCAGCACCATGCTCCCTGAACGTCTCCTGCCACGCGCGCAGCGCCGCGGACTCGGTGTCGACCAGCAGGCCATCGAAATCGAAGAGCAACGCACCCGTGAACACCCTGTGCACTCTCCCCAAGAGCCACTCATCTGGCGGAGACCTGTGCGACCGATGAGCCGGCGTAGCCGGCGACGGTGCCGGCAGAACAGCGTGTTGATCGATCCGAACGTCCGCTCGACGACCGCCTTGTCGGTCGACGTCCGAGCCGGGAACGACGGGACCGGAGCGACGTCCTCGAACCCGACATCCGACGCCTCTCTCAATTCTCGCTGCCGCGACGCCAGCTGAGTCGAGGAATCCGATCTTGAAGGCGCGCTCGGCTGCGGTAGGCACTGCCGCCGCGCCACAACTGGCACTCGACCAGCAGAAACACCCGAACGAGGTGAGGCCAACTCACCTTGCCGAAATCAGTCTTGCGGCGGCCGGGGCGGTCAAGCTCGGTTGAACCGGGCGGCGAATCGTGCGGTGAACAGGTCAGCACCCTTGCGTTCGTGGACCGTCTCCGTGGTCGCCGCGGAGGGGCCGTGGGGAGTCGGGAGCTGGCCGACTCCCGCGTGTGTTCCCAGCGGGAGCAGGATTCGCCGGTCGAGTGTCGGGGTGTGGACGGCGTCCGGCTGGTCGCCGGCGAGCTGCGCCCTGATGTTCCTCACCACGATCGCGGCGTGCTCCATCGCGTAGGACGCCATTTTCGGGTCCGGGAGATCGGCTACGTCGCCAACGGCGTAGACGTGGTTGTGGTCCCGGACGTTCAGGTGCTCGGTGACCGGGATCATTCCCTGGTCGGTCAGCGGCGTCAGATGTCCGTCCGCCAGGCAGCCGGTGTTGATCCGGACGCCGAACGCGCGGAACCAGATGTCGGCGACGATCTCCTCGCCCTGGTCGGTGGTGACCGCGAAGCGGGCGGCCTGGCCGGGCGGTACCGGCGGCAGCGCGGTCAGGCCGGCGCCCAGCCGCAGTTCGATGTCGCGCTCGTTCAGCTGATGATGCAGACCGTCGCGTACCTCGGGCAGGAACCCGGGGAGCAGCTGGTCGGCCCGGTCGACGATGATCACGGCCTTGTCCGGCCAAACGTCCTTGATCTCGCCGGCCAGTTCCAGGCCGACCGGGCCGGCACCGAGGATCAGCACGCGACCGGCGCCGGAGAGCTCCTTGTGTGTCCTTCGGAGATCGTCCAACTGCTGGGCGACGTCGTTGGCTTCCGGGTTCGGCTTGGCTGGATACGAGTAGCCGGAGCCAGTCGCCAGCACGAGATAGTCGGCCTCGACCCGCTGACCCGACGCGAGCGTCACGCCCTTCGGGTCCACCGAGACCGCCCGGTCGCGAATCACCCGTCCCCGCTCGAGCAGGGTTCCGAACGGGAAGAACGCGTTGGGCGCCCAGTCCGGTCGGGTCAGCGCCCGCAGTGACGCGGCTGCGTTGACGAAGCCCTCCCGGGGATCGACGAGAATCACGTTCGCGGCGGCATCCAGCTCTTTGGCCACCAGCGTTCCGCCGTACCCTCCGCCGATGACCATGACCGTACGTTCCATGCCGCGCCTCCTAGACGAGTTGACGTGACAACTATAGCTCGAAAAGTTGTCTCGTCAACTCCGTCGCCGGTATGATTCGGCCATGGCCGGACCACGCACGCTGACACCCGAGCAGTGGGAGCTCTGGCACATCTGGATGCAGGCTCATCGCCTCCTCAACCGCGAGCTGGACCGCGATCTGCAGCGCGAGTACGGCATCTCCAAGGCCGAGTTCAGTGTGCTCGTGACTCTGCACCAGGCACCCGGGGGCCGGATGCGCGTCGGCGAACTGGCCGAGTCGCTCGACTGGGAGAAGAGCCGCGTCGCGCACCAGCTGACCCGGATGGAGAACCGCGAACTGGTGAACCGGACCGACAACGAGTCCAACGGCCGCCGCGCCGGGATCGGCCTGACCGCCAAGGGCCGCAGCGCCGCCCAGAACGCCCTCCTGGGTCACGCGGACAACATTCGCCGCTACTTCTTCGAGGTGCTTGCCCCCGACCAGGCCGCGGCTGTCCACGAGTGGAGCCGCCAGACGGTTGACCGCATCGAGTCCAACGAGGGACCGTCCATCAGCGCTATCACCACAGAGATCGCCGAGTAACGCTCGACACTTTCTCGAGCGACCGCGATATCGCCGGCAGACCCGGCTGGTAGATCGACATGCTCGCGCTCACTCGACGGCGTCTGCGCGGGTCCGGGACGGTGGTTGTTGTTGCGCGTACGGGTCGCCCCTTCATCAACGCGGTGCCGCGGACGTCCTGAATGGACGGTGCCGATACGGCGGTCGTGGACTGATCCCGGACAGCGGACCTCTACCGGTCTCCCCCGCCGGCGCCCGGCCGATGGCACGAAACCGCCGGCCGGGCGGGATGTTGTGTTTCAACTGACGAAGATCTGCCAGCGCAGGTTCGGGCTGCCGTCGTCGTTCCACAGCTTGAGCGGCGAACCCGAGCCGACATTGCCGCCGCTGTCGAGCACGAGTCCGGTGGCGCGGTTGGCGATCGCGTAGAGGTTGGTCGCCGTGTCGGTGATCGCCCATTGCTGGCTCGTCGCGCCCGTGTAACCCGTCTGCACCGGGTTCGACCCGGGCTGGGTGGCGCCCGCGCCGTCGAGGACCAGGCCGTTGGTGCGATTGAGAAGCTTGAAGAACCCGTCGCCGGCTTCCTCGATGTGGAACTGCAGGTTCGGGCTGCCGTCCCAGGTCCAGGTCTTCAGGGGGCTGCCAGGGGCCACCGCGCCGCCGCCGTCGATGGCGAGACCGTTGGTGACGTTGATGATCCGGAACCACCGCGCGGGGTCGAAGCTCACCCGCACGGACACGATGGTGTCATCGCTGCCGGTCGTCCGCAGGTCCGGGGCAGGCGCGGTGTACACGGTCCGTTTTCCGGAGAGGCCGTCGCCCGAATATCCCTGGGTCTCGTAGCCGTCGGCGGGCCAGATCGACGAGAGGGTCCGCGGTGCGAGGCTCTTCGCCTGCAACTGAGCGGCGGTATAACTACCGACGGTAAGCGCCGCATTGGCACCGCCGTAGTTCCAGTCGGCGAACACGGCCGCGCCGGTATCGGGACGCACCCCGGGAATCTTCCCGGCGAAGGTCAGCCGCAGCGCGTACGCGGGCGACGCGAACGGCTTCGCGGCGGGCATGACTACCCGTAGGCCGTCCGCGTCCTGGCTGAAGGACAACCGGATCCCGGGCGCGCCGAGCAGTTCGACCCGCTTGAGCGAGGACGCGTCGAAACGCTTGCCCGACAAAGTGGTCATGGTCAACGTTGCCGCATCGCCCGGCCAGGCCAGAACCGTCGCATACAAGACGCGCCCGGCCTTGTCGCGGGTGAACCGGATGTCCTTGGCGGTCCCGACCTTCGGCGCGACGAAGGAACCGCCGCCCATCTTGGTCGGGCCTTCGCCGTAGACGTCCCACGCGCGCGTCGCGTAGATCGATTCGCCCTCACGACGGAGGTAGTCCCCGACGTCGCGCAGCACCGCGCGCTGCTCGTCGGGAATGGTTCCTTCGAGAGTCGGCGAAATGTTGAGGAGCATGTTGCCGTTCTTGCTGACCCGGTCGATGAGCGCGTGGATCATCTGTGTGCTCGAGTAGTAGCCGATGCCCTGGGTGTAGCTCCAGCTGCTGCTGCTGATCGCGTCGTCGGTCAGCCAGTAGGGCCGGACGATGTCGGCCGGTCCCCCGCGCTCGTAGTCCGCGACCTCACCCAGAGTGTCGAAACCGTGGTCGAAGTGCTTGTAGGTGGCGACGACGTCTTTGCCCCACTTCTCGGCCTGGTTGTAGTAGTACGCAAGAAACTCCAGGCGCTGCTGCTCGCCGACCGCGCACGGCCCGCTGTTGAAGCAGTAGCCCGGCGAATTCAGGCCGAAGTCCTGCCACAGGATGTCCGGCCGGGTGCGGTCGAGCACCTCCTTGAGCTTGGCGAACCACAGCGCGTCCTCCTGGGCACGCGGCAACTGGCCGTACAGCTTCTGCAGGCTGGGGTCGGTCTGGCGTGGCGAGAAGTCGTAGAAACCGTTGTAGTTGAACGAATGGTGCATGGCCACCAGCAGCTTCAGCCCCTGGCCCCGCACGGCCTTCGCGAACAGGTCCAGCAGATTGAGCCGCGGGCCTTTGGCCACCGAGTTCCACTCGTTGACCTTGCTGTCCCACATCGAGAAGCCGTCGTGGTGCTCGGCGACCGGTCCGGCGAACTTCGCGCCGGAGTCCTTGACGACCCGGGCCCATTCCTCCGGGTCGAACTGGCCGCCCCGCGACACGAGCTTCGGTGCGAACTGGACGCGATTGCCGTTGGCGTCGGTCCCGCCGTTGATGAACCGGTCGTAGCCCCAGACCGTGGGATCGCCGTAGGTCGCCTTGTGGTGGTTGTTCTCGTTGCTGCCCGGCCGGTACATGTCCCGGCCGTACCACTCGCTGCCGTACTCCGGCGTGGTGAACGCGCCCCAGTGCCAGTAGATGCCGAACTTGGCGTCCTGGAACCATTCCGGCGACGGCGGATGACGGTCGACCGAGGGCCAGTCGGCTTCGTAGCGGCCGCACTTCGCCGCGGCCGTGGCTCCGCCGGGCAGTACGGCGGGCAGGGCCGTAGCGGCGAGCCCGGCTGCCGCGAGGGCGCCGAACCTGCGCCGGGACAAGGGATTCTCAGCAGGATGCGTCATTGCGACCTCCCGATCGTTGGGTGGACTAGCAGGTCGTCAGCTGCCGCAGCAGCTCCGGCGGAACGTTCCGCCGGAAGGACCGGATATTCTCGTCGAGCTGGTTCTGGCCGGTGACACCGACCAGAACCGACGTCACCGCGGGATGGGCGACGGCGAAGGAAAGTGCGGCCGCGGGCAGGCCGATGCCGGACTCTCCCGCGATCTCCCGCATGCGCTGAGCCCTCGCGAGGAGCAGTGGCGACGCGGGCGCGTAGTCGAACCAGGCCCCTGGACGTGGGTCGATGAGCAAGCCGGAGTTGAACACACCACCCAGGACGACGTCCACCCCGGCCTTGCCACACAGGTCGAGCAGCACGCTGCCCGCCGCGTCGAGCAGTGTATAGCGGCCGGCGAGCAGGACCACGTCCACGTCGAGACGGCGGACGAACCGGGCCGGCATCTGCCACTGGTTCATCCCGACGCCGATCGCCGACACCAGACCTTCTTCGCGCAGCCGCCGCAGCTCCGGCCACGCGTGGTCGTAGATGTCCTGCTCGTGTTCGTCCGGGTCGTGCACGTAAACGATGTCGAGGCGGTCGAGACCGAGCCGCTCCAGGCTCAGCTCGATGTCCTTTCGCACCGCACCTGCGGAGAAATCGAAGGAACAATCCTGTTCGGACAGTGTCCGGCCGACCTTGGTGGACACTGTGTAAGAGTCCCGGGGCAGCCCGCGCAGCGCTTGCCCGAGCCGGCGTTCGGCCACGCCGTAGCCGTAGTAAGGGGCAGTGTCGAAGTAACGGACCCCGGCCTGTGCGGCCGCCAGCACGGTCCGCACGGCCACTTCCTCGTCCACCTGACCGAAGACGTTGCCGAGACCGGACGTGCCGACACCCAGCCTGCTCATCGTCACCTCGGCACGCCGAAGCTGCCGCTGCTCGAAGGGATCCGGCATCGTCAGTTCTGCTGCTTACCGCTGGTGATGCGCGACATGACCAGCGCCACGAGGATGATCGTGCCGTTGAGCGCGCCGATCCACTGTGCGGGCACTCCGGCCAGCGTGAGCGCGTTCTGGATCATGTAGAGCAGCAGGATTCCGGTGAACGCGCCGAACAACGTGCCCCGGCCGCCGTTGAGGCTCACGCCGCCGATGACAGCCGCGGCGAACACGGTGAAGATGTAGCCGTTGCCCTGCCCCGAGGCGACCGAAGCCAGCCGCCCGGACAGCAGCAGGCCGCCGAGCGCGGCGAGCGCGCTGGCACTGATCAGCACGATCCAGACGATCCGGTCGGTCCGGATGCCCGCCGCCTTCGCCGCGTCAGGATTTCCGCCGATCGCGTAGAGGCTGCGCCCGAACCGGGTGTAGCCGAGCAGCACGATCCCACCCGCGAACAGCAGCACACAGACCCAGATCGATGCCGGGACCCCGGCCCACAGCGTGGTACCCAAGTACAGCATTTCCTCGGGCAGGCCGAAGAAGGTCTGCCCACCGGAGATGCCGGTCAGCAGGCCGCGCAGGACGATCAGCATGCCCAGGGTGACGACGAAGCCACTCAGGCCGAACCGGACGATCAGCAGCGCGTTCAAGGCGCCGACCAGCACCCCGACGGCCAGCACGACGGGCAGCGCGGCCCAGCCCGGCAGCAGGCCGAGCGAGTGCCCGCCTTCGACGGTCAGCCAGGCCGCCACACCCGGCGCCAGTCCGAACGTCGATTCCAGCGAGAGATCCATCTTGCCGACGACCAGCACCATCGTCTGGGCGAGCACCAGCAGCGCGATCTCCGACATCGTCTGCAGGATGTTGATCACATTGTCGTACTGCAGGAACACCGGGTTCACCAGCTGGCCGACCACGGCGATCGCGATGATCCCCGGTACCAGGGCGAAATCGCGCAGCCGCGCCAGGACGAGCCGCTGCGTGCCGGACGCCACAGGGGCGGTGGCTTGCGGTTCGGCGTCGCGGAGCGCGGTGGGGGTCTCAGACATCGAGGTCGACTCCTTCCATGGCGGCCACGACGTCGCGGTCCTGCCAACCTGCGTGCAGTTCGGTGGCCAGGCGGCCGTGGATCATGACCAGCACCCGGTCGCACAGGCGCAGGTCGTCCAGTTCGTCGGAGGCGATCAGCACCGCGGCGCCGGCGCCGGCGATCTCGGCGACCTTGCCCAGCAGGAACTCCTTCGAGCGCACGTCGACACCGGCGGTGGGGGTGATCAGCACGAGCAAGCGTGGGTCGCCGGCCAGCGCGCGGGCCATGACGACCTTTTGCTGGTTCCCGCCCGACAGTGCCGACACCGGCAGCTCGGGGCCGGGTGTCTTCACCTCGAGCCGGGTGATCATCGTCCGGGCGAGCCGATCCCGCTTGTCCGACTTGACGAAGATGCCGGGGCCGAGCCGGTCCATGACACTCATCGTGGCGTTGTCCGCGATGGACATCTCCGGCACGAAGCCCTGGTGATGCCGGTCTTCGGGGACGAACCCGACCCCTGCGGCCAATGCCGCCGGGACGTCCCCCGGCCGAGGCCGACGGTCTCCGATCCGGACGGTCCCGGATCCGGCCTTGCGCAGTCCGACGACGGTCTCGGCGACCTCGGTCTTGCCGCTGCCACCCGACCCGGCCAGACCGACGATCTCGCCGGGCGCGATGTCGAACGACACGTCGGCATAGGCCGGCTCGAGGTTCAGCTCACGCACGCGCAGCACAGGTGGTGCATCGCGGCGAGCCGTCGTGATCCGGGCTTCGATCGCCGAACCGGTGTCCTCCGCGGTCATCGCTGCCACCAGATCGGCGTGCGGCAGGTCCGCCACCGGTGAGGTCAGGACGTGCCGGGCGTCGCGGTACACCGTCACCGTGTCGCAGATGTCGTAGACCTCCTGCAGGTGATGGCTGATGAACAGGAAGGTGACACCTTGGCGCTGCAGCTCGGCGATGTGCTCGAACAGCCGCGTGATCGCGGCGCCGTCGAGCTGCGCGGTCGGCTCGTCGAGGATGACGAACCGCGCGCCGAACGACAGCGATCGCGCGATCTCGACGAACTGGCGCTGTTCGACGCTCAGCTCCCCTGCCGGCCGCCGGACGTCGACGTCCACCGACCAGCGGTCGAGCAGGTCCGTAGCCGCCCGCCGGACCGCGGGCCAGCGAAGCAGTCCGGCGCGGGTCTCCTGCCGGTTGAGGAACAGGTTCTCCGCGACGGACAACTCCGGGATGATCGTGGACTTCTGGTACACACACGCGACCCGTGCCCGCCAGGCGTCCCGATCGGAGGCCTTCGGCGCCGGTTCGCCACCGAACCGGACGGTCCCGGAGTCCGGGCCGTCCAGTCCGGTGAGGACCGACACCAGCGTCGACTTCCCCGCGCCGTTGCGGCCGACGAGGGCATGCGTCTGTCCGGGTAGGACGGCCAGGTCGGCGTGGTCCAGTGCGACCGTGGCGCCATAACGCTTGCACAACTGGTGTGCCTCGACCACCGGCATGGTGTTCATGTTCGCTTCCTCTCTGAAGCGGGGACGCCGGTTCGCATCAGTTCTTGCTGTTGCCCCACAACGACTGGTCGTCGACCTTGACACTGGTGACCGGGCCGAAGGTGGCGCCGTCGGCGGTCACGAGCGGAGCCGCGAGCTGGTCCTCCATCAGGCCTTCGCGGATCTGCAGGATGGTGCTGTCGTGGTCGGTCTTGCCCGCCACCGGTGTCTTACCCGCGATGGCGTCCTTGATGTACTGCAGGGCGTACTTGGCGAACAGGTCCGCCGGCTGGGAGACGGTCGCGTCCATCTCGCCCGCCCGGATCTTGTCGAGTTCCTCGGCGATGCCGTCGTTCGACACGATGAACACGTGCTTCGGATCCGCGGCGGGCACGAGCACACCGCGCTGCTTGAGCAGCTGGAGTGTCCCGGCCAGCGCGAAGCTCGATTCCATGTAGACACCCTTGATGTCCGGGTTGGCCGTCAGCCGGGTCTGCAGCTTCTGCGCCGCAGTGTTCGCGTCCCAGTTCGTGGCCTCGCCGAACACGGTGATGCCGGGAAAGTTCGTCTTCATGCACTCGTTGAACGCGTCGGTGCGGTCCCGCCCGTTGATCGAGTCCAGGCCGCCTTCGAGCATCACGACCTTGCCCTTGCCGGCGAGCTTGGTCCCCAGAAACCGGCAGGCCTTCTCGCCGTAGGCACGGTTGTCCGCGCGGACGACCATGTAGACATTGCCCTGGTCCGGCCGGGTGTCGACGGAAACGACGGGGATCTTCTTCGTCGCGAGCTGCTGCAACGTGGGGATGACCGCCGCGGTGTCCTGCGGGGCCATGACGACACCCTTGACGCCCTGACTGATCATCGTCTGCACGTTTGCCGTCAGATTCGCGATGTCGTTCTGGGAGTTGGTGGTTTTGATGTCGAGGCCGAGCTGCGTGGCGAACTGGGGCGCGTACTTGATGTAGGCGTTCCAGAAGTCGGTGTCGGAACGGGGATAGTCGACTCCGACGACGGTGCTGCCGGAGGCGGCGGTGGAGCCGCTTCCGCTACAGCCTGCCAGCGTGGCCGCGGTCAGGACGCCGGCGACGGCGGCACACAGGGTTGAGAACTTCATGACCTCTCCTCGTTGAGCGGTTGGGGGCGGAGCCGCAGGCCGGACATACCGCCGTCCACGGCGAGATCGGTGCCGGTGGTCGCACCGGCCTCCGGGCCGGCCAGGTAGCAGATGGCCGCAGCGACTTCGTCCGCCGTGACCAGCCGTCCGGACGGTTGCCGGGCGGCCAGCGCGGCCAGTTCGGCCGTGGGATCTTCGGCGGTGGCCAGCAGCCGGTCGATCCACGGCGTGTGGGCCGTCCCGGGGTTGACGCAGCAGACGCGGATGCCCTCGCGCAGATGGTCTGCGGCCATCGCCCGGGTCAGCGCGAGGACCGCGCCTTTCGTGGAGCTGTACAGCGCGCGCTGCGGGAGCCCCGCGGTCGCGGCGATCGAGCAGGTGTTGACGATCGCCGCGCTGCCGGAGTTCCGTAGGTGCGGCAACGCGGCCCGGCTCACCCGGACCATGCCTAGCACGTTGACGTCGAACACGCGATGCCATTCGGCGTCGTCGTTGTCCTCGACAGTGCCCTGCGCGCCGATTCCCGCGTTGTTGACGAGGACGTCCAGGCCGCCCAGCCGGTCCACGGCCTCGGCGACCCCGGTGCGCACCGACTCGTCGTCCGAGACGTCGGCGTGCACTCCCGTCAACGGTGGGTCGACCGCTTCCTTGAGATCGAGGCAGACGACCCGGGCACCTCGTTCGGCCAGTAACTGGGCCGTGGCAAGCCCGATACCCGAAGCTCCGCCGGTGACGACGGCGCGGATGCCTTCGAACTCCCTCACGCGACCACCGCCTGGGTGGCCTCATGCCAGGCTGGGCCGTCCGGGAACCGGTATCGGGCCACGGATTCGGCATGCAGACGCGCCCCGAGGCCGGGCTCCGTCGGCGTCACGTAGCGGCCTGCGGCGATCTTGACCGGGTCCACGAAGTGTTCGTGCAGGTGGTCCACGTATTCGATGACCCGGTCCTGCTGGGTCCCGCTGACGGCGACGTAGTCGAACATCGAGAGGTGTTGCACCATCTCGCAGAGCCCGACACCCCCGGCGTGCGGGCACACCGGAACGCCGAACTTCGCGGCCAGCAACAGGATCGCGATGTTCTCGGTGACGCCGGCCACGCGGCTCGCGTCGAGCTGGAGGATGTCGATCGCCCCAGCCTGCAACAGCTGTTTGAACATCACGGCGTTGTGGGTGTGCTCACCGGTGGCGACCTTGATCGGCGCCACCGCCCGGCGGATGGCGGCGTGGCCCAGCACGTCGTCCGGGGACGTCGGTTCTTCGATCCAGTACGGGTCGAACTCCGCCAGCGGCGCCAGCCACTCGATGGCCTGGTCCACACCCCAGGCCTGGTTGGCGTCGATCGCGATCTTGATGTCTGGTCCCACCACCGAACGGGCGAGCCGCATCCTGCGGACGTCCTCGTCGCGGTCGGCGCCGACCTTCAGCTTGATCTGGGTGAAGCCGTCATTCACGGCTTCGGTCGCGAGCTTGGCCAGCTTCTCGGGTGAGTAGCCGAGCCAGCCCGGGCTCGTGGTGTAGGCGGGATAGCCCGTGGTGAGCAACTCGGCCTGGCGCTGCGCGCGGCCCGGCTCGGCCTGCCGCAGGATGTCCAGCGCCTCCTCACGGGTCAGTACCTCTTGGAGGTACCGGAAGTCGACCAGATCGACCAGGTCCTCCGGCGTCATCTCGGCCAGCAGCCGCCAGACCGGCTTGCCCTCGATGCGAGCCTTCAGATCCCAGGCCGCGTTGATGATCGCGGCGGCGGCCATGTGGATGGCGCCCTTCTCCGGCCCGAGCCACCTCAGCTGACTGTCGCCGGTGAGGCGGCGGGAGAAGCCGCCGAGGTCGGAAAGCATTTCTTCGACCGGCATGCCGAGTACCAGGGGAACCAGCGCCCGGACCGCGGCGACCTGGACGTCGTTGCCGCGCCCGACGGTGAAGGCCAGGCCGAACCCGTCCTGCCCGCCACTGGTCCGGATGGTCACGTAGGCGGCCGAGTAGTCCGGTTCCGGATTCATCGCGTCGGATCCATCAAGGTCGAGCGAGGTCGGAAACCGGACATCTACGGCGTCGATGGCACTGATCACTTCGGCCACACGGCCACCTCTCACTCGGATTCGATGCCCGGGCGCTCTGTGTCGATGAGCGACACCAGGGCCGTGAGACAACATATGTATGGCTACGCGTCAGATGATCGATTGTCCAGACGATGCCCGTAACACGACCATAACTTGGACACAGTGTTACCAACGCTTGCAATGTGCAGCTTTTTTCCCATCCCCCGAAGAGCTCTCGACTGAGACATCACATGTCTGTTAGCTTTTCGAGCGGCCCGCTCAGGGCACAGCTCGCTCCCGTGAAGGACTCAACGATGCGTTTTCAACGACTTGGCGACCGCGGCCGGGAAATCCCGGTCGTGCTCGACGCGGCCGGGCGGGCGTGGGACCTCCGGCCGTTGACAGCGGACATCGACGGCGCTTTCCTCGCCGACGACGGTCCCGCCGGCACCGCCGACGCCCTGGAGCTCGGGCTCCTGCCGGAGCTGGACACCACGGGCCTGCGCGTCGGCGCCCCGGTGAGCCGCCCCGGAAACCTGATCTGCATCGGCCTGAACTACTCCGACCACGCCGCGGAAACCGGTGCCGAGCCGCCACGCGAACCGGTCGTGTTCCTCAAGGCCACCAACACGATCGTCGGACCCGACGACACCGTCCTGCTCCCGCGCACCAGCTCGAAGACCGACTACGAGGTCGAGCTCGCCGTCATCGTGGGCAAGACCGCCCGCTACCTCGCGACACCGGAGGACGCCGCCGGGGTCATCGCGGGCTATGCGATCTCCGACGACGTCAGCGAGCGCGACTTCCAGCACGAACGCGGCGGACAGTGGACCAAGGGCAAGTCCTGCGAGACCTTCAACCCGCTCGGCCCGTGGCTCGTGACCGCCGACGAGGCCGGCGACCCACAGTCGCTCGGCCTGCGGCTCGCCGTCAACGGGCAGCCCCGCCAGGACGGCAGCACGAAGAACATGCTGTTCGGGGTAGACCACGTCCTCTGGTACCTGAGCCAGTTCATGGTGCTCGAGCCCGGTGACGTCGTGAACACCGGCACTCCGGCCGGGGTCGCCTTCGGCGCCAACGACTTCCCCTACCTCTCGGAAGGCGACGAAGTGACCGTGAGCATCGACGGCTTGGGCAGCCAACGGCATCGGGTGGGCCGGGCATAGCCATGCGTGTCGACGCGCATCACCACCTCTGGCGGCTCTCGGCTCGCCCTCAGCCCTGGCTGGACGGCGAAGAGACGTCCTACATCCGCCGCGACTTCGGGGTACCGGACCTGCAGAAGGCGGCCGGGTCCGCCGGGATCGGCCAGACCGTGCTCGTCCAGGTCCTGCCCGACCTCGACGAGACCATCGAGTTCCTGGCCCTGGCCGAGGAGAACCCGCTCATCGCCGGTGTGGTCGGCTGGGCCGATCTCACCTCGTCCACGGTGGACTCCGACCTCGAGCGGCTGCGTGCCGTGCCCGGCGGTGAACTCCTGGTGGGCATCCGCCACCTGGTCCAGGCGGAACCGGATCCGCGGTGGCTGGTCCGCGACGACGTCCTGCGCGGCCTGCGGGCGGTGCGGGACGCCGGGCTCGCCTATGACCTCCTTGTCCTCCCGCATCAGCTGCCCGCGGCGATCGAGGCCGTCCGGGCGGTGCCCGGCCTCACCTTCGTCCTGGACCATCTCGGGAAGCCCCCGATCGCGACCCGCGAGGTCAACCCGTGGGCGATCCACCTGAAGACCCTCGCCGACGAGCCGAACGTGGCCGCCAAGATCTCGGGCCTGGTCACCGAGGCGGACCTCGAGCACTGGACAACCGAGGATCTGCGCCCCTACGTCGAGACCGCGCTGGCCGCGTTCGGCCCAGACCGGTTGATGCTCGGCTCCGACTGGCCGGTGTGCCTGCTGGCCGCGGGCTACGAAACCGTGTGGCGCACCACAGAATCCCTGCTCACCCGGCTCACCGACGCCGAGCGCGCCGAGATCTCCGGCGGCACCGCCGCCCGGATCTACCGACTGGACCAGCCATGACCACCGTCAAGCTCGCCTACGGCCGAACCGGACTCGACCTGGCCATCGACCCGGCGGTCACCACCGTCGTCACGCCGGTCCACCACCCGGTTTCCGAAGACCCGCGCACGGTCTTGCGCCGGGCACTGCGGGAACCCGTTGCGGGGCCACCGCTGCGCGAACGCGTCCGGCCCGGCCAGACGGTCGCGATCTCGGCCTGCGACGGCACCCGGCCACAGCCCCGCGAGCTGATGATCCCCGCGATCCTCGAAGAGCTGGACGGGATCGTGCGGCTCGAGGACGTCGTCGTGCTCGTCGCGACCGGCACCCATCGCGGCAACTCCGACGCCGAACTGCGCGCGATGTTCGGGGACGACGTGGTCGACACGGTCCGCATCGTCAACCACGACGCCCGCGACCGCGACCGCATGGCCTGGCTCGGCCGATTCGGCGACGACGTGCCCGTGTGGCTCAACCGCGAGTGGCTCGACGCCGACGTCCGGATCACCACCGGGTTCGTCGAGCCGCACTTCTTCGCCGGGTTCTCCGGCGGCCCGAAGCTCGTCGCCCCCGGCCTGGCGGCACTGGAGACCGTGCTGGTCCTGCACGACGCGGGCCGGATCGGCAGCCCGCGGGCGACCTGGGGCGTCATCGAGGGCAACCCGGTGCACGACGACGTCCGCGCGATCGCCGCGGCCGCGGACGTCACCTTCGGCTTCGACGTCATCCTCAACCGGGACAAGGCTGTCATCGCCGCTTTCGGTGGCGATCTGTTCCCGATGCACGCCGCGGCCGTCACCGTGGCCCGCACGGTCGCGATGCGGCCGGTGCCCGCGCTGTTCGACGTCGTGGTCACCACCAACTCGGGCCACCCGCTCGACCAGAATCTCTACCAGGCGGTCAAAGGCATGTCGGCCGCGTACCGGATCGCCAAGCCCGGCGCCACGATCGTCTGCGCCGCGGAGTGCCGCGACGGGTTCCCCGACCACGGGTCCTACCGCGAAGTGCTCGCGTCGGCGAGCTCGCCCGGCGCGCTGCTGGCCGAGATCGCGGCCCGCCCGGTGACGGTGCCCGACCAGTGGCAGGTCCAGATCCAGGCGAAGATCCAGCACGACTGCCGGGTCGTCATGCACACCGGCTACCTCACCGACGCCGAGCTCGCCACCGCGCACCTGACCCAGACCACCGACATCGCCGCGACCGTGGCCAAAGCACTGACCGCCGCGGGCCCCGGCGCGCGAGTCTGTGTCCTGCCCGAAGGCCCGCTCACCATCCCCTACGTGAACGGAGAAGCGTGATGACCGCACTCCGCACGGCCGATCTCGGCCACGCCCGGGTGGACCTCGACCGCGAACGGCGTCAGGGACTGCCTGAAGTCGTGTACGCGCCTGGCAAACAGCCCGACCAGATCAGCGCGATCGTCACGACCCTGCTGGCGCACAACACCGGGCCGGTCCTGGTCAGCCGCGTCGAAGCCGAAGTGGCCGAGCAGGTCCTCGCCGACGTGCCGGACGGGCGCTACGAAGCCGGGGCGCGGCTGCTGGTCTGGCGGTCCGCACCGATGACCGCCGAACTGGACCAGCCGGGCTACACCGCGAACGGCCGCGATCGCTGCTACTTCTGCAAGTCCACGGTGCTCGGTACGATCGCCGCGCTTGCCCGGTCGCACGGCATCGAGGTCGTGGCCACCGGCACGAACGCCGACGACGCGGCCGACCCGTTCCGCCCCGGGATCCGGGCAGGCGACGAGATCGGCGTCGTCACTCCCCTCCGGGACGAAGGCTTGAGCAAAGCGGACGTACGAGCGATCAGCGTGTTGTGGCGTCTGTCCACAGCGGACAAGCCGGCGATGCCCTGCCTCGCCAGCCGGGTCCGGTACGGGGTCCCGGTCACGATCACCACGCTCGCCCGGATCGAGCGGGCCGAAGCCGCCGTCCGGTCCGTGCTCTCACGCCGCGGCATGATCTGCCGTGACCTGCGGGTACGCGATCTCGGCGGCCACGCCCGCGTCGAACTCGATGCCCCGCTGGCCGAGTGGCTCTGCCACGACGGCGAGATCCTGCGCCTGGTCCGGTCCCAAGGCTTCGCCGGAGCCACCGTCACGACCTTCCGCGCCGGCGCGCTCAACCACGGGCCCGGACAACACCCGGAAAGGAAGACGCGATGCTGCGCTATCCGCTGCTGCACCCACCGCTGCTCGGCGCGCTGGCCGCGACCGGGCACGGGTCGCAGATCCTCATTGCCGACGCGAACTACGCGCACGCGACCAACGTCCATCCCGGCGCCGACGTCGTGTACCTGAACCTGCGTCCCGGGCTGGTGGGGATCGACGACATCCTCACCTCGCTGCTGGACACGGTGCCCGTCGAATCGGTCGTCGCGATGCGACCGGACGACGGCAGCGTCCCCGCGTGCTGGGCCGGGTACGAGCAACTGCTCGGGCCCGAGATTCCGCTCCGGCCGATCGCGCGGCTCGAGTTCTACCAGACTTGCCGCCGCCCCGACGTCGCGTTGTGCATCGCCTCCGGTGACACCCGGCACTACGCGAACCTGCTGCTGACCGTCGGTTTCCTCCCGGAGTCCCCCGGGTAGCGGGCGCGTCTCACGGAGCACCCGTCAACGGCGATCAGGTGCCCGGCGCAACCGGATCCGCGAGCACCACTGGAGCACTGTCGTGACACCGTCATCAGGACTTCCCGGCGGACCTGCCGGGGACACCTACGCCTCGCCGCAGGGCCAGACGATCAGCAACGGGGTACTCGACCCCAACATCGTCGACCGGCTGACCGAAGTCGGCGCCGAACAGTGGTTGTACAACGGCGTTTCTCAGGAACAGTGGCAACTGCTCCCGTCATGACCACCCCTACAGCCGAGACGGCACTGTTCGGCCGGCATTCACACGATCGGTGTCACCACAAAAACGCCCAAGCCGGCTGTCAGCCGGCTTCCAGCAGAAACCGAGGAGCACGCCATGTCGAGGTCCTTGACCGACGAGGCGATCGACCGGATCCGGGGCTTCGTCCAGTCCGGCCGGTTCCCCGCCGGCGCGAAGCTCCCCCCGGAGCAGGAGCTCGCCACCGAGCTGGGCATTTCGCGCAGCCCGATGCGCGAGGCGGTCAAGGCCCTCATCATGGCCCGGGTCCTGGAGATCCGACGCGGCGACGGTACCTACGTCACGAGCCTGGCACCCAGCCTGCTCCTGGAAGGTCTCGGCAACGCCGTGGCCCTCATGGGCGGCGGCACGGTGCTCGAACTGACGGAGGTGCGCCGGCTGCTGGAACCCGCCGCCACCAGGCTCGCCGCCACACGAATCACCGAAGACGAACTCGCCGCCGTGGCGGAACTCCTCGACGCGATGTGCGAGGCCGTCGACGACGTGGAGCGCCTCACCGTCCTGGACGCGGCCTTCCACCGCACGGTGATCGCCGCGACGGGCAACGAAACCCTGACCACCCTGCTGGAGGGAGTATCCTCCCGTACCCTGCGCGCCCGGATCTGGCGCGGCACCGTCGACCGCGGCGTCACGAACACAACCCTGGCCCAGCACCGGGCCATCTACACCGCGTTGGCCAACCGCGACGCCGACGTCGCCACCGCCGCGGCCCTGATGCACGTGGACACCTCCGAACGGTGGCTGAGAGCACACCTGGCGGATGCCCAAGAGCTGGATGCCGAGTAACGTCCACATTGGACTGGCCGAGAGTTTTCGTCCTCGCGCACCGGACTCGATCGACCGGCGACGGTAGGCTGCCTCGGTGAGCACCGCTGCGTTCCTACCCGAAGGCGGATGAACGGCCCCGGGTGGGGCTTTCGAGCAGGTCGCGCAAGTCCCTGGACCACCCCATCGCGAGCAGCGCCCGCTCTCCCGACGCGACCAGATATGCGTGTACCGCGCCAAAATGCGGTTTTCGGCCCGTGAGCTGCGGTTTTGTGACCGGTTCAGGCTGCGCGGTGGTATTCGCCACACGCAACATCATCATCGGTTTCTCCTTAGCCTCTTTCTGCCAACCCGTTTCGACGGGCGCGAATTCGTGGTCGGACGACTGGGCGACCCGGGAGTTTTGCGGAAGGGGCGACGGGGCCATGCGTGGTCACGTCACGAGCGCGTCCGGGCGGTGAGCCGTTCCCAGTTGCCGTGTGCGATCGCGTCGCGCTCGGCGTCGCTCAGGTCCGCGTTCTCCAGGAAGCGGCGGGCCTGGCCGGCTCCGGTGTCCACGAACGGATAGTCGGTGGCATACATGATGCGTTCGACGCCGACGACGTCGATGGCCCAGTGCAGGTAGCGGTCGCTGAGGTCACCGCTTCCGGTGTAGGAGACGTTTGAGCGGAGGTAGTCGATGAGCTGACGTTCGAGGGGGAGCTGCCCCCACTCCTGCATCTTGGCGAGACGCTCGATGTAGAAGAGCACCACTTCGCCCCAGTGTCCGGTGACGAGCTGCAGGTCCGGGTGCCGGTCGAAGGTGCCGGAGAGGATCAGGCGGAGCAGTTGCACGCCGGTCTCGTAGTGCCAGCCGATGCCGGGGCCACCGAGCAGGTAGTCGATCGCCGGGTCGATGCCGGAGTAGTAGGCGTCGCGGACTGCGGGGACCGGCATCTGGGGGTGGAGGTAGACCGGTGCGCGCAGCCGTGCGGCCGTGGCCCAGATCGGCTCGAAGTCGGGGTGGTCGATGTTCTTCGCCCCGGTCCGGCCGACGATCATCGCGCCGGCGAAGCCGAGTTGCGTGACCGTGCGGTCGAGTTCCTCGGCGGCCGCCGCCGGGTCGGGGGTCGGGAGCGTCGCGAACCCCTCGAACCTGTCCGGATGCGATCGGATCGCCGCGGCGATCGCGTTGTTGGCTTCCCGGGCGAGCGGCACCGCCACGTCCGGGGCCAGGTTCTGCACTCCGGGCGTGGTCACCGACAGAACCTGCACATCGACGCCTTGGTCGTCCATGTCGGCCAGGCGCCTGGCCCCGAGGTCCAGCAGCCGCTCACCCAGCGTGCCACGCTCGGTGAACCGCGTGTAACCGTCGCGTTCGGCGTCTGGGGCTCCCTTCCAGGCCTCCGCGATCCGCGGAGTCGCCAGGTGCTCTTCCAACGCAATGATCTTCCGCATGGCCACCTCTCCTCTTGCCGGCCACCGCCTCCTGGTGGACAACGTACACCTCTGGTGTACGGCGTGCACCTTGTGGATAGACTGTTGTCATGGCACGAAGCACCGGACAGCACGCTGGCCTGTCGCGGCGCCAGGTGCTCGACGCCGCGCAGGAGCTCCTTGCCGAGCGTGGCCTGGACGGCTTGACCATCCGCTCCCTCGCCGAACGGCTTGACGTCGTGCCGAACGCGGTCTACCGGTGGGTCGACAACAAAGCCGCCCTGCTCGACGCTCTGATCGACGACACCCTCGCCGCCGCCGAGGTCTCGCCCGGCACCGCAGCACCGTTGGAAGAACTGCACAGCTTGCTGCTCGCCGTGTTCGACGCGATCTGCACCCGCCCGGCGCTCGCCCCGCGCTTCCTCGACCGCCGGACCTCACCCGGCCCCACGGCCAGCGCCATCCGGGAGCAGATCGAGCGACTGCTGCTCGACGCCGGGGTGTCACCGCGCGCCGCGGCCACCGCGACGCCGGTCCTGCTGGTCCATGCCCTGGGCTTTGCCGCCTTCGTCCAGCAGACCGAGGGTGAGCCACGCCTGCTGCACGGCGCCGGCATGGGAACCCCCCGCGAGACGTTCACCAGCGGTCTCGACTGGCTGATCAGCGGCATCGCCGGCTGAGTGCCGATCCCGGCGGGATACGTCGTCCGCTGTCGAGCTGGACTTTCGCTCATGCCCGCCGCTGCCCGATTTCCGCGCCAAAGCTGCAGGGGTGGTCCCGCCGACGTCGACGGTGTGGTGGGTGAGCGGGTTCGGTCACGACAGGCTCTCCAGGACGTTGCGGCCCAGGACGGCGGACGCGGCGGTGACCCCGCCGATCATCGCGCCGCTGATGCCGGCGGCGACGACGTCCTGGCCGCTGAAGTACAGCCCCGGGACCGGGGAGTGGGCGCTGATCCAGCGTTGCCGGAATCGCTCGGGCGTGTGCGCGAGCGACATGAAGTCGCCCTTCGTGCGGCCGAGGAAGTGGTTGAAGCTCAGCGGGGTGGCCAGTTCGACGTGCTCGATCTTGCCCGCCAGCTGGGGGCAGAACCGCAGGACCTGGCCGAGCAGTTCGTCGGTGAGCCGCTGCTTGAGCCGGTCGTACTCCTCGCCCCGGCGCATCCACCGGGTGCCGGCGAACGGCTCGAACAGCGACCAGGTGGTCAGCCCGCAGATGTCGATGGTGGTGCGGCCGGGGTAACGATCTTCCCAGGACGGATCCTTCGCCGAGGGGAACGAGAGGAAGTACACCGGCATGGGCTGCGTGTGCGGATCCGCCTGGTAGGCGGTCATCCGCTCGCGCAGGTCCGCGCCGGCGTGCGCCCAGATGTTCCCGCCACCGAGGCCGAGCTCGGCGGTGGACTCCTTGATGCCGATGTTCAGCGCCACCCAGCCGAGGGACAGCTCCCGGTCCTGGCAGTGTTCGGCCAGCCCGGTCGCGGCGGCGACGTCGGCAGGCAGCAGCCTGTTCACCGTCGTCTCGATGCCGGCGTCGCTGATCACCACCGGGGCGCGGAAGACGTGGCCGTCGGTCATGGTGACCCCGCGGCACACCCCGTCGGACTCGACCAGGACCGAGGCGACCTCGGCGCCGATGAGCACTCGGCCTCCCGCCGCCCGGATCGTCTCGGCAATCGTCTCGGCGATCCGGCCGGACCCGCCGACCGGGAAGTTCGCGCCGTCGATGTAGTGCCGGATGAGCATGGCGTGCATCGCGAACGAGGCCCGCCAAGGCTCGAGGGAGTAGTCGCCGAAGTGTCCACAGAGGACGGCGACGAGCTCTTGGTCGCTCGTCAGCTCGGCGAGCACCTCGGTGACGGTCCGGTCGGCGTACTCCAGGAAGGGTGCGCAGAGCTGTTCGTAGGTGTCGTCGGCGATCGACGGCGGCAGCGCGCGGTGCGCGAAGAACGTTTTGGCCGAGCGGGTGACGTCGAAGACGAGGCGCACGTAGGTGTCGATCGCTTCGGCTTCGTCCGGGAAGTAGCCCTTCATCCGCTCGGTGAACTTCGCCACGCCCGAGGGGAACTCGTACTCGCGGTCGCCGATGACGATCCGGTTGTAGACGTCCGGCATCGGCGCCCACTCCAGCGCACCGCCGCTGATGTGGTCGAAGACCCGCCGCAGGGCGCTCGTCGGCCGGTGCACCTCGCCCAGGTAGTGCAGACCCGCGTCCCACTCGTAGCCGGCCCGGCGGAACACCTGCGTGCAGCCGCCCGCCGTGGTGTGGCGCTCCAGCACGAGCACACGGTTTCCTTCGCGCGCGAGCAGCCCCGCGGGGGTGAGGCCGCCGATCCCGGACCCGATCACGATGGCGTCCCAGTCGTCGTCCACCTGGCTCCGCACGTAACTGTCACCGCTGCGCATGTTCACCTTCCCCGAGCTGACTTCGAAATACCGAAGTCAGGTTAGGATGCTGGGTACGGTCGGCGCAAGTCAGCCGGCGAAGCCGAGAGGTGACGATGAATACCGATGCCGACGCGGTCTGGGACCGCGACGCCTGGGACCTGGACCCGGACGCGGTGGCACTGGCCCTGACCGTTATGGCGCCCCCCACCATGGGCGTGATCATGCGGGAGGCGGTCTACGGCACTCGCCGGTTCGAGGACTTCCTGCGCCGGACGGGGATGAGCCCAGGGGTGCTCTCGGCCCGGCTGCGCGACCTCGTCGCCCAGCAACTGCTCGTCAAGGTCCCCTACCGCGAGCCAGGGTCGCGGGAGCGGGCGGAATACCGGCTCACCGACAAAGGCCGCGACCTGATCCCGGTCATGGTGGCCATGATCGGCTGGGCCGACCGGTGGCTGACCGGAGACCGCGGGCCCACCGTGTCGCTGCGCCACGGCGGCTGCGGCGCACCGGTCGAGGCGGTCCTCAAGTGCACAGCCGGCCACGAAATCCACGCCGCACACGACGTCACCGCGACCCCCGGACCGGGCGCGCGGCGACGCGACAGCTGATCCGCAGGTCACCTCCTTGACCGGCTGTTTGAAAGCCTCGGTGACAACACCGTCGAGAGGGCCGTGTTCAGGCGTACGCTCCGGACATGGTCGGCCGCAACAACTTCGGTGAACTGTTACGAGGCTGGCGGGACCGGCTGTCGCCCGCGGAGGTGGGGCTGTCGGTGACCGGTCCCCGGCGGGTGCCAGGACTGCGACGCGAGGAACTGGCCGGCATGGCGGGTGTCTCGGCCGACTATCTCCGCCGGCTGGAACAGGGGCAGGGTCGGCCGTCAAGGGCCGTGCTGGACGCGCTGGCCGGGGCGTTGCGGCTGAGCCGGGGCGAGTACGAGTACTTCTGCATCCTGGCCGGTCACGCCGCCACCGGGACCGGCATGGTGCCGAGGCGCATCGACCAGGGCGCTCGGCGGCTGCTGGACCGGCTCGAGGATCTGCCCGTGTGTGTCTGCGATGCCGCGTGGACGATCATCGAGTGGAACGCCGCATGGACCGCGATGTGGGGCTGGGACGGGTGCCTCGGATCGGGCCGGGAGCGGAACGTCGCCTGGCGGCTGTTCACCATCGAGCCCGGCTCGACGTCACGGCTGTCCGAGCGCCGCCTGCGGGCGGAGACGACGATCGTGGCCGATCTGCGCACCGCGGTCTCCCGGTATCCGGCCGACCGACGGCTGGCCGCCATGATCGCCGATCTGCTTGCCGTCAGCGACCGGTTTCGCGCGGTGTGGGAGAACGGGTCGACGGCCCGGCACCACGACGACCGGTTGACCGTGCAGCATCCCGCGGTGGGCGACCTGACCCTGGACTGCGACACGATGACGATCGGCGACGACGACCTGCGTCTCATCGTGTTCAGCGCGGAGCCGGACTCGGCGGACGCCGCGCGTCTGGCGCTGGCTCGGACGGAGTCGTTGCCGGCCAAGTGAAAGCGACCCCGAACGGCTCAGTCGTGCGGGGACACCGGAGATGACGTCCTCGCCGTGGGCGCCATCCTGGCCCGAATTGGGCCAGGATGGCGCGACCCACGGCCCATACCCTCACCCCGGGTGCGATCCGTTCGCCACCCGGTCCGGTTCCCCCTTCGTATTGGAGACGGCGTGTTTCGTACCGCCACTGTGCTCGTCCCCGTCCTGGCGTGCGTGGCGCTGGCGGTTCCGACGGCTGGTTCGACGGTCGGGCCGGCGCCGATCGCCGACTCGCAGGATCCCACCGCCGCGCCCGCGTTCGTGGGCCGTCCGGCCGCACCCCGGCCGCTCCCGGCGAACGCGCAGTTCACGCCGCGAGTCGGCGACATGCACGGTGACGGCGGGAACACCAATTCCAGTCCCTTTCCCGGCCCGCTCGGTTCACGACCGGCCACGACCAGCGCCGCGGCGAAACTGAGCCCGCTCGTCTTCGACCCTGCCGGCAGGCTGACCGCCGGCCACGTGAACACGAGCACCGGTACCCCGCTCTACGGCGTCGCCGTCGCCGATCCCCGCACGCTGGCGGTGACAGCCGAATGGGACGCGCCGGCTGGGCAGACGCTGAATCTGGGCTACCTCTACCAGAGCGCCACCGGCGAGGTGCTGGTCACCTCGCGGGAGGGGCATGTCTACGTCGTCGACCGCGACGACTCGGCGGCCACCCCGGTGCTGCACTTGGTCCGGGACGTCGATCTCGTGGCCGGTGGGGTGCTGACGCAGGGGCAGAGCCTGCTCAACGCCGCTTTCGACGCTGACGGCGACATCTGGTTCACCACGGGCGGCATCGTGGGGCTCGGCCAGGACGCCGGCACCGCCACGACCCTGGGCTACATCCAACCCGACGGCCTGGTCCACTCGCTGACCATCGCGAACGAGGCCGTGGAGAACGGGATCGCGGTCAGCGACACGACCGCGTACGTCGTGACCGGACCGGTCGCGGCCGACCGGTCGAACGCGACCGGCGCGATGTACGCCTTCGGGCACGGGGGCGCCACCACGGTGACGACGCTGTGGAGCCAGCGCTACGCGGGCGGCAGCGCCCGCAAACCGGGTGGTTTCGCCCGTGGCTCCGGTGCGACGCCGACGCTGCTCGGCAACCGGTACGTGGCGGTCACGGACAACGCGGACGACCAGGTCGCGCTGCTCGTCTACCGCCAGCCGCCAGCACCCGCCGGGCGGTCGCAGCTCGTGTGCCGCGTGCCGCTGTTCTCGCCGGGGGCGAGCGCCAACGACATCGGCCTGGTCGGTACGCAGACCGGCGACGAGGACAGTGTGCTCGTCCTCAACAACGACAACGCTCCCGCGTTCCAGGCCGCCCCGGCGGACGTCAACGGCGCGTTCAATGCCATGACCGCGATGTCGCCCGGCGTGGAGAAGGTGTCCGTCGCGGCCGGCGGCTCGGGGTGTCCCGTGAACTGGAACACGCCACTGCGGGTCAAGTCGGTGCCCGTCCTGTCGACGGCGACGGGCCTGGTCTACGGCTACACGCAGGACTCGGACCTGGCGGCCGGCGGTATCTACGCGTGGTATTTCGTTGCCGTGGACTACCGCACGGGTTCGGTGGTCTGGCGGGTCAGAGCCGGCGGCGGCGGGACTTTCAACGACGACTACAAGGCGGCGACGCTCGGCCCGGACGGCACCCTCTACCAGGGAGTCCTGGGCGGCGTGGCGATGCTGGCCGGGCCGTGCGCGTCCGCGGTGAGGCCGGGATGACGCCGGACAACCTGCACGAGTTCTTCCTGGGGGCCGCCGGTGTGGCCGGGGCGCTGGTCGGCCTGCTGTTCATCGCCATCTCGGTGTCTCAGGAGCGGCTGGCCGAAAGCAGCGAGACGCAGATCCACCGGGTTCGGGCGGCCGCGGCGCTGACCGCCTTCAGCAACGCGCTGGCGGTGTCGCTGCTGGCGTTGATCCCCGGCGTCCGGCTCGGCTGGACGTCGGTGGTGGTGGCCGCCGCCGGTCTGGCGTTCATGATCGCGTCGTCGTTGTCCCTGCTGCGGCTGCACGCCCTGCGCCGGCGTCACCCACGTGATCTGGTGTTCCTGTTCGCGTCGGTGGCCGTCTTCGTGATCCAGCTGGTGGCGGGTCTGGACCTGTTCGCCCGCCCGGACGACGCGGTCCCCGCCCGGAGCATCGCTGTTCTGGTCGTCGCTTGTTTCATGATCGGCGTCGCGCGGGCTTGGGAGCTGATCGGCGGCCCGACGATCGGCCTGCGGCGCGAGATCGACAAGCTGATGCACGACGACGATCGCCGAGATGAGGACACCGCCGGCCGCTGATCCCGAGTTCGAACGGAGTCGCTGGACAGAACCATCCGCCGAAGCCTTGACGCGGTTGCCGGACCGGGAGCGGTGCGCGGCCGTGCTGTCGGAAGTCGAGGCCTACGCGGCGGCGGAGCTGCTGGGGCAGTTCGCACAGCTCGACCCGCTGGGTGCACTGAACCGGCTGGCCGCGCCCTGGCCGGTCGCATCTACAGCCGCCTCGGTGCCTGAGCACCCGAGACGCCGGCACAGTGAACGACACGAGACACGCGATGCCCACGCGACCGGAGATGTGGTGATCATGGCCAAGTTTGTCCAATGGTGATCCCGAGTGGGACCGGGTCATAGATCCAGGCGCGACAGCGCGGTCGGCCGAGGCCGCCGACGTCGAGCAACGCACGCTGATGCACCCGATCGCGGTCAGCTCCGCGGAGAGCGTCGTCGCCGAGGCTCGCGGCATGGGCTTGCTCGACGCCCAGGCAGACCGCGACAGCCGTCTCGCTGCACTCGCTGCCGTAGCCGCAGCGCAGGCCGACTTCGCGCGTCACGGTCGCGGCGATCGAGGAACTGCGCAACATCGCCCGAGCGACCACGACCGGCTGAACGGCCTCCTCGCACACTGCGCCGCGCCTGGAGGCCGTGGGACACCGCAGCGCGACGACCGGACCGACAGAACTGACACTCCAGCCTCAGGAAGACCCGTCCCCGCTGTCAATCCGAGACCGCACGGGCCATGGCACGAGACGATTCGGGAGCGGACCGATCGTCGGACAGCTTCGACGGGCCAGCAGCAGCCGCGGGACGCCACGGTGCGGGGTGTGGCATCGACCGCACCGAGCACCGCCGGGATGCTCCGGCGCCGAGCCGCGGCAAGCCGCGATAACGACGTTTCAGCCGGCGACCGCGACCACGTGCTTGCCGAGGACGCCGCCGCGTTCGAAAGCCTGGTGGGCCAACGCGATGTCCGCCAGCGGGTGGACGCTGTCCACGACCGGGCGCAGCGCGCCGGACCTGACGTAGCAGATCACCGGTACTGGTCGAGGTCGCCGCGATCACATTGCTCTCCAAACCCGCTCGTGCGAGCGGTGGTTGATCAGCAAACCAGCCGGCCTCTCCTTGCCGTCCAGCTTCTTTCGCCGCTGGGCCGGCCTGATGCAGCGAATTGCAAGTCATGCGGTTGCCGCGTTCCCGCCACGTGAAGTTCGTCCAGGCGGCCGGCCGCTTTCCAGTGGCGGAGGACTCTGCGGCCGTAGTTGTGGGTGTTGGCCACTCGGTCGAGTTCGGCGCCGGTCGGGGTTCTGCCGCGTGCTCGGTCCGTCGTGTAGTGCTCCCACATACGTTGCTCGGCGGTCGGTGCCGGATCGCCCGAGATGTCAGCGTGTCGCAGTCTCGGCTGAGTCTCAATCCAGCCACTGTGGACCCCGGCCGAGTGTCAGAAACTTGTTTGACCTCCTGTTCGTACGGTAGCGGCGATCTGCGCGATCCGTCCGGGAGGACGATCCGCGCAGCGTCCGTCCGGAACGATGCGATGGGGAGCGAGCAGACAGATGCGGCGAGTAACCTGCCTGGCGACGGTGATCACACTCGGGGGCTGCAGCAGCGGGTGCCGCAGTTGCAGTGTCCCGAGACTTGATTGCGACCAGGCGGCGAGGCAATCGATCACCAGGGCTGCGCCATCGGACAGCCACGCGACGTAGTCCGGCATACGCCGGCGGTCCCGGGCGCGATCATCCCAGCTCGGGCAGAACGGCGCGCGACGAGCGCGAACCAGGCCACCGGGAGCGCGCCGCCGACACCGATGAGCAGGTTCCCCAGGACAAGCCGGTTGATCGCCAGCATCGTGGGCAGGCAGTTGCACCTTGCGGCGCTGGGATCACGCCTTCGTACTGCCCGCCTCGGACCCGCGGCGCGGACGGGAGTATTCAAGGGCAGCTTTGCCGCACGAACGTTCCAGCCGGGCGCCGGATCGGCACGCGGGGCTCAGCGCCCCGGTTCGCCGAGCCCACCGGTGAGCCGCGGCGGATCGAACCGGACGTAGCGGCCCGCGCCGCCAAGTCCCGCTGCGGCTTCGTTGAGGCGACCCGGCTCGGCGACGTCACCCCAGCGGCCGGTCTCGATCCGCGACTCCAGTGCGTGCAGCGCCGCGATCGACTCCGCCTGCTGGAAAGCGCAGTGCCCGGTCCCATCGACGTAGGCCTGCCGAAGGGACGTTCCTCCGCCGGCGCGGTACACCTGCTTGCCGTACCAATCTTCCTGCTCCACGGGCACGAGCTGGTCGGCGGTGGTGTGGATGTCCAGGGTCGGCACCCGCAGGCGACCGGTCACCATCGAGGTGCGCGCCAACGTGCGGACGGCCTGCGGGTCCGGCCGGATGTCGGCATCGCGGGTCAGGGCCGTGAGATCCGCGTCCAGGTCGAGGCCGGCCGCCCGGTAGAGAGCTCGGACCTGCCGGGAGTGAGTACTGCCGTTCACCAATGCGCGATAGGCGACGCCCGCGGTGAACGACGTGTTCCCGCCGGCAGCGAGCTCGATCTGGTAACGCCCGGAGACGACGAACCCGAGCACCATCCGCGACAGTGCCTGCTGCTGTTGGACTTCCTGGCCCGCGTAGTCCGCAGGCGCGGGCGGCTCCGAACCGGTGAACCACGTCGGCTCGTTCATCAGGGCCGCGGCCAGCGCGATCCGCGCCTGGCCGGCGGGGGTGCTCTGGGCATCGGTGGCGATCTTCGTCAGAGCGGCGGCGGACGCGTTCGCTTCGTCCGGGCTCGCGAACCGGACCAGCTTGATGTTTTGCCCGGGTGCGAGCAGGTGGGCAAGCGCGTACTCGCCGTCCAGCTGGTAGTTGTTCAGGTTGAGACCGCCCGCGACGAGCCCGCAGGTGCTCAGCACCCCGTCGAGCCGGCCGCCCGCGTCTTCGGCTTCGAGCGCGCTCACGAGCCCGCCCATCGACGTGCCCCACGCGATCGTGCGCCGCGGGGGTCCGGTGAGCTGTTCCACGGCCGACAACGCGCCGAACTGGTCGCGAACGGCCGACGCGAGTGCCCACCACGACGGGCCGCTGTACGACGAACCGACGAGCGCGTACCCGCTGCCGAGCAACGCCTGCTTCGTCGCGTCGTCCGGTGCGTTCTGGGCGTTGAGCGGGCCGAAGCCGTGGCTGTAGAGGATCGTCGTCCCGTTCCAGGACTGCGGCACGTCGGCGGCCCAGGTGGCGCCGTCCCCCAGCCGGCCCGTGAAGTGCCCGCTCGTGGTCCCGGCTGCGATTCCCGCGGTCGAGCCGATCGCCACCACGACCGAACCGGCCAGCGCCAGTACACGGCCACACCACCTGCGCATGCTCATGGCGAGCAGCGTGGCACGCCTCCACGAATATGTACAGGTTTCCTGTACTTTTCTCCGAGATCAGTGCGAGGGCCGGTCCGACAGCGCCGCGTGACACGTGACGACGAACTCCCGGAAACGCGCTGCGTCGCGCGGATCCAAGAGCGAAACCATCCGCTGTTCGAGCGCGGCGACGTCGGCACCCACCCGGTCGAGGGCCTCCTCTCCGGGACCGGTCAGCCGAATCACCCGGCGCCGCCTGTCGCGCGGGTCACCCTGTCGCACGATGAAACCCCGTCGCTCGAGCGCGACCACCATGTCGGCCATCGCCTGGTCGGTGACGAACGAATTCCGGGCCAGTTCCGCCGTGGTGAGCCCGGACCGCCGTTGCAGCACGGTGAGCGCGGTGTACTGCAACGGCGTGAGCGCGACCGGACGGAGGACCTCGTCCAGCCGGGCCCGCACGGCGAGCTCGAGCTGCTTCACCAGGTACAGCAAGCCCGGCCCGGCCACGTCTGGGGAAGGTACTCGCGAAGACACCGGTCCATAGTGGCCGACGGCCGAGCTCCGCGACGCGGCAGGTCCCGGACGACCGTCTGCACGCTCACTACGACGTCGGGACAGGGCGCCGAAGTCTCTAAGAAGATCGACAGATGTGGTGCGCGGCCAGGTAACCGAAGACCAGCCCGGCTCCGATCTGGCACCCCGCCCCGGGGTACTCCGAGGCAGTCATCGACGTCGCGTCGTTACCGCAGGCGTACAGCCCCCGCACCGGATCACCGTGCCGGGCGAGGACCTGGGCGTTCGCGTTGATGCGGAGACCCAGCGTGGTCGCCAACGGTGTGGGGACCACCGCGATCGCGTAGAACGGCGGCTTCTCGATGGCCCCGAGGTTCACGTTGGGACGGTGCGCCTGATCACCGTACTGACGGCCGTAGGAGCTCTCTCCTTTGCCGAGTTCCTCGTCGACACCCGTGTGGGCGAAGTGGTTCGCCGCACCGACCGTGCTCTTCAGACCGTCCGGGTCGACGCGGATCGCCTCAGCGAGTTCTCCGATCGTCTGTCCGATGTGGAGATAGCCGTCCTCGATGTACTGGCGGAGAACACCCTCGCGTACCTGGGGACGGATCATGCCCAGTCCGTACCGCTTCAGCGTGTGCGCGTCGAGGATCAGCCACGCCGGGATCGCGTCCGCCGCTGCGTACATCGCCCGGACGAACCGGTGGTAGGACACCGACTCGTCCACGAACCGCCGGCCCGCCGCGGTCACCGCCACGATGCCCGGCTTGGCCCGATCCCAGATGTGCGGGAAAACCGCCGTGGACCCGTTCGCCCGGCGCCCGAGCGAACTGGGAAACCACAACGCGTTGTCGTCGCGCGGCTCGGCCAAAGCGCCGCCGACCGACCGGGCCAACGCGATGGTGTCGCCCGTGGCTCCTTCGGCCGCCGGCGTGAACTGCGGCGTCGGCGACGGCAGGTGCTCGGCGCGCAAGTCCGCGTTCGCCGGGAACCCGCCGCCGGCGAGGACGACGCCGCGGCGGGCCGTCACGCGCACCGGCTGCCCTCGGTGGGACACGACCGCACCCGTCACCCGACCCGAGGCATCGGTCGTCAGCTCGGTCGTGCGCGCGGTGAACCAGACGCTCCCGGAGCGGCGCGTGAGCTGGTCGTAGAGGGCGGCGACCAGCGCGTCGCCCATCGTCAGGCGCAACCCGCGAGAGTGGCGGAGACGATCGAACACCCACCTCGCGCCGAGGCGGAGGGCCAGTGCCGTCGCGCGTACCGAGCCGTCGAACACCTTCAGCAGCTGGTCGGCCTCGGCCCGGCGGACCATGAGCGTTCCGCCGAACAACGCGAGCTCCGGGATCGGCCACCGGACGCGGCCGAAACCGGCGAGCCGCCGGGCGTCGAACGTGTGCGGTTCCAGCGCCCGGCCGATTCCCGAGCCCGGCAGTTCCGGGTGGTAGTCGACCACCACCTTCGCCGAATGCCAGAACCGGAGCCCGAGCCGTTCGAAGTACTCGATCGCCTCAGGCCCGTGGCGCAGGTAGGACTCCCGCAGTTCGCGTGGCGCCCGGTCGCCGACGAGCGTGTCGAGGTACTGGCGTGCCTCCGCGAGGTCGGCAGCCGGGTCGGGCTGGCGCCGGTGCCCCGGGATCCAAGACGTTCCGGCCGAGTAGGCGCTCGTGCCGCCGAGCCACTCCGTCTTCTCCAGCACCAGCACCGAAAGTCCCTCGGCGGCCCCGGCGACGGCCGCCGCGAGGCCGGCCGCGCCGGAGCCGAGGACGAGCAGATCGACCGCGTGGCCGGTCACGCCTGGGCCGGCCACCCCGTCATGTTCATCGTTCTTTGCGCGGCCGGCCGCCGCCCGCTCCGGCACCTGGTCTGCCGGCTGCCCACCGCTCGATCTCGCCTCTGCGGTCGCGGGACCAGCCGGGGGTACGGCCGATGATGACGTCCGGCTCCGGGAAGGGGTGGGTGCCGACGTAGCGAGTGCGCCAGTTGGCGACGGCGCGATGCCCAATGCCGAACCAGGTGCCGATCTCGACCATGTCGACGTAGCGGTAGGTCGTGCCCGGCTCGGCCGGCGGGCCGTCCTCGACCTTGTGCTCGGCGGGCTCCACCGAGCGAAATTAGCAGGTCGCCGCAGCGAACCCCAGGTTCAACGCTTCGGGCGTGTCAGCTCACAACCGCTTGAGGAAGTCCAAGGCGCCAGCTGCCGCGAAGAGCCCATCGACCCGTTCGAGGAAGTGGGCGCGTCGCCGCTGAGCTTCGGCGGCCCAGTCCGGCTGGGTCAGGATGTCCCCGATGTACAGGACGATCCGGGGTCCGAGCTGCCAGATCAGGCTGTTGACCGCGGTCGCGGCGACGGCGAGTTCGTCGATGTCAGCACCGAACCAGATCATGTCCGCAGGGTCCAAGCCGCGGCCGCGGATCGTCTCGGCGGCCACCCGAAAGAGACCGCCGGTGCCGACGGTGTCGTCGCAGAACGACTGGCCGGGCCGGATGTCATCCAGCGCAAGCGCGGTCAGGGCGCGAGCGACATCGCCGGGTGTGTACATCTGCGCATTGACCTTGGCGTTGGCCGGTGCCCGCAGCGCGCCGAGGACCGGCCCGAGTAAATCAGCGGTGTAGCGGCGGTCGGTGGCGATCAGGTCGAGCTGACTGGCGTCCAGGGCCGCGTCGGCTATCCGCTTGATCCGGGCGCGCAGCTGCTGGTCGGTGTCGTCGAACAGCCAGGTCAGGAGGGGGTGCACCCAGGCGGCCAGGTCCGGTCGCAGGTGAAGCGTCACCGCCCAGGTATAGCGGGCCATGGCGACGAACTCTTCGGGCGACTGATCCCGCAGCACCTGCGCGAGTTCCGGGCCGCGCTGCGCGTTCATTCCGGCCATCGCGATGGTGGCCACCACGCCCAACGCCACCTCGGGTCGCGCAGGTCCGCTGCCTTTGTGCCAGGCCTCGGCGACGTCTACAGCGATCTTCAGGGCGTGGCATTCCGCGTCAATGGGCGAATGGGAGTGCGACCTTCGTGTTCGGTGCTTCGGATCGTTCACGGTGATCCCCTTCGGATAAACCTTGTTGACTTTGTACTCCAGGTTATCTAGCGTAAATCGCGAGTACTTCGTACACAAGGTTTACGGAGGACACCTGATGAGCCAGCCAGCCAATTCACCCGTCTGGGAACCACCTCCCCCGCGGCAGCTGCCGACGCTGCGCTCGCACCTAGCCGAACACCTGCATTCCGAGCCGGCGCACCTGCTGACGACAGCGGCACTGCGGGCAGGCCGCGGAACGATCCGCCCGGACACCGGCCCCGAGCTCGGCGCCGCGCTCCTGCTCGAGGACGAGCATCAGCGGCTGTGCCACGCGCAGCTGTTCTACGTGACGCCCGACATCACGACACTGATCCGGCAGGCAGCGCCGAGCCTCAAGGAGGAGTGGGGCATCCAGCCGCATGACGTCCCGGCGCGGACCGGGTTCATGGTGTTCGCGGAACCGATGGCCGAGTACGTCCGCGACGACGGTGTGCGCATCGATATCGTCGCGGTGTCGTGGGGCGAGACCGACCTGCTCTCCAGCTCGACCGGCGGGCTGTGGGTCACGTTCTGGAGCGTCACGGACTTCGCTGCCCTCCGCCGTCTCGCGCGTGCCGCCGGAGCGAACCCGCGGGAAGCCGACGTCATGGCCCGGTCACAACGAGCGGAACTGACCTGGGACAACGAGGTCTACATGCCATGGGGTGCCGGACGTCCGGACGTGCCGGACCCCGGAGACGGTGTGCGCGCAGTCGACCCGCGACGAATCGCCGCCGCGAAGACAACTCTCGAATGGCTGCAAACCGTGCACGCGGCGTGGATCTTCTGCACCCCCAACGCGCTCGCCGAAACGACTGAGGAACATCTGCCGCGCACGCAGCGGATCCGCGCGGAGCGCGTCGGACACAACGCCACGCCGGTCCGAGTGGTCTCCGTGAGCCGCAAACGCGTAAGAAGCTCGCCAAGGTCGGGAGAGCCCAGCGGTCGCACCGTCAGCGTCCGGTTCCCGGTCGCGCCGTTCATCCGCAACCAGGCTTACGGGCCGGGACGGCAGTTCCGCCGCTTGACACCGATCGCGGGCCACTGGCGTGGACCCGCTGATGCACCAGTGCGAATCTCCAAGACGGTCAACCTCGTCGACACGCCCGTCGATCGGCGTCCGGCACCATGACGAATTCTGCGTCCCGTGTGGACATCCAACCTTGTCCCGGGTGCGAAGTCGTGGTGAATTACCCGCACCGACCCGGATGCGACGTCGCCCGATGCTTGCAGACAGGTTTGCAGCGACTGGGATGTCTCGACGATCATGATTGCGGCAGTGACCGATGGAGCGGTTCCTGGCCCGGCGAGGACGACTGCCGCACGCTGGGGTGGCTACTGCCCTCCGGCTTTCCCGACCTAAACCGGCTCTACGCGCAAGCCTCCTGGGATCCAGCCCATCATCACTGGTTCGCATCGGAGGGTTAGGCGCGCAGGTCCGGCGTAAGGTTGATCGGCAGCCACGGCTCCTCGATACCCAAGTCGGCCCGCGCTGCCTCGACGAACGCCGTGATCGCCCGGTCGAGTGCGCGGCGCGCGGCGTCGTCCTCCGCGCGGGCCGGTCCCTCGACTGCGCCGCCGAAACTCGGTCGGCTGCGAGCTTGGATGGCCTGCGCACTGGCCACGAGACGGCGACCCGCGGTGACGAGCCGTTCCAACGTGGCGTTGATCTTCTGGTCGCTGAAGAACGCCACCTGCACGGCCGCGTCCTCCAGCGCCGTAAGCAGCGGCGCAGGATCAACCGGGCGCCGCCCGCGCCACACCGGCGAGTGAACGAGCTGATAGGCCGTGGCGGCGATCGCGGGAAACAGGGCGCCTTTGCGCTGCAACACGAAGTAGCGCGCGGTGCCATCGGGTGCGGCGGTCATCAGGGCAGGTCGTAGCCGAGGTTCTCGGCGACGTCGTCGACGAAGTCCTCGCCGGCCACGCCGGGCTTGCGGTCCTGCACATCCCACGCGGCGTCTTCGACGGCGTCGCCGCCTTCGGTGAAGGCGTCCGCGACGAGGTCGACCAGTGCGCGCGCCTGGGCCTGGTCCAGGTCGAAGCGCTGGGCCGCGGCGGTCGCGGCGTGGTCGAGGTCGTTCTCGGCGTAGTCGTCCATGTCGTCTCCGATCGCCGGCTACCGTTACCGGAGACATGTCCTGGGTCATGACGCGTTGATGCACGGCGAGGCCAGCGCGCCGGCCGCGACCACCACCGCGACCATCGCCGGCCCCATCGGCACCTGACCGTCCCGAACCCGGTACCTCCCAGCGGCAACACCGACGAGACCGGCCAGAGCCGTCAGCAGGTAGGTCGCGACGAGGCCGCCGAGCAGCCAGCTCCACCCCAGCCGGCCGAGCACGGCACCCACGCTGACGGCCAGCTTGACGTCACCCGGACCCGGCTGCCCGCTCAGCACGTACGACAGCAGCAGCAAGCCGAAGCAGAGACCGCCACCGGCGACGATGCGGCCCCACTCGCCGGGCGTGCCGACGACCAGCGCCGTCACGGTCAACGCAGCGAGCGGCAAGCTGAGCCGATCCGGGATCCGGTGCTCAATCGCATCAACGACGGCGATGGGCACGCCGAGCAGCAGGAACGCCACACCGGCGCTGACCAAGGGCCGCTCCCACAACGCCACCCCCGCTCCCACTCCCCCACTCAGAACGACCACGGTCACGGCACGCCGCCACGTCAGGACCGTCGTCGCAGTCCAGCGCAGCAAGAGAACGGCGGCCGGGCTGCAGACGGCTCCGGCACTGAAACCGACGATCAGCCGCAGCACCACGCTCATCGGTCGCCGCCTCGGCGACACGGGCTGAGCACGAGACGGACTTCAGCACCTCGCCACGCACCGACGTCACCCGCGGCAGCTCGGTGGTAGTGCCAGCCGGGATGGTTCGAGCTGGCCAGCGACCGGCGGCACCGGCACGGCTCGGCCCGCCACCACCCGGCATGAAGAATCTTCAGCCGGACGCCGCCGGGCGTACCGGCAACCCGGCAAGCGAGCGCGGCCTTCGCTCGGCTGACGATCTCGCCGAGAGACGTACCGTGGACGAGCAGGTGACCGTGCGCCTCGTGGTGGTCGACGACCCACTCCACCATCTCCAGCTGCGGGACCGGCCCGCTGACCTTGTGCATCCCCACCACCGCCCCGCCGTCGTTGAAAGACATGGGTCCAGGGCTCGGCGATGGATTCAGTCGTGGTCGAGTGCGTCGATCTCGGCGCGCTGTGCGGCAGTCAGGGTGGTCATCCAGGTGTCGAAGTCCTGCAGCACCGCCAGCTGAGGACCGTGCGCGGGCTGGACGTGTGCACGCTGCCCGGTGACGAGGTCGAGCACCACGCGCCGCCCGTCCTGCCGAGCTGTGGTGACGTGCAGGGCACGGCGGCGGACGATCGCAAGGTCGAACGCCGGCAGGCCCGAGCCCGAGCCGGCCGCGGTGACGATCGGGCGGATCCAGATCACGCCAGGGTCGTCGTCCGGGCGCGCGTGGCGGGCGAGGGCGGCGCGGAACACTTCTTGGTCCTCGTCGAACACGGCGAGTTCTGCGCCGGGAATGTCGTCCCCGGCCTCGTCGCCGCGTCCGGTGAGCAGATCGTCCAGGCAGGCGATGAGCTGTGCGGGGGAGAGCTGTCGGCTGTCGGTCATATGGTCACGACCTCCTCGATCGGTTTGCCGGCGATCGTGGTGACGCCCTTGGCCAGCAGCATCATGCGGATCTCATCCCGTTGGGCCTTGCTGCCGCAGAGGATCCGACTGGGGCCTTGGGGACCGAGCAGGTCGATGCCGTCGGCGAACATGACTTCGTTGCTCACGCTGGTAAAGGTCGCGATCTTGAACGGGTCGCGCGTGGCCTTCGATACCGAGTGGCTGCCAGCAGGGTTGACCGCGCCGTAGGTGTCTGCATTGGCGCCGTAGTAGTCGGCGCGGGCGAGCAGCCGCTCCGGCTGATCCCACACCAGGCTCGGCTCCGACGCGAGCGACGAGGTCTTGCGGACGCGCAGGAACACCGAGCTCGCCCCGCCGCTGAGCTTGTCTGCTCCTTCGCTCATGCCGACGCCCTGGTGCGTTCCCATCGTCGTGCGGCGCTCGGTCGAGGCCAGCACCCCCGTGGCCAGCATCGCCTTCAGCCCGGACCCCGACGTCTTGTGCACCAGCGAACGGCCGGCGACGGCACCCTTGAGCTTCACGAATGAGTTGCCGACATCGAACCTGCTCCAGGTCAGCCAGCCAGCCGAACGCTGCGGCGCCGGGTCGTAGCCGGGACTGCCGGCCAGCGCGGCGCCATCTGCGAAGCCGGCGGCCTTGGCGACCGCATCGCGCAACACCTGCACCTTCGCCGGCAAAGCACGGGTGTGGGCTTCGAGCTGAATACCCTTGGCGAAGCCGACCAGCTGCGCATCGGTCATCCCAACAGCTTCGTGGGCGCGTTCGTAGAAGATCTCCTGGCGGACCATCTCCTCGAGGTGCTCCCCCGTCACCTGCGCCGCGGCAACCTCGGCGTGCTTGCCCAGGCTCTGGGCGGTGACGTTGGCGGTCAGGTAGCTGTACTCGCCTTCGTCGCGGGTCATGGGGCGGTTGGCCAGGTTCAGTTGTCCGAGGCGTCGGACAAGCTCGGGGCCATGGCCCTCGCCTGCGGGCGCGATGACCTCGAGCCGGCCCCGCAGCGAGTACTCGGTCTTCGCCGGGTCGTTGACGCTGTAGGGGCGGTAGACGGCCTGGAACCCGTCGCCGAGGTCGATCGCGTACTCCTTACCCAGCACGTTCGTCACGCGGGCACCGTCCCAGCTGGCCTGGCCGGTCGTGGTGTCCAGCTTCGGCTTGATCCGGGTGGCGTCCCGCAGCACCGCGACCGCGCTATCGCCGGACGCTTCGGGCGGCAGGGCCGGCACCATCACCGTGACCAGGGCCGTGCCCTCATGCAGGAACGGCGCGACATGGTCGATCGACTCGCCTGTCGCAGCGGCGTGCTGCACGGCCTCAAACCGGCCGACGTAGTAGTCGAGCATGGCCTGTTCCACGGGGGTCGGCGTGGCACCGAGGTCGGCCGCGAGCCCTTCGATCGCCGTCTTGGCGGCGTCGATCTTCTTCGCGGTCGTCACCGGTGCCGCGGTCTGCGCGTCGAGGGTGCCGTTGGTGATGTGGTGGTTGACGCTCTTGGCCGCGGTGATGATCCTCTCGGCGAGATGGTGCTGCTCGTCGACCGGCAGCCGCCCGGTGACCTGCTGCTCGACCTGCATCGGGACCATCGCGGGGCTGATGTTGAGCGCGTCCAGCAGCTTGGCGTCCGCGTCCTCGTCGACGCGGGCGTGCAGCACAATCCGCGGACCGTTGCTGCTGTGGTAGCTGACCAGGGTCGCGGTGGAGGCGAGCAGGTCGGCGCCACCGACCAGGACCGGCTCCCCGTACGCGTGGCCGACATCGGGAGTCAGCGGGACCGGGGTGACCGGCAGCTGCCCCGGCTCGACCTCGAGTGGCTCGTCGACGGAGACGAGCTTCGGCACGTCGTCGACCGGGGCGGGTTCGGCCTCGAGCGTGGTGTCGGATGGCGCGATGGCATAGGGGGTGTGGGTGGTTTTGGCGTTGGTGCCCATCAGCTCTTGCCGAGGTGCTGCAGGGCGACGGCGGACGAGATCTTGACCTCGTCGGTGAAGAATTTCACGAAGTCGCGGCGCAGGTTCTTCTTGCGTTCGACGGCGTAGTCCAGAAAGGACTCGGCGATCTGGCTCGAGGTGACCGCGGATTCAGCGATGCCGTGGGTTTTCGCCGCCCGGGCGCGCATCGGCGCCACCCATGTCACGTCCTGGCTCGCGCCGGCGTAGGCGGTGGTGTGCAGGGTGGCGCGCCACTCGGCGTCGGGGACGGACTCGAGCCGGCGGATGACCGAGTGCGCGACGGCCGGGTTGACCTGCACGCCCTTGCCGAGCGTGCCGGCCAGGTGCGCGTCGTAGATCTGGTGGTAGACCGCCGTGGTGCTCGGGCGGTAGCCGAGGGCGAGTTTGTCGCGGCCGAAGTTCTTGAACGCCTGGCCCTGGTCGATCGGCACCAGTCCGCCGGCGGGGGTGCGCAGGACGTTGCCGTGGTGGGCGTCGTGGTTGCCCAGCGCCCAGCTGGTGACGTGCAGCCGGACGACCTCGTCGACGTCGGCCTGCGACCAGGTCGCCGGCGTGCCCGACATCGGCTTCGCGCCGGGCAGCAGCGGTTGCACGCTGACCGGGTTGCCGCCGACCTTGGTCGCGTAGACCGGCACCGCGGGAAGCCCCGCTCGTGCCGCGAGCCGTGACGCTGCGGTCTCAGCTTGGGTGATGGCGCCGGCGTGGGGCTTGCTCTCGCTTTTGGCGATCCAGGTCGTGCCGTCGGGTCCGGTGTGGAGGGTCTTGGGATGGGTGCCACCAAGGTTCGCCGGCTGCCCCGTCCCGAAGTCCCAGGCCGCGACAGCTGCGGGATCGAGCGGCTTGGGGACGGCGGCGTGTGCGGCTTGGGCGTGCTGCAGGGCGGCGACGAGCTGCGCGTGCTGCATCCCGAACCGGCTTCGCGGCTTGCCCATCACCGGCGAGGCGACCACTGGTTTCGGCTGTGCAGGCGTCGCCTTCAGCGTGCTCTTGATCGCGCCGACGTCGGACGCCGACGCGCTCAGGTGCCCCTGCAGCAGCTTCCCGAGCGTCGCCTTGGTCGCAACGCCAGCTTCCGCGGCGGTCGCGACGCCGCTGGCAACGACGAACTTCCGGAGGTCTGCGACTTTCTGCTCGTCGGCCCAGGCGAGCACCTTCGACTGGCCGGCTTGCAGCGCGGCCTGGTGAACTGGTGCGGGGTCAAGGGTGTTCCAGGTCGCGGCGGCCGCGTGAACCTCGGCGATCGCGCGCACCTGCTGAACCAGAGCGCCGGCCTTCGCCGCGTCGAGAGGTTCGGCGAGGACGGTGGAGACTTCTCCCGCACAGGCCTTCGAGTTGGCCAGCATCGCGGACCGTTCGGCGACGACGCCACTAATCTCCTCCCGCTCGCCGGCCGGTGTCGACGCCCGCAGCAGCTGCAGCACCTGGTGGGCGCCCAGGATTTGCAGCTGGTCGTCGCTGATCTTCCCGCCAAGCACGGCGGTCGCGACCGCCGTGCTCAACTGTGCCGCGGTGACGGTGCTGAGCAGGTGGTCGACCTGGTGGCGAGCTGCGGCGGTCGCGGCGCTGAAGTCGTCGGCCAAAGCGGGGTTCTGTGCGGTGGCGATCTGGTTTTCCCAGTGCAGCAACAACGCGATCTTGTCCGGCGCGGTGGCAAAGCCTTGTTTGGCGACGATCGCGGCGACGGTGTCGAAGTCCGTCTGTACCTCGGTGAGCTCAGCTGCGGTGGCCGGCCAGCCCTCGAACCCTGGCGGTAGCGCCGCGGCAGCGGCCGAGATGTTCCATTCGCTGATCGTCTTGCCGTTGAGCGTCTCCCCTGCGCACAGCGCGGCGTGACGGGCGTGGGCGAGAGCTTGGATCTTCTTCTTGGCTTCGCTGCCGGCCGGGGTGGAGGGGTCCAGCCACACCGCCAGCGGATGGGGCGCCTGCCCGGCGATCCCGATCAGCTCCGGGTGCTCGAACCCGGCCGTCGCGGCGATCTCGGCGAGTTCCTCGGGGGTCAGGCCGGCCAGGTACTCAGCCGTGAGGACCTGCAGCTGCTGGTGATACGGCCCGGCCGCGGTGTCGGAGACCTGGCTCTCAGCGGCAAGCGCGGCACCAACCGCCGCGGAGAACAAGCAGTAGCCCTCGACCGGATTGTCGGGGACGTCGATGGCCGGCGGTCCGTGCGGGTCGTCCGGGTCGATGCCGCCCTGCACGATGCCGGCGACGAACTTGAGGTTCTCCTCCGCGGTGTCCGCGGGCTCCTCGGTGTGCGCGCAGACCGCCGCGAAGTGCTGCAGCAGCGCGTCATCGCCAGCGATCGGCGCGAAAGTCTTCGGGCCAGCCGGAGCGACGGCATAAGGGGCGTGGCCGGTCTTCGCGTTCGTTCCCATCGCAGCGCCCGACGGCTAGCGTGCCGACCCGAGGACGTCGTCGACCTGCGCCCGCACCGCGGCCTCGAGCGTCGCGTCTGGCACGGACGGCTCGACCTCCGCGGCCGCGGCAACGGCGGTCTCCGCCCAGAACGGCATCCGCTCGACGACCTCCAGTGGGCTGGCGCCGGCGAGGCGTTCACGCCAGATCCGCCCGGCTTCGCGCTCGCGCGGGATCCACTCGACGAAGCTCTCCGTCGTCTCGATGCCGAGGACTCCGACCGCGGTGATCGCGGCGCCGTACTCGAGTGACCAGCCCAGCAGGACCCACAGGCGCATCAGCTGCCTCCCCCGGTGGTGACGGACTCGTGCGGGAACAGCGACGCCATGTAGCGGACCGACTGGGCGAAGGCGTCCGGGATACGCGCGTGGACGTCCCGGCGGCCGTCGGCGGTCATCACAGCGCCGTGCAGGGCGTACTGCGCGGGGTTCTGGCTGATCACGACGAGACGCTCGCCGAACAGCTCGAGCGCAGTCTCGATCCGATCCCGCCGCGACAACCCGGTCAAGACCACGACCAACGTCGGCGGGAGGTTCTCGGCCAGCCAGTGCAGACCCGGCAGCACCCAGCTCTGCCAGTTGGTGTTCTCCCGCACGGTCTGAACGTTGACCGCAACCGCCGCCGACCCGGTCTCGACGACCCAGTCGGTCAGACGGCGCAGGTCCTCGAGCCGGTACCAGTACAGGTTCGGCACGGTCGGGATACCGGCGGCGGCGAACTCGGCGGCGATGATCAGCGAGCGACGCATGTTGATCAAGTGCTCGGCGCGGGGCCAGTTGCCGTAGATCGAATAGTTCGGCGCCAGCACCAGCCCAAACCGCAGGCCGGCGATCCGGGCGATCAGGTCGTCACGGTGGCGGGCAGTCCAGAACGCCTCGACGAGCGGGTCCTCGCCGTATCCGCTGAGGACGGTCAGCGTGGTGTCGGGGACTTCGAGAATCTCGGCGGCGGCCCGGCCGTCGCTCCAACGCGGGTAGAGCGTGTGGGTGCGGGGAGAAAACACCCGCCGCAGCCCAACCGCGTACGCCGGCCACCGGACGACCGCGTCGAGCTCGGCGACGCTGGACCCGTCGACCTGCGGAACGAACGACGGCATGGATGCCGGCAGCGGCGTGGTGACGGTGAGGTCGTCGAATTCCAGGGTGCCGCCGACGTCGCGCATCCAGGCGTCGATGTCGGTGCGGGAGCCGCACCGGATCGGGCACGCCCGGCAATCCGACCGGGCGCAGCCGCAGTACGCGCAGTCGGAGTTGCACCCGGAGCACAGCGGCGCGATGGCGATCGCTGGTTCTGCGTCTGTGTACCAGGGGCAGCGCCGGCAGTCGCAGCGCGTGGCCGGTGCGCTGGGCATGCCGAGAAAGGTGGTCATGCGGCTACTCCCTTGTGGACGGCGTCGCCGAGCTGATCCAGCAGCAGCGCGACCGAGCCGCGATCGTGCTCGCCCAGCTCCGCGCCCTGGACCAGCGCGAGAAGCAACTGGCGCAGGGCGGCGAGAGCGCGCTCGACGAGCCGGGCGTCGACGCCGACGACCTGCGCCTCGGGCTTCGCGCGGAGCTTGTCCGCACGGGCGGCGTCGGCTTGCTCCTGAACTCGCTCGGCCTCGACCAGCGCTTGCTCCGCGCCCAGCTCTTTGTCGGCAGTGGCGGCAGCGATCGCGGTCGGCAGCAGCCGGGTGCGGCCGGTCTTCTTCACCGCGGCCCAGATGTCCGCGGCGGCTTGCTCCCGGCCGCGGCGCAGCTCGACGAACCGGATCCGGGTGTGCAGGGACACCTTCGCCTCGTCCATCTCCTCGGCGACCTCGCGCGGCATCTCGGCGAACGCGCGCACCAGCTCGCGGGCCTTGCGCGGGCTCAGCTGCAGGCCGAGCCGGGTCAGGACCTCGGCCCACGGCGCAGCCGAGCGCTTGTCGGTCCCGCGGATACGTTCCATCGCGGCGAAGCGCGCCATCGGATCGTCGATGGCATAGACCTCCGCGGGGACGGCGTGGCCGCCAGCGAGGAGCTTGCCCAGCAGGACGGCGCAGCGATCCAGCACCAGCGCGGCAGCGAGCTCGCCCGGGCGCAGACTCTCCCGGGCGAGGTTCTCGACCAGCTGCCAGATCCGCCGTTCCTCGTCCGACAGCGGACCCGGGCACACGACGGCGGGCAGCGCGGCGAAGTGCGGGTTGTCCGGCCGATGCACCGCACCCCAGCGGCAGGCGCGCAGCCGCCGCTCCCCCGCCGCCAGCTTCATCGCCGGATGCGACCCGTCACCCGCGTCGACCTCCTCGACCAGCACCGGCTGCAGCACGCCGACGCTGGCGATCGAGGAGATCAGGTCCGCGAGATCCGCCGGCGTGGTGGCATCGCCCGGTAGCCGGCCCTGCAGGTCGGTGAACGGCGTGCCCTCGCCGCGCAGCGGCAGCAACGCGAACCGGCGCTGCCGCAGCCGCGGTGACAGCCCGAACTGCGCCACGACCTCGATCGGCGCCTCGGTCATGACAGCCTGCCGAAGACGGTCACCCACCGTGGGTCGCCGAGCAGTGGCATCGTCACCGGCGCCAGCGGGCCGTGCTGTACGAGGCGGGGCAAGGTCGTCGCGACCAGGTCGACCCGGCCCGCGGCGGTGCTCACCACGGGCATGGCCTGGGCGTGGGCGCGCAGGTCGGCGAGCCGGCGCTCGAGCACGGACGGCTCGGCGCCGGACAAGACGACCACGACGCGCGGAAACCGCGGGTAGCGCTCCCGCCAGGCCAGTCGCTGGCCGGCCCCTGCTGGGGCGTGGTCGTGGTAGCGGATGTAGCCGACCAGCTTGCGGGCCAGCCGCGCGACCGGCATCGTCGCGCGGTCCAGCTCGACGAACAGCGTCCGCTGCGACCGCCGTCCGGCCTCGTCCAGGACGTAGTGCAGGACGGCGTCGGCGATCACGACCCCGCGCCGGTCTCCCGTCCGGTCACGGAACTGGTGGGCGACCTCCGGAGTCCAGGACAGCGGCCCGCACTCGTGACCGCGTTCCCGGGCGGTTTCGACGAACGCGAGACCCGTCTCGACGACGTCGAGGGTGTGCTCCTGCAGCAAGTGCGCGACCGCAGTACCCGGCAGCCGGTAAGCCCGAGCATCCACCGTCCCGGCCGCCTCCACAGACTCGGCGCCGGCCGGGGTGACATGCCACGTGCGGGGCCGATGCTCCCGCGTGATCCGGTCCGCCAGGCCTGCGTGGCGCAGGCCGGCGAGCTTCGCGCGCAGGGTGACCGGGGACAGCGCCGGGGCAACCAGACGTCGGACTTGCTCCGTGGACATCAGCCGGTGCCAGTAGAGAACGGTCAGGGCATCGCGCTGGACGACGTCAAGGTCCATCCCGGTCACTCCACGCTCGAAGTCAGGTCGATACCGGCGCCGCTACCCCGCGTCGGCGGACGCCCGCGTCTTGACTGCGGCGCCGGCTGCGCGGTCTGCAGGGCGTCGAGGATGCGGTCGTCCAGGTCCTCGAGCTCGTCGAGCACTTCACCGATCGGGCGGCGTGCGAGGTTGGCGTCGAGAGCCTGGTCGACGGCGTCGTTCCATTCGGGGTGGAAGTGCTCGGCGAACTCGTCGTCGACGTGCAGGCCGCGGATCTTGAACGGCGTCGTGCGCTGCCCGCCGAGGGTGACCGTGACGACGTGGTGGAACTGCTCCAGCTCAGTCACCGTCGCCGGCTGCACCAGCCCCCCGAACTCGCGGGCAACGGTGCGGGCGCCGTCGATCGCCGCGGCGGAGGTCATCAACAGCGACTGGTTCTGCAGCAACGCCCGCCGCGTCTCCGCGGCGAGCCGGTCGAGCATCTGGTTCATCGCGTGCAGCGCGACCCGGTACTTGCGCAGCTGCTCGAGGATCGCCGCGAGGTAGCCGCGGGAGGCGCCGTCGACCGCGGCGAGCTCGTCGACGAACGCGTCGCACCTGCGCCGCTGCTCCACCGGGGTGTCCGCGCGGGAGCGGCCGGCGCGGAACAGGTCGTAGATCATGAACGAGGTGATCAGCTTGTTCGTCTCGCCCGTGCCGGTAGTGCAGACGAACACGATCCGGCCGGTGTCCATGGCCTTCCGGACGTCGTAGGTCGTCACCGAGGAGCCGAGGAACGCCGAGAGGGTGGGGCTGGTGCGCAGCCGGTTGATGATGTTGGTGACGACCGTCGTCGCGTCCGGAGCCAGCTTGGGGAACGAGTCGGTCCAGTACCTGCGCACCGACGGCTTCAGCACCGGGAGGATCGACTCCCGCCAGGTCTCGTCGTCTAGCAGCGTCGGGATCTGGAAGATCGTCGGCGCACAGTCGGCCGGGACCCGCATCGCGAGATAGCAGAGCGCTTCGCAGGCCTTGGTGAGGATCGACTTCGCCCGCGGCGCCGCGTCACCCCACCCGAGCGCGGCGGCGAACGAGGTCACGACCGCGTCGACGCGGTCCTCGATGTCGGACTCAGTGAAGCCCTGCATGCTCAGCGGGTTCCAACCGGGCAAACGCTTGCCCCGGCCGCGGACGTCGAGGTTGACCTCCCACAGCCGCGCCCGCAACGCCGGATCGGACAGGTAGGGCTTGGCGCGTTTCCAGCCGTCAGCGTGCGGGTCGAGGAACCAAACCCCACCGTCGAGTCGAGCGACCTCGATCGCCTGCGCCAAGGCTTCCTCGGTCTTCCCGAACCCGGCCTTGCCGAAGCGCGCGGAGAACAGCAGCTCTCGCAGGGGCACGCCGACCAGTCGCTCGTCGCCGTTGACGTCGGTGACGTATCCGAGTCGCACCAGTCCCGTCCCCGGTTGGTAGGTCGGAATTTCCCGGGGTGCCGGGAGCACCCAGCCGCGGCTGCGGGCGATCGCCGGTGACTGGCAGCGCCCGGACGGCGGTTTCAACAGGCCGGCGATCTCGCTGGTCGTCACCAGCGATCCCGGCCGCGGCTTCGCCAGCCCGGTCCGGAAGCGGCGGTCGAACCGTCGGCGCACCAGCAGGGTGTCCGCGCCGAAGTGCCAGCCGAGAACCCGCGGGCCGCGGACCCGCCAGTAGTTCTCGCCGCGGAAGATGTCAAACGCCCCGATCACGCTGCGCAGGTGCGCCTGCGCCCGTCCCGGGATTTCCGAGACACAGCGGATCAGGACCTGGATGGCGAACACCGGCTCGTCGGTCACGAACTTGTTCGTCACTCGTTGAGGGGACGGTGTCGCATTTCGTGGACGCCCGCTGACCTGCGTGCGCGCGATCGGTAAAAATTCTCCGAGCAGTTCCGCGGCAAGGTCGGCGACTACGCCGAACGGCCTCATACCGTTTCTGCCGGAATGTGGCGCAGCGCGACGAGCCAGGTGTCGGATACGCGCCGGCGTCAGTGGGATGAGGTCAAGGCAGACCTGCACCGATTCACCGAGATCCGTCCGGACGTCACCCAGCGCGTTCGCCAACGTCTGCAGTGGATCGTCCGGCCGGATAGGCAACGCATGCAACGGAAGATGACCAGGCCGTGCCAAGACGAGCTCCGCCCGAGCTACATGCAGATCCGGCTGCGGCAGCTGACGGTGCACGGCGGGTTCTCCTCCCATGAACGACAACATTGATGGTTCGCACCACCAGTCACGGGAAGTGCCGGACGGTTTTGATGCAGTCGACGATGAGGGTGAATCTCCTTTCTGGCGACACTGTGGATACACTCGGCCGAAGGACGTCGCGCATTGTGCAACGCGGCACAGCTCGCGTTCTTGGTCGCACACCCACCCCGAGGAGCATTCAATGGCCCAGAAAGTGCTCGTCGAGATCCTCGACGACATCGACGGCAGCGCCGCCACCCAGACCGTGCAGTTCGGTCTTGACGGCGTGACCTACGAGATCGACCTCTCCGACGACAACGCCGCCGCCCTGCGCGACGAACTCGCCCGGTTCATCGGGGCCGGACGACGCATCGGCGGCCGCCGGGTCCGCGTCGCGACCGGCCAGTCGACGGCGCCCACCGCGTCAGACCGCCAGCGCAACCAGGAGATCCGCGCCTGGGCCAACGCGAACGGCTACGAAGTCTCCGAGCGCGGACGGCTGTCCTCCGAGGTGGTTTCCGCCTACGAGCAGGCCAAGGTTGCCGAGGCGGAGGCACCGGCGCCGCGAAAGCGCGCTCCGCGCAAGAAGACCGCCGCCTGACGCTGACCGCGGTGGCCAGCAGATCACTGGGGAGAGATCACCGCTGTCGTCCCGTCGGCGGCGAGGAGACATCACCCTCGTCTCCGACGGAGGACGCTTCACCCTCGGACGTCGCGCGTCGGATCTCGACGTCGGGGTAGACGAGCTTGTTGAGCACGCCGGTCACCGACTCGCGCCCCTCCACGCTCATCACCATCTTCCCGAACTCCGGGTCCGTGCTGAACCGGATCCGCACCCCGACCACCGACGGCGGCACCCACCCGTGCACCGGCCGCACCCGCCCGAGCTGGTGCGCGAACCCGACGACGGCTTGCGGCGACGGATCGAAGCCGGCGGTCGGCAGGAGGTCGAACCGGACACGGGAGCGGAGGTGGTGGGAACGAAGGTGTCGGTGGAGGACGAAGACCGCGATCAGGATCGCGACCGCGGCGGTGGTCACCCACCAGACCGCGCCGCTCGTGAGGACGTCGCCCAGACGGAGCGCCTTCGGCGCGCTGTGTCCCAGCATGGCCTGGCGGCCATGCGTGCCGGGGAACATGTCGGCATTAAGAGCCAGGTCGAAAAATCGCTTCTGGCCAGGGGAAGCGTGTTGCTGACCGGCAGACGCGAACGCGCTGCCAACGCTAGGTCCAACGATCATTCCAGTCCAGCTCGTCGACCCCATGGCGACCTGATCTTGCGAACTTGCTCCCATCATGGGACTAGACAGGTCGTTGTTCGACGCGCTTCTATGCGCAAAGTGTCGTCCCTCGAGTTACTACTTATCGCTGGCTCTCGAAGATCTGCCGTTGGTCCTTGATCTCACACGTCGGTGGCAGCGGGTGGAAGACGTAGTTGCCTTCGCCGTCGGGTTTCTTCTTCCTCAGCTCGTCGGCACATGCAGTCGGGGCGACCACGGCCGTTATGACGTACTTCTTGCGCTGGTCCCCAGGATCGCCGATGGGCTGATCAAGCATGGCGAATTCGGTGTCGTTCGAGTTCGCCACCGCCTGTGGCCCGACCTCGGGGTCGTAGACGAGGTAGTAATTCTGGTCATAGGGGTCGAAGTCGAACAGCCAGACTGACTCTTCCGCTCCGAGACCGCAGACCGTTCCGCCGACCTTGACACCCTGGGTTCCGTCGATCTCGGCGCCGGTCGTCGGCGTTGTGATGGCTGCTCTCTTGACGCATGCCGGCGTCGGAACCGTAGTAGAACGCGGCGGCTCCGTAGAAATCGGACTGGGAGGCTGCGATGCAGGCGGCGGCTTATTGATGTTCGCTTGAGCCAAGCCGAAGATGCCGGTGATCACGGCAGCCACGAGCACGAAGATTCCCGGTATCACGAGCTTCTTCATCCCTGTCCCTCTCGAAGTCACCGGCGGCTACACCCTCCTCTCGAGGAGTCTGGCTGTGGAGTCGCTCGGCCTGCCGGTTCAGTTACAGAAAGAGCCGCAGGCCTCCAGAGAACCCTGGCACGGTGGAGGGAAGAGCGGAATTCAGCAGGCAAGCAGAGGGCTGGCGCAAAGACGCGCCGAATCATTCACTACGCAGGCCGGCTCGCACCGAACGCCTTTCCGATGGTGTCCACTCGAACGGGCTTGCCGAAGTCCGGCGCGTTGATCATCGAACCATTCGAAAGGACGAGCCCGACGTGCGTGATGTGGCTCGGGCTACTTCCGAAGAAGACGAGATCCCCCGGCTGAAGTCGATCAGTCCCACTCGTGGGCCCGCGACATACTGGGTCTGCGCCGTACGTGGCAGATCGATCCCGGCCGAAGCGTACGCCGCCTTGGTCAGCCCGGAGCAGTCGAACCCTCGATCGCCGCTGGCCGGTTCTCTGAACTAGGACAGTTGATCTTGATCGGGTTGGTGGACCAGTTGCCCCGATGCGACGACGGTGAACTCGGGCCGCCATTCGTCGCGGTAGTAAGGGGCGTTGGCGAAGCTCAGCGCCAGCTCCCGGACGGGCAGACAGGGCCATGCAGGGACGTCGATGTGGCCGTGGGAGCGGAAGAGTGTGCAAGGCGGAATCTGCGAGCATGTGACGCAGCCGGTGAAGGACACTGTTCGTGTCTCCGCGCGGCCGCCGCCGCCTTCGAAGTAGGCGGCCGTCATCCGCTGGGGTTCATGGGTGACAAGCCGCGCAAAGCCGGGTTCGTCCAGGCGTGCCAGCAGGAAGCCGAGCAGTTCCTCGACGAAGTGGTCGTAGCGGGGCATTTCGTGAGCATCTCACGAGTTGGCCCATCTGGTGATCGACTTTCGACATGCCTGTCGGGTCCCACGGTCGCAGCCGTGAATGGGCCGTCCCGTTACTGCGGTGTCGACGTCTGAAACGCGCCCAGGTCGTTCAGGCTGGGCATGCCGAGGTGGACGGTGTTCCGGCGGGTGGCGAGTTTGTCGAGGGCGGCGAGTTTGTCGTTGGCTGCGGCGAGGCTGATGGTGAGTCCTTCGATGTCGCCGAGCCAGCCGTGGTCGTGCGCTTCGGCGATGCGGTCGTGCAGGTTGTCGCGGAGTTCGACGAGTCTGGGACGTTGTGCGGGGTCGGGGCGGAGCATGGGGCAGCGGACGCAGGCATGTTCGTGACTGCAAGGGGTGTGGTATGCGCGTCCGCAGGTGCCGAGGGAGACTTTGCGGCGTTGGAAGTGGCCGAGGAATTCGTCCCATTCCTCGTTGGTGGGGGTGCGGTATTCCTCGCTGGGGCGGGTGGTGCGGCGGCGGGCGATCCAGGCGCGGTGGGCTTCGATGGCTTCTTCGGGGTAGATCGCCTTGTAGCCGAGGGTGGTGTTGATGTCGCGGTGGCCGCAGATGATCTGGGCGATGTGAGGGGGCAGGCCGCTCATGACGGCGTCGGTGACGAACAGGCGCCGGAAGTCGTGTGGGGTGAAGTCCAGCAGTGTCCCGTCGGGGCCGGTGAGGTTGGCGGCGGCGAGGGCCGCGTCGAGGGCGTTCTCGATCCCGCGGCGGGGTATGGCGCGGTTTTCGGCGCCGTAGCGTCGCTGGAACAGCAGCGGCAGGGACGGAAGCCATTCGCGTTCATGGGTGTCGTAGGCCGGCGTGGCGGGGATGCTGCCGGTTTCGGGGTCGCGGACGCGGCAGATGATCGCGGCGAGGACGTCGGCGAGTTCGGGGCTGATGAGCAGCAGGCGTTCGGCGTCGGTTTTGGAGGGCGCGATCTGCAGGAGCGGGACGAGTTCGCCGGTGGTGGGCAGCCGATATTGGACGACGCTGTGATGAGTGAGCTCGAGTAGCTCTTCGATGCGGATTCCGGTGTGTCGCGGCACTTCGATGGTAGCCCAGGCCCAGAACGCCTCGTGTTCTTCGAAGGTCAGGTTGTGGCGGGCGCCGGTGGCGAGGTCCTCGGCCCAGATCCGGGTGCCGCCGGCGTTGGGCATGATCGGTCGGCGATAGTCGGCGCCGGCGGCGGTGAAGGTGTCGCCGGGTTCGGTGGCGTGCGCGGCCTGGAGGCGTTCGGTGGCGTCGCAGCGGCGTTGTTCGACCGTCCGGACGAGGGCAGGCAGCACGGGTAGTCGTTCCCGGGTGCGCTGGTTCATGCGCGCCTTGACGTGTTGGCGGTGCTTCCAGCGGTTGACGTCGGCGGCGCTGATCGGACACGGCGCGGACCACGGGCCCCAGCGGGCCGGGTCTTGCAGTGCCCACTGGTTGATGTCGAGGTAGAAGGCGCGGACGGCGAGCAGCCGGTTCACGGCGTTGACCCGCGGGGCCTCGACGGTCGTCGGCTTCCGGTCTGCGGGTCGACCGTGGTGGTGGTCTTGATCCGGTTGCGCTGCTTCCAGGCGTGCGTGACGTCAGACGTCAGGTTCAGGGAGTCGATGCCGGGATGGTGGCACTCCAGGTCGCGCCAGAAACTGTTGGCGAGGTGACTGGCGAGGTCGTTGAGGGTGGTGTAGTCGACGACGGGCTGCCGTTCGCGCAGGTACTCGACGATCAGGTCGCGGATCGGCCGGCAGGCGAGGTGGTAGCGGTCGACGAGTTCCTCGACGCTGAGCTGGCCGGTGCTCGACCGGAACGCGCGGACGGTTGCCGGTGCTTCGGGTGGGAAGATCTGGGCGTCGTGGAGCAGCTGGTAGAAGTAGGTTTTGCAGGTGCCGCCCTTGGCCTGGACCTGGCTTTGGGTGTCGAGTAGCTCCACACAGTCACCGACGGCGATGTCGGTGACCAGGCCGCCTTTGCAGGCCATGATGGTGGCGGCGCGGTAGAGCGCCAGCCGTGTCATCAGGGGTGCGGCGCCGGGGTTGTCCGCGCAGCAGCTGCGCAGCCGGGCGAAGCCGTCCGGGTCGCGTGAGCGTTCCATCGCGGCCTGGAATCGCGGGGACTGGCGGGTCATCATCCACCGCACCCCTGGGCGGAGCACGTCCCCGCAGAGAACCGAAACCAGCGCAACAAATCCAGCGCATACGAACGGAGCGTCGCATGTGGACGGCCCGCGGCTTGCAGGTCCCGCAAGAACACCGCGACCGGTTCGACTTCGCATCCGGCCGCATTCACCAGGACGTAGGGTTCCCACGCCTGAGTGGTCTCGCGCAGACCGCCGACGCGGGCCACTTCCAGCGTCGACAGGTCACATTGCACGTCCTCATATCCGTGCATGGGCAGATCCAACGAACCATCCGCGACCGCTGCGGCCGCGACACGCCCGACGGAAGAAGGAAACCACCTGATGGAGTGACCCCCGGTTCATCGGCTGGGCTGGACCGCGGCCGGACGGGTCGCGCCGACGAAGTTCGACCGCCAGATCCGCTCGACCCGAACCACCAAGCCCCGATCCGGCGCATCGACCATCTCCTCGGCCGAGATCGCGATCCCCACATGCGTCACCGCTCTCGGCCCGGAGCCGAAGAACACCAGGTCTCCCGCCAAGACCGGCTGCCCGGCAGGCACACGGGGACCGGCATTGTACTGGGTTTGCGCCGTCCGCGGTATCTGGATCCCGGCTGCCGCGTACGCCGCCTTCGTCAAGCCCGAGCAATCGAACCCGCCGCTGACCTGGGTCTGGCCATTCGGTAGTTCAGTCAACTCGGGACCGTTGCCGCCCCAGACGTACGGCAGGCCGCGCTGGTCGCAGGCGAACTTGATCGCGGCCTGCGCGGCGCGGCTGGGCGCCCGCACCGACGTACAGTCACCCTGCTGGCTGGTTGCTCGCGCGTAGGTATGGGCTTGTGCCAGCACTTTCTGGACGTACCACTCGGCGTGGTTGTAGGCGAAGATCGCGGCGTGCAGGTCACGACCGTCATGGGCCCCGGAGTCGCAGAGGTAAGCCGCGGCGGCGTAGATCGCGTCGTGCGGGTTGTATCGCGACGGCGGGTGCGCGCCGCCGGGCGGGATTGGGTGGTGGGCTACGACGCTGTCGAACGTCGACTGCAGGAACTGCATCGGTCCGCCGGCCTTGGCGCTGTTTACCCTGCTGTGCACGCCGGGCAACTTGGAGCGGCCGTGGTCGGTTTCGATCTTGCCGATGGCGGCGAGGATGGACCAGTCGAGCCCGGGGCAGGTCTGAGCGGCTTGGCGGTAGAGGGCGAGGTAGTCGGCCGGGATGTCGGCGACCGCGGCCCCGTTCGGGGCGGCTGCCGAGCTCGTGTCGCCGGTACCGGTGAGCGTGGTGAGCAGGACGACGACGATCAGCACGCAGATGGCAGGCGGCCCGAACAGCAGCAGCACAGCCAGGCAACCCCAGCGGCCGGGATGCTCGCGGAGCTGTTCTCGCGCGATCTCGGCGGCGCGCAGGGCAAGCAGCGGGTTCACCGTCGGTCCGCGGAGTTGCCGAGCCGGTCACGCAGCCGCTGCGCCCAGGGCACGGGCGGTGGCAGCATCGCAGGCGGCAGCGACGTCTCGGCCTGCGGCGCCGGTGGCTTCGGGAGGAACCCGCGCCCGCGGGCTGCGACGGCGAGGTCCGTGCCAGTGAACTCTGTTTTGTGCCCGGCTGCTGGTGGCGTCGCCTCGGCGATCTTGGCGTCGAGGTACGTCGACGTTCCCTGCTTCTGCCGGTCCGTGCGGCCGCCGAGCGCGGTGAGCACGGTGGCGGCGGTATGCCACGCCGGTCCTGCACCCGTCGCAGTACCGAGGTTGCCAGCGTAGGCAGCGGTGTAGATCTTCGCGGCGTCGGCGCGGCGCGCCAGCGCCGTCTTGGCGACACCGGCCTTCGCGGTGAGCGCCGTCTGCGCGCGCTGGGCGGCGTGCGGCCACGAGACCGGTGCCCCGACCGTGTACTTGAGCACCTTCCCGCCGGCCTGCCCACCGGCGCGGCCCGCGGTGACCAGGCGCTCCTTCAGCCGCCCGACCGGGGCGAAGGTCTCCGCGAACGCCGACGTCCCGGCCTTGACCGCCCGGGCCAGCCGATCCGGGCCAGCCGGAACGACCGGCGTCGGCAACGCCTTCGGCGCGCGCCGGGGCCGGCCCAGCCGCTGCAGCCGGGAGCTGACCTGGCCCCGGACGCGCTGGAGGTTCGCGGCGAGGCGCTTGCGGAACAGGAAGCCGGAGAAGACGACGAGGTCGATGACAGCGAACCGGACGAGCTGGGGGCCGAGGTCGGCCAGCATGAGGGTGCGCAGCAGCACCGTCATGACGGCGAGGAAGGCCATGCCGGCCAGGAGCTTGGCGATGGTGGTCGCGATGGAGCTGACGCGGTAGGCGAGCTGGTGTTGCATCGAGGGCACCAGCGCGGCGACCAACGCGAGCGCGAGCAGCAGTCCTTCGAACAGCAGCAGGTACGGAGCGAGGACCTGCACGGTGTTCAGGCAGACCACCAGGATCGCGAACAGAAGCATCGCGATCGCGTACAGCCAGGCCCCGAGCGCGCGGTCGCCGTCAGCGACCTCGTTGTACTTGCCGTAGTCGCCGGGGCAGCCGTCGAGCTCACGCGCTGGGGTGCTGTCGTCCTTGCCGGACCAGGGCCCGTCGTCGAGGACCTTCTTGACCGAGTACTGACAGGCACCAGAGATGCCCTGGACGCGGCTGATCGGGGTGCCGTAGTTGAGCGTCTCCCACGGGGTGACGAGCAGGTTGTCGATGAAGGCTTGGCCGATTGGCGCGGCCGGGTTGCCGGTGCCGCCGGGTTCCTGGCCCATGATGACGCTGGAGACATCGGCGCCGAGATCGCGGGACAGGGACAGCACGCCGTCGTCGCCGATAAGGACGTCGACGGGGTGGGTGAGGATCGCGATGGCGAGGACGTTGACCGCGATGGTGGACGCGGTTTCCCGCCACGCTCGAGTGGTCAGGCCGCGGGCGAACAGGAGCCCGAGGTAGCAGGTGGCGATGAGCAGCGCGATCTCGCGCAGCTTCAGCGCGCCGATGACCGAGGTCTGCCAGATGCCTTCGAGGTCGCGGGCCGGGGCTTTGATCCAGTCGAAGACCTGGGTGGAGGCGGCCCATTCGGTGAACCAGACCGAGAACCCGACCGCGTACTTGCCGACGGCGAAGCCGATGTTGCCCAGCCACAGCCAGATCGCCGGCATCGGGTTGTCCAGCAGCGAGGGCAGGTTGGCGAAGAGGTCGTAGTTGTGGAGGTCGCGGCCATAGCCGTCGTCGATGCTGAAGATGCCGCCGAGGTGAACCTGGTGGCCGGGGTTGTCCTGCAGCGGCAGTGGCGGCGCGTCCGGATCCGGCTTCGGCGGTGCCGGCTGGTTGTCGGGGATCCAGAGGCAGGTCGGGTACGGCTCGCACGGGTTCGGTGCGGTCTGTGCTGTGGCCGTCCCCGGACTCAGTAGCGCGATCGCGGTGATGATCGCCAGCGCCACTACCAGCTTCATCAGCCCTCCCTGCAGCGTGCCGTCGTGTCTCAGACACGGCGCATGCGGGGCGGTTCTATGCAGGGCGGAGGCAGGTTCGGCGAGGGAGGTGTAGCCAGGTCACGCGGAGACCACGCCGTCAGTCAGCGCAGGGAGGCGTCCCTTCGTCTCTCCGCCCAGCCTGCGGCGAATCGATCCCCGGCAGGCGTCGACAACTTCCCTTGCCGGGCGATCTCGCGGCCTCAAATCGACGGCCGGTAAGGCCACTTGAGTGCGGCCGCCGTCGCCCGCAGTCCCGCTCACAACATCCCAGGAACACCGCTTGCAGCACAGCACCAATCCCTATTCGCATCACATAGCATCAAAACGCACGACAGTTTTCAATTTTCTCCCAAACGACCAAGGCACGATGCCTTCATACTGAAGGCGTCCGACAACAACACTTGGCGCGACGCCTATTTCGCGTGCGAATATCCTGATCGCCTGCTCTGTGACCACAGCAGGGAAGTCAAGGAATTTCTGTAGATTTTGCTCAGGAATCAACGAATTTTGAGCGAACTTGTCGGCTTCCCTTTCCGACTCACTCGAAGCACCTGGCACCTTGGAGTCTCCATGCAGGAACATGGGCGACAAGTCGACCTCGCCAATGTCGCCGGGCTCTATTCCGTGATCTAGAAAGGTCAATCTCTTGCCGTGCAGCAAGACATGCGCCAACTCGTGGAAGAAAGAGAACCAGAACGTATCGTCGGTCTTGAATCGATCACTGAGCCCGATCATCACTTTGTCAGGCGCAAGCCAACGCGTCACACCCGATAGGTGAGTATTCTTCAGTGCCGGAATGAATACGAGCGCTATACCAAGAGTTGAACACAGTCGCGGAAGCTCGACTTGCCAGGACGCAGGCTCTTGAAGCGTCAACTTCCGCACCTGAGGTATTGACGCAATGAGTCGCTCGCGACTAAAGGGTTCACATTCGATACCGCGCGCCCTGACTTCACACACCCTGAGCCAGGTGGCGATCGAGTAGCCGTCGCCTTCGACAAGTTCAGAACGTCGGAATGCGAGCCGATACTCCCGCCAAGCCCGTTCTGCAACATCAGGTGTAGCGACTCCGAAAAAACTCAGTATCAGCTGCAGGTTAGCCAATGACTGATCAGTGTCGCGGAGCACTCCCATTCGCTTAAGGAATGCCAGCGGAAACTTGCTGACCCAACTGATTTCACCCGCCAGATTCCGCCGGTCCTCGATAGCAGTTTGATGGGTTTGCCAGATCGCTTCCAGCTGATTCCAGGTTTCGGCAGAAATTCCGGTCGCGCGTTCGAGCCGCACCGCGATGTCGGGACTCAGGGCTACAACTCCCTGGACTATCTGGTTGACATGCTTCGTGGACAGGCCGGCGCGGCGCGCAAGATCAGCTTGACTTACCCGCTGTTCATCGAGTTGCTCTTTCAAGATTTCACCCGGATGCGGCGGCGTCTCGGGACGATAGGGGTACGTGCCCGCAGGTGGCGTCATCAAAGGCTCCCCTTGTACTCGAGGGATGAAGCATCGGAGTGCTGACCGGGGCGCTTCAGCCCGACAGGCAGGACGCCAACAACGATCACCGACGTCACAGTTGCCTCATCAGCGAGTTTCACACTGTCGTCGGCACCCTGTACGACCAACTCGACCTTGTGACCGGCCGAGATGAACACGACCGTCCGCTGGGCAATCACTCCTGAGCGCAGCCGCACTGCCGCGAACTCGCGCATCTTGGCCAGATTGACCACTCCGCGCAACTGCCCGAGCCGGACCCGGATCAGCCGGGCCGACTCCTTACCGTAAGCGGACACTCGCGCTCGGTCACTGCCGCAGGTGCGCGCCAGCTCCCGAGAGCCGAACCAGACGTTCATTCGCCACCTGGACCCCGTTTTGGTTTACCCGATCTGTACATGCTAACTTCGTCCGCCATCAGGTCGATCTTGTTTACCGATCTGGTGCATGCAACTTCGGCGCGAGCGAGAGCCGCTGCGTGGTGGCGCTTGGGGAGCGCCTGCGAAGCGGAACGTGAGGGAGATTCAAATGTCGGACGAGACTCATGTGACCCATGCTGTCCTGCAGCGGTTCGCCGAGAACCGGGTCAACGTCGCCAGGGAACAGGCGAAGCGGCGCCGCGAGCAGGTGAATCACCTGAAGGCCCGCCTCGAGGTACACGTCGCCGCGAACCCGGGCTACGACCTGGTCAAGTTGCGCGCCTCGGGCAGCACCGCCAAGCACACGGCGATCAGCAGGCGGCGTGGTGAGGGATCGGACGCGGACGTTGCCGCGTACTTGCGCTGCGCGGATCCAGACATCGACGAGGCGAAGCTGCTCGAGTGGCTCAGCGAGCGCTGCCAGGAGGTCTACGGCAAGACGAAGGTCGCCGAGGACTTCGTGATCTCGCAGCACGCGGTCGGGATCACCCTGCGCGGCTCAGGGCTGAAGATCGACGTCGCGCCGGTCCTCTACTCCGGCGAAGCGGACGACAAGGGCTTCCTGGTCACCCGCCAAGGCCAGCGCGTCCTCACCTCCGTCACCTTGCACCTGCGCTTCATCCGCGACCGGCGGAAGCTCGCCGGGCCGGGCTACCCCGAGCTCATCCGGCTGCTCAAGGCCTGGATCCGCGAGGCGAAGTCCCGGGATCCGCACCTGCGGTGCAAGAGCTTCCTGCTCGAGCTCGTCGTCGCGCACCTGTGGGACACGGGGTGGCACGGCGGCGGCCTGAAGGTCGACGACTACCCCGTCGCGTTCGAACAGGTGCTGGCCTACATCACGACCACCGGCCTGCAGACCCCGATCGTCTTCGGCGACTTCTACGCCACCGACGAGATCAGCGCGACCAGCGACCCGATCCGGATCTGGGACCCGGTGAACCCGGAAAACAACATCGCGTCCAGCTACACCGACGCCGACCGGAAGCGTCTCGTCGAGGCCGCGGCCTCGGCTCTCGATTCGGTGAGCTGGGCCGCCACGGCTCCCACCCAGGGCGCCGCATACGACGCCTGGCGCGAGCTGTTCGGCCCGTCCTTCCCGGGGGAATGACCATGACCCTCTCCATGACTCGATCAGCTTCCTTCACCCTCACCGACGCCCGGTACGTCGGCGCGAAGATCGGCGCCGACCTGCGCCAGCTGCGCGCGCTGTACGGGGAACCTGAGAGCGCCGCGATGATCACCGACTACGTCGAGGAGGTCGCCCAACTGCTCAACCACAGCTACCTCGACTCGGTGTCCTACGGGTTCCGCGACCCCGACACCAACCTCTGGAAGCTCCGGCTCCGCTACCGCGCCACCCTCGGTGGTCACCTTCTCGATGACGGTCCCGGCCGCCTGCCGAGGACGGCCCCCGTCGACGGCCTGCCGTTCTATTCCTTCCTCGCCTACTCGACCAAGTTCGACAACCTGCCGCAGGCCAAGCGCACCGCCTTCAAGAGCGCACTTCCCATCAACCGGGTCACCGGCACCGAGCCCGCGACCGGCACCGGCACCGGCACCGGCACCGGCACCGGCGCCACCACACCCGGCCACGGCTACGGCCGGAACGGCACCGGGGTCACCCGCGACGTCTTCGTCGCCCTCGACGACTAACCCCCAGGAGATCACCATGAGCACTCAAGACGACCTCTTTCACCCCGTCGTCGAACTCCCCGAACCGGTTCGGCAAGCGCGCTACGACCGGCTCGTCGGCCTCGACGCTGTCAAACTCCGTCTCCGCAAGGAGGCGATGCTGCTCGCGACGCCGGACCGCCTTCAAGCCTGGGCCGCCACCCACCACCCCGGCCGCGAGCTCGCCGCCCTGGACCTGTTCACCGACCGCGCCCCGCTGTTCGTCTTCGCCGGCGACGTCGGCTCGGGCAAGTCCGCGCTCGCCGAGTCCTTCGGCTGCGACCTCGCCGACCAGCTCGACCTCCCCGTGCTCCTGTACCGGCTCAAGCTGTCCACCCGCGGAAGCGGTCTCGTCGGGGAGATGACAACGCTCATCGGCGACGCCTTCACCCACCTCAAGGCGCAGGCCGCCGCCGCCCGGACCGGCGACCGAGCCCGGCGGGTGCTCGTGTTCGTCGTGGACGAAGCCGACGCGCTGGTCCAATCTCGAGAAGCACAGCAGATGCACCACGAGGACCGCGCCGGCGTCGATGCCTTCCTCGCCGGAGTCGACAGCCTCGCCGGAGCAGGCCTGCCGGTCCTGGTGGTCTTGTGCACCAACCGCCCTGGCGCTCTCGACCCGGCCATCATGCGCCGAGCGGCCGCGACGTTCACCTTCACCCGGCCGGACACCGAGCAGCGCCGAGCCCTCCTCGCCGGCGCACTGCAAGGACTGGGCCTCCGCCCGGACACCATCGAGAAACTCGTAGAGCTGACCGGCCCGAACGGTTCCCGTGCCGGCTTCACCAGCTCCGACATCACCCAGCGCCTGGTGCCGGCCGCCGTCCTCGATGCCTTCCCCGACCGCTCGGTCCGCGACGAACGCCTCCTCACCATCGCCGCCGAACTCACCCCGAGCCCGGTCTTCGCCGAGCAGAACTAGAAAGCCCACACGGCACTTCCCGCCGGCGGCCGCCCCTGGATCTGCCCCAGCCCTGCACAGGAGACTGCAGATGTCCCAAGTCCACGATCTGGACCCGATCTTCCTCAGCTACCGACACTCGGACGGAGACGAGCTGGCCGACCGCGCCGCATGGGTGCTCCGCGCCTACGGCGTCCCCGTGTGGCATGACCAGACTCACCTGCCACCCGGCCGCTTTCAGCGGCGACTGCAAGAAGCCCTCGCATCAGGTCTGTCCGGAGCTGTCCTCCTCGTCACGGACGACATGGCGCACTCGAGCTACGTCCGCGAGTTGGAACTACCGGAACTTCTTCGTCTGGAAGGCGACCCAGCCTTCACCTTCGCCATCGGCAACACCGTCACCGGTCCAGACGGCCGGCTGGACTACGGCGCCCCTGACCGTTTGCTCCCTCAGGAAATCGCCACGCTTAGCGACTTCGACCAGTTCCCGGTGTGCGACCACGATGGGCTCGCTCGTCTGGCCGGCGAGATGGCGATCCGCCGCGTCCGCCGCGCGGCCGTCGATGATCGGCTGCATCTAGACATCCAAACCCGGACCCCGGCCCTGGGTACCCGGAAGGTACCGCTCGCGCCCCGGAGCCGCCCGCCTCTGCCCGGTACCAGCGTGCCGCCCGCCGAGGCTTGGAAAGACTTCGCGCCGTTCCTCGGCGACCTGCCCCGCATCGTGCAGTCGGCCGGCGTTCAGCACCTGCACATCACTGGCGGCGCACACCTGAGCATGGCGTTCGCTCTCGGGGCCGCGTTACCGACCACGACCGGGTTGAGGGTCACGGTCACCGACCAGGACGGAAACGAGTGGACGGGAGCCGAAACCCGGACCGTTCCGCTTGTGCAGAGCGCGATTCCCCTCGACGGTCCTCCGGAGGGGCCCGTCGCCGTGTATCTCGATCTCGTACCCGCACCGCCCAACAAAGACTTCCGCCGATATGTCAAGAGCCAGCCCTACGCTCACGCGGTCGAGATCGCCGTGGCGCAACGAGAACTCATCCCCGCCGACGCGGCCCCCGCACTCGTCACTGAACTGCGCCGACGCATGGGCGAGATCGCGGGCAACCGACCGGTGCACCTGTTCATGCGAGTCCCTTTCCCTCTCGCCGTGATGCTGGGCCGCGCCTGTAACACGCTGCGGGTCACCGTCTACGAGTGGGAACGGGAAGCCGAGCCGCCGACCTACCTCGAGATGGCCACTGTGTCGGCAGGCCGCAGTGGTGGGCCCGTCGTGTCGTTTACAACCGACCGGTTCCCCGCGTACGCCGAAGTACACAGCGCGTAGACGGACCCCAGCAGTGCGCCCGAAGGCGCCGTGAGAGCGCGGTTGCCTGCGTCAGGGGCTTAATCGCAGTGCCCGCGAGTGACGATCGGCGTGGTGAGCACGGCCGTCGAAAACGACCGATACGGCTGAGTCATGATCTTGACCTTGCCGATTCGTCCGCTGTGATCGCGAACGAGGAACTCGCCCGCACGGACGCGACGCTCCTCCTCGCCGCCCGCCGGGCTCAGTGGCGAAAGGTCTTTGGTGACGATCTCGTGGTAGCGGGCGTCGGCGGGGTCGACGCCGAGCCAGGCCAGGCCGCTGCGGACGAGGCCGTCGTCGCGGTGGCGGCCGAGAAACCGCACCGCAATCAAGCCACGCAGGACCTCGTCGCCGAGGTCTTTCGGTGCGTGGGAACCGAAGGCAGCGTCGGCGCCGTGCTTGCGGCCGTCGCGGACGAACTCCAGCGCGATCTGCTGGCCTTCGGGGGTGCCGGTGACGTTGTAGGCCTCGTCGCAGATGAACTCGCCCCAGCGTCCGGGCGTGAAGCAGATCTCCTTCGCGATCGCGGCGATCAGCAGATGAAAGGCGCGACCGAAAAGCTTGCGCGGCGGGACGCGGGCGGCCATCCGCTCGTTGCTCATCTCCAGCGCGCTGGGCAGAGGGATCTCGTTGGTGCAGAACACGACCATGTCCGCGCCGAACAGATCGACCGGCGCGAGATCGAGATCGAAGACCGGCCGGGTGATCGGGTCGCGCCGCAGCCGCTCGAGCCGCTCGGCCAGCGCACGAGCCGCTGCGTCGCGTCCACCGTGCTTGCGGAGAGTGTCGACAAGTCGGCTACTGGAGGCGTCGGGGTGTCCGCTGACGGCGTCGAGGCCGCGGCCAAGGGCATCGCGCTCGGCGGAGTTGGACTCCAAGTCGAGCCAGGACGCGAAGAAGGTCTCGGCGATGCCAGTGCTGGACTTCCCGGCGGTGCGGAAGACGCGAAGCGGGTCGCACGAGTGCCGCAGCTCAGCCGCAGCGGGGCGGTCATCGAGGCTGGGGTCGATGATGTCGACGATCTGAGCGTTCCCCGGCAGCGCGGCGGCGACGGGTGCCCATTCGCGGCTGCGGGTCCGGTCGATGACGATGACGCGGCCGTCAAGCATCAGCCGCACGACCGCGGCGACGTTCTTCAGCACGACCGACTTCCCGGCGCCGAGCTCACCGATCACGGCGATGCCGCCCGAGGAATCGTGCGTCGGACCGTAGGTCGGGTCGAGCAGGAATGGGGCGATGGCGCCGCCGTCAACGGTCAGCCCAAACAATGCGCCCGCGGGATCACCGAAGTCGGTCGCCGACACCGGCAGCAGCATCGCGGCGTCGGTGGCGAGGAGGTTCTGGCTGCATTCGCGCACCACCATCGGCGTCCGGCTACCCGGCAGCAGCGCCTGATACAGCTGCCGCTGCCCACCGAGCGGACGTTCCCACCGATACTCCCCGCCCAGGAACGCTTGTCGCAGCGACTTCGCGCGGGCGTCCGCATCGCGGGCGGTAGCGCCCCAGACGCAGGCGACGACGCCGACTTCGAGGTCGATCTCGGTGGAGCTGGCGCCGAGACGGGCGTTCTTGTGCTGGATCTCCTCCTGCGCCGAAACGACGTCCGCCGGGACGCCCGCGGAGTCGCCGGCGTGTTCCTCGTCCTGGCTCATCAGGTCGCGGGTTCGCCGGCGGTTGGCCGCCCGGGCGTCCTCGTTCGAGCGGGCGGTGATACGCAGTGCGTAGTCGACGCCGAAGCCGATGTCGGCCAGCCGGGCCAGGATTTCGTGACCAGGGAAGGTGAACGCGCGCGGCATCTCCGCCAAGACGAGGTAGGCCTGGTAGCTGGCGATAGCGCCGTCGTCGTGTGGGGTCACGCACTTGACGAACCGGCGGTTTAACAGCCCCAGCGGTCCCCAGCTCTGACGGTCCGCGGGCGCGTCGGTGCGGCCACCCTCATCGAACACGCACGAGCGCAAGGTCGTGAGCCGGGCGCGTCCGCTCCCCCGTCGCACGGTCACGCCCGTGTTGTGTACCGCGGCCGCGCGGTCGAGCTGCGGTTCGTCGATGCCGCGGACCGGCGCGCGGCAGAGCCACCACAGCAGCTCGGCCTCGGTCGCCGGCCGCATCGGGATCGCGCCCCCGAGCTCCTGCGCCGCCACCCGAGCCCGCTCTCGACCGGCCGCGACCGCAGCTGCCGATGCCGGTCGAGCGGGAAGGCCGAGCTGGTCGCCGAGCGCCGCGCTCGTCGCCCGGAGCATGGCCTGAGCGGCGTCCTTCCAGTCGTGCCCGGACAGGGGCTGGGCGAGCCAGTAGCTGCGGCCGAGGACGTCGAGGGTGTCGAGCTGATCCCAGGCATTGTGGATGGTCTCCGCCCAGTGCGGGTTCGCATCGAGGTCGATGCCCTGGAGGCAGCGTCGAACGATCGCGTGGGCGTGGACCTGCTCGCACAGCGAGGCGATCATGACCTCGCCCCGCAGGGACTTCATCAACGTGACGGTGCGGTCGTAGAGCTCGCGCAGCTGACGGCCGGTGGAGCGGGCGCTCTCGTGCGGCAGCACCCGCCACACCGCCCAGGTCGAGCCGTCGACGCAGAACAGCAGGTTGCCGGCCACGTCGGTCACCGGGCTTTCCATCACCGCCCCCGGGCCTGGGCCAGCACCAGCTGCAGCGGAGACACCGGTGTCTCCTCGACTCCGTTGTCCGGCAGGTGCACATAGAGACTGGTGCAGGTCCGTTCGGGTCGTGCCGGCCGGTACGGACGACGGCCGCGCATGCCGGCCCTCGGGGCCAGCAGGTGCGCGCCGAGCCCGACCAGCCAGCCCAGCGGCGTCCGCGACTCGATCCGGGCGCGCCGGAGGAACACCGCCGACAGCGGCAGCCCCCAGCGGGCTGGACCGAGCCAGTCCAGCAGCGGCAGCTTCCACACCACGACCAGCAGGATGAGGAACAGGGCGCCCTGGGTCAGGGTGTAGGGGCCGCCGGGCAGATAGCCGCCGTCGCGGCCGGGCATCCGCCCGAACATCCGCGGAAACCGCCGCGACCGCGTGTAGGAGCGGCCGACCAGGACATCGCCGCGGCTTTTCGGGGCGGTCAATGGGTGAACCAGGCGCCGAACATGCCGGCGACCCCGTCGAGGTTGAGCAGGATGCCGAGGAAGATCGCCGCGATCACGCCGTACTTGATCGCCCGGGTGAAGTTCCCGCGGGTGCCGATCAGCAGCCCGATCCCGCCGACGATCGCGGCTAGCAGGATCAGCCGGCGGACGGACTGGTCACCCCAGGCCAGGTTGGTGTCGATCCAGGACTTCACGTCCGCAGCCAGCACGATCATCAGACGTTCTCCTCGGCCTCAGCGGCCCGCGATCAGCGGCGCCGGATCGATGCGGTTGATCTCCCACCGGCCGGCCCGCGCGACCAGCGTCAGCGCGTAGTCGACCGGGGTGTTCTGGCCGGTCGCGTCCCATCCCCCGGCGTGGGTGAGGCTGTGGACAACCGTCCCGTCGACCGGCCTCGCCGCCTGGCCCGGCTCGAACTTCTCGTGCGTGCGGATCTCGGCCACCTGCACCGCGGCGAACGGCGCCGGCTTCGGCAGCCCGAGGCTCGCCCCGGGGCTAACGAACCGGTCGAGCTGGCCTTGCCCCGCCAGGTAGGCGCCCAGAAACCCTGCGACCGACTGCCCGATCGGACCAGCCGGATCGGCGACTTCGTCGTAGGCGAGCGCGACGGGACCGCGGGTGCTGGGGCAAGCCACAGGTGAGGGCAGCGAAGCAGCGACGTAGGCGTCGCCGGTCCCGGCCACCGCGACCTGCGCGCACAGCAGCGACGCCGCGCGCTTGCCGTCCCGCTGCAGCACCAGCACGTCCGCCACCACCACGACCGACCAAGCTCCCGGCGCCGGCGACGTCGCCGAAACGACCGCGGTATCGACCGGGACCTGCGTCCCGGCAGCTCGCTGCGACTTCATCCCCGGCGGGTAGAAGACCTCCACCTCGGCGGAGTCCTCTCGGGTCGCCGAGAGCCAGGCCCGCACGTACATCTCCGCCCAGCCCTCCGGCGACGCGGAGGGCGCGGGTGCGCCACCGTCCCGCGTCGGCGGCGCACCCGCTGGTTGGAGAACCGCTAGTCCAGCGACGGTCAGCAGTGGGCTGGCCAGCACGGCCAGCCATGCCACCAGCTGGCCAGCCCGGCGATTCGCACCTCGGACCGCGGGCTCAACATCCGCATCCGGCAGCACGCCGACAAGTAATCCTCGGCCCGGGCTGCCGCGACGACCAAGCACGGCACGACCTCCTCCGCAGGTTCCGGTTTCCTGCTCGAAGGCACGCAGGCCGGGCCGCGGTGTGATTCAGCCGGCCCGAGGAAGCTCGTGGCCTGGGTACTCCGCCGCAGCTTGGGCCAACTGCTCGAAGGCGCGGCGGCGGTGACGGGTGATCGTCGGCTGACTCAGTCCGATTAGCGCGCCGATCTGGCGGTCGGTGGCCACGCCGTCGCGGCCGACCGGATCGCCGAAGTAGCGGGTGATCAGGATCGTGGCGGAGTGCTCGTCGAGCCGGTCTTGCTCGACCGCCCACGACAGCAGCTCGAGCAATTCCTCCGAGGCGTCCATCTCCTTCGGCGCGGAGGCCAACGGTCGGTGCGCCTCGTCATCGTCGATGCTGACGACGTCCGCGGCGGCCTGGCCGTGGTCTACACCGAAGTCCCGCTGCGCAGCTCGCTGGGTCTCCCGCACGAGGTTTGCCGCGACGTGATGCCTCCGCCGTAACGGGTAACAGCGAGTCTGCTCCCAAAGATGCCCGATGACGGCCGCCTGGATGTCACGGCTCTCTTCAGAGGCCGAGACGCCGCCGCCGGTGACGCCGCGCCGGACCCCGACCGTACTCCCCGCCGCTCGTGCCGCACGAACGACGCGTCCGACAATGCCCGGGACAGCTGGCAGCATCGCATTCATCACGACCTCGGTAGCGATGACTCCCGCGCCAACCGGCGACGCCGCCCGCGCCAGGAGAGCGTGCAGCACCTCGTCGTGGCGGGCGTAATCACGGTCCGCCAGGACGTCGACCAGCACCCGATGGGACGTGATCGCCGACAACACGGGGTCCTCGGTGGACCACCCACGCAGGGCCTGGTCGAACCGCGCCACGACGCGGAGTTGCCGGAAGTGGGCCTGCAGCATCGTCAACGGGCTGTTCACAGTGGATCGGCTGGCCATGGCCGGCTCCTTCGCTCGGATGACAAGATCCGAGCCAGCGTCTGGACCGCTGTTCGCGCCGTTCCTGGCCCACAGCCTTGCCCCGGCGTGGAGCAAGCACCGACTCACTCGAACGTGCTATCGGCTCTGGTCAGCGAAGGTCTCGGGGAGCAATCCGGCCCGAGGCCGGGGATCCAGCGGCCATCGCGACGACGGAGTGACGATTTCGCGACCCCGCAACGCAGCTCTCGCAGGTCACCCGGCGACCGAGCAAGACGACCTTGCCCGACATCACTCGGCACCGTCGCATCGCCCCCATCCCCGCAGCTCAGAAGCTTCTGGCATCAACGGATCCGGAAGCCGGAGTGGCTTTATAATGCGAGATCGACACACCGCGGCATAGGGGGCTTTTGTGCTGGCCGAAGATTTCGGATATCAGTTGTCGCCGAAACCGGCCTTGGCGATGACTCCCAAGATCCAAGGGGAGGTCGACAAGGCGCTCCAGGAGGCCGCGAAGGCGGTGACCAACAGCAAGTCGGCTGAGAACGTGGTTTCGGAGTCCTCTTCGTGCTGACGATCGTCATAGCTGTGGCCACCCAAACTGCTTGGGTCTGGTTCATCGGCCTTGCAGGGGCGTTTCTTCTGTCCAGCGCAGCGGGCAAGTCGTCCGCTGCCAGTGCGAAGGCCACGGAGAAGATTCTGCGGGAAATGACAACGCCGGTGCTCAGCGGCCGGTGGCAGGTATGGCCGTGCCGGATGGAGGCCGTCGCCGGTCAAGCGCGACGTCGGGTGCTCCTGCTCGACCCCGCGGGCGCGGACGCCGTGGCCTTCCTATCGGCAGTCCCCGACGACGCTTGGCTAGGCATGACGGACGGCCGAGGGCTGGCTTGGTTCGTCGGGGACATGCGTTTCGGGGGCCTCATGGCGCTTCCCGGCGGCACCCCGATCTGGTGGACTGGCACGCCCGTGATCAATCAGACGCCGCCGCAATCGTCCGGCGGTGTTCAACGCGTCATCGAAGAAGAGTTGGCGCGGCAGGCACTGAAGTTCGCCTTCGACAAGTGGCTACAGTAGGACTCGAGGCAACCCCGGACCTGAAACTCGCCCGCGCGTGCTCTGCGCTCGTCTTCGCCGTCGGCGGGGTTCAAGGGCGAGAGGTTTTGGTGACGACTTCGACGAACCGGGTCGACGCCGAGCCACGCCAGGCCGCCGAAGGCCAGATCGTGTCGCGATGGCGGCCCAGGATTCGCACGGCAATCAAGCCGCGCAGGACGTCGTCGCCGAGTTCGGTCGGGACGCGCGATCCGGAGGTGGCGTCGGCGCCGTTTGCGGCCATCGCGAACGAACTCAAGCGCGATCTGCTGGCCCCGCCAGCGAGCTCTGACCCCCAGGCGTCACATGGTCGGCGGCCGGACGAACCGGCTGATGTGCGCCTGCAAGTGCTGCCACGACATTTCGCACGCTGACGTCACCGAATCCCACCACATGCTCACACCAGGGTCATACAAGTTCCCACTCCCCGCCACACGCTGGGTGGCCGATGTCAGCACCACCGCGTGCTGGGCCCGCGACAGCATCACTATCAGTACCCGGAGCTCCTCGCGGAGTTCGTCACTCGCCTTCGCCCGGAAGTCCGGGATGTGGCCATCTTCAAACCCGGGAACGAACACCCAGTCGAACTGCTGCCCCTTCCCGGTATGCGCCGACAGCAGATGCACACCCGGTCCGATCGCAGCGCTTGGATCGCGCACCGGCAGCCGCGCGAACGCCTCCGCGATCGAGCCGGTCGCCGCCGCGAACACCTTCAGCTGGTCGACCGCGGCCACCACGTCCTGCCGGGTGTCAGGATCGGCAGCCGGCACCGCGGCCAGCGCCCGCATCTCCAGATCAGTGACCAGCGCTGTGCTGGGCAGGCCCTTGGCCACCATCCGCAGAAGATCCACGACCTGCGGGTTCTCCACGGCCACGTCCCACTGGCTCGAGGGCACATCCGCCTCCGCGAAGACCGCATCGACGTTCCTACGGCGGAACGCCGACCGGGAGATGACACCGATCGTCGCCGCCGGATCCCGGGCCAGGATGCTGCGCGCGCTCTCGGCGATCCACTGCGGCTCCAGATCCTCAGTGGCAAATCTGCCGACCGCGCACGACGCGCCACCCTCACACCACCGGTCCGGATAGGCCGCGGTCAGCGGCGGGCCGCCCATCCGCTCGGCCACGGGGTTGACCACGGCCAGGACCGCCGGCGACGACCGGTACGAAGTCGTCAGCCGCAGCGGCTCCCCGCACAACGTCCGCAGCTCCGCCTCCACCAGATCAGGACGAGCTCCGGCGAAGCTGTAGATGCCCTGCAGCGGGTCGCCGACGAACGTACGACGGCCAGCGACCGACCGCAGGGCGATGTCGAGCTGCTGCGGGGTCAGATCCTGGAACTCATCAAGGAGCAGCGCCCCGTAGTGCTGCTGGTAGAGGTTTGCCACCGCCTTCACCCGAAGTAGCCGCTGGGCGTGCCGCAGCAGGTCGTCGTAGTGCAGCAGCCCGCTGCGCTGCCGCTCCCGCTCAACATCGAGCGCCGCGCTGGCGGCGCCCGCGTTCGCCATCGCGACGAGAACCTCGTGGTCGTCACGCGGCTGCTGCTTCGCCGCGCTCAACGCGCCCTCGATCTCCTTGGCGAAGTCGAATGCCGGGCCACGCGCCATACCAGCTACGTGCGGCGCGATCGCCGACTTCAGCGACTGCTTGCCGGGCTGCGCGAACTGCGGGTTCATGCCGAGCGTGCGTGCGTGGGCGCGCAGGATCTCGGTGGCATGCCCATGGAAGTTGCGGACCGTCACATACCGGCGGCACCGCGCGGCCCCCAGTTCCCGATTCAACCGCTCCCGCAGGTTCTGCTGGGCCCGGTTCGAGAACGTCAACGCGAGGATCCTCTGTCCCGGCTTCAACCCCGCAACCAGGAACGCGGCGCGCTTGGCCAGGATCTCGGTCTTGCCGCACCCCGGCGGGGCGACCACCAGCAGGTTGTCGCGCTCGCTGGTCGCGATCGCCAGCTGCGGATCGACCGCGAGGGCCGTCGCTGTCACAGCGCGCCCGTCCTCAGCCGGTCCAGCATCCCATAGATGCTCGGGACGCTCGCCACGTTCTCACCGGTGAGCGCCCCGGCGACCGCGACCGCCGCCGGCACCTTCTTCCCGTCCCCTCGGCAGAACTTCGCCAGCGCGTCCGGCGTCACCTCGGCGTAGCTGCTCACCTCACACGCCTGCAGCACACCCTGCTCCCGGCACACACCTGCTTTCACCAGGATCTCCGCCACCACCGGGCCGCCCAAGCCGGAGCAGTACTCGCCCTCCAGGTCAGGCGTCGACACCCACAGACCCTTGCTGACCGCCTTCCTGGGGCTGCCGCCGAACCCCGGGTACCAGCCTCCCTTTTCGGCGTCGTCGACCAGGCCGAGCATCGGGATCCCGAACCCGTCAGCACCCAGCAGCTTGAGCACGTGCGGGAACTTATGGGCTCCGTCGAGCTCGAACACCACCGCGCCGATTCGGTTCAAGCTGATCCCCATCGCGGCCGCGGCGGCCTCGACGAAAACCCGGTCCGAGACCCCTTCCACTACCAGCGCGTAGCGGGCGGTCAGCACCTCCAGCAGCCGCGGCGACCACCAGTGCGCCAGAACCTTCTCGACCGCGTTGCGGTTGCCGGCCGGGACCTGGTGGCAGGCGCCGTCCGGGGTCATCGCGATAACGTGCGACGGGTCGAACTGGTGCACGATGTACGGCGAGTGCGTGACCACGATCTTCTGGTTCGCCGAGCCCTGCAGCAGCTCGGCCATCGTGCGCTGGCTCGCTGGGTGCAGGTGGAGCTCCGGCTCGTCGATGGCCACGATGTTCGCCGCCCCCTGGGCCAGGTCGAACAGGGTCATCATCATCAGCTGGCGCAGCCCGTCGGACTGCTCGGCGACCGGGACGTGTCGGCCGGCGCGGTCGAAGAACAGCGACACATTCTCAAGCGCTGACACCGCCGGGTCCGCGGTGGTGCGCACTACGAGGTCTCTCGCGGTCACCTCGGCGGGCATCGACTTGGACAGGTGGCCCGCGATCTTCTGCCGGAGCTCTTCCAGGGTGGCGCTGCTTTCCAGCGTGGTGTTGAACTGTTGCAGCAGACCGGACAGGCTAGCGCTCGCCTCCCCCAGCTCGACAGCCGACAGCAGCGCCTGCCAGGCACTGTTCGGGCCTTCCAGCTGGCTTGAGCTCGCCGACCGCGTGGCTGGCAGGTACCGCCAGCCGAACGCGGCGAACTGCTCCCGCGACGGCGAGCGCTGATGCCCGGACTCGGGGAACCTGCGGGTGATGGTCAGCGACTCCGGATCGTCCGGGTCGGTGTGCACGTCCAGGCGCAGCAGGAGGCTTTCCCGGTGGCTGCCGGGGGCGACTTTTTGGCCGGATCCAGCCTCGGACGAGCAGGTACTGGCTGCCCGGTTCGAGATCTGGCGAGCCGGAGACGACGGTAGCGAGTGGCGGCATCCCAGCCAGAGCGGAGGTGACTCTGGCTCGCCGACGTCGCCGGCGTTGGCGGCCTGGCACGCGGCGTGGACGACGGGGCATAGGGCGCCAGAGAGCGCAAGCTCGACTGTCTGCGTCAGCCTGTATCAGTGGTCCCCCCAGTGCCGACTTGTCTGATGTGAACACTCAGAACGGCCCCGCGGGCATGGAACCGGCGAAGCCGCAGGGGCCGGCCGAGGACCCGGTTGAGGCGGACGCACTCACCGAAGCTCGGGAGCGCATGTTCGCGAGACTGGCTTCGTTCGGTCCAGGACTGGTCACGTACCTGTTGCTCACGGGGATGATGAGACCGCAGGAACGCGAGTACTTAGACGACCTTGGAGTTGCCCCGCGGGACTTATCGCGAGTTCAGTCAGCCATCTGGGTGCAGGGGTCCACCTTCTTGCTCTGGGGCATCGCGTTAATTGCTGTCCCGCTCGGATTCAACGCGCCGGGCCTGGGGCCTGCACTACTCCCGAACATCCCGCACGGCATAGTACTCATAGCGACGATCCCGGCACTACTGGCGACGATTATGAGTTCGGCGCCGCGCGATCGCCTGTTGGCGTCTGCTGCGAGGTGTACACGGCTACTATGCGCCCTTGCGCCGCCTACGCCCCGGGCGGGCCTCGACTTGGTATTCGCTCGACGGCTGAAAAGCCCGACATATCGTCGACGACGTGTCGCGGCTGTGGCATGGGCCCTGACCCGCGACACGGCGCGCCTTACGGGACAACCGGTGTCGGCTGGCGCAACGGTCGGTGAGCTGCTGCTGTGGTTCGACGAGAACCCGGCAGACCGAAGGCGCCGTCCAATAGTTGGCGCCTACCTTGCAGAGTTGGTGGCTGCCGCAGCTCGCGAAACGGCGATACCGCATGCGCAGTTCGCGCCTGCCGCGCGGTTTCGGACCCGTTCACCTCGCGAGGCGGCCGCGCGACGGCTTCGCGCGGCCGCGACCAGCCCTCTTGCGACGGGTGTATTCCTAGCTGTCGTTGCCACCTTACTGAGAGTATGGCTTAAGTAGAACGCAAGTACCGATCGCCTCGTCGATCAACGGGAGAACACGGTACGCCCGAGTCATGCAACATCTTGAACACGCGTTCGTTGCAAGTTGAGCCGGAGCGCAACATAGCCCTCCTAGGCCACGAACAGCGCAACAGAGAGAACCTGCCAAGAGGAAGACTATCCAGATGCGCGACCCGGAATTTGTCAAGGTGAGTGAGACCAGTGGGTGTTAGGCGGCTTCCGTTTCGGGCTCCTGGTTGGTGTCGTCGGTGGGTCGGTTGATCCAGACGGTGTCGGGAAGATCGA